>CAYGQZ010000362.1:0-3747 GCA_964352055.1 uncultured Rhodobacterales bacterium
TGTTGCTAGCGGATGCTTTGGCCCGGCATGAGACCGATCCGGTCCTGTGGGCCATGGACAGTGACCCGCGCCAAAAGATCATGTCGACCATCAGAACCGCGATGGAGGCGGACGCCCCTGCCTTTCGTCAAATGTGGCTGGTTGCCGAGACCAGCAGCGACCTTGTGGGTGTCGCCCATTCCATCCTGTTGCCGGTGCCGCCGATTTACGCGGGTGTCTTTGGCCCGCCGGGTCTGATCATGGAGGACAGTTTTGTCGCGCCGCATGCACCGGCTGATACTGGCAGGATGCTGCTCGATGCCGCCGAGACGGATCTTCGGGCTGCGGGTGCGCAGATTGTACTGGCCTCCAGCGTCGCGGGCGGCGCCTGGGAGGCACTGTATCGCGGGCAGGGTTATGAACCGCTGACGCTGTATCTTGCCAAGTCGGGGCTGCGCCAGCCAGAGCCATCAAGCACCGTTCGCAAGGCTCAGGCCGACGATGTTCCGGGCATTATCACGCTGAGCGCGATACACCGGCAGCGGCTTTTCGATCTGCATTCTGTCTTTTGGCAACCGCATCCAGAGGCTGGCAGTCGGTTCGGCGCATGGATGCAGCGCAGCCTGACACTGACCGACCGCGATATGTTTGTTTCGGACGGGCAGGGGCACTTGACGGGTTACGCCATCTCGCAACCCGCCACGCCGCTGCATTTTCCGACACCGCATGACATTTCCGGCGTGGGGGTTATCGATGACTTTTTCCACGACGCAACTGACAATGTGCGTGCGCTTGAGGCCAGTGCCCCGCAAGCCGCAGAATTACTCAGGGCGGCAGAAGCGGCGCGCGCTGCGCGTGGGAACACGGCGGTTCTGGTTGTGTGCCCGGCTGCGTGGAGCTCCAAGATCCGATTGCTGACCGACCTTGGATACAACACTGCGATCACCTGGCATTTCAAGCAGGGCACCGCCGCGACTTAACGGGGTATGACCAACCTGATGATCAGTGCCACCACCCCAAGCGCCGCGACACTTGCAAGCCACAGCGCGACGAACCATGCGGCCTTGCGCAGGCGGTCCCGGCTGATCAATGGTAGCCCTCATCCGGGTCCACCTTGCCGCGAAAGACCCAGTAGGCATAGGCGGTATAGGCGAGGATCATCGGAACCAGCACAACCGTGCCCACAAGGGCAAAGCGCAGGCTCGAATCCGGGGCCGCGGCATCGGCAATCGTCAGGCCCGGCGGCACCATATGGGGATAAAAGCTGATCCCGATGCCGATGAAACAGAGGATAAACAGGGTCAGCGCGGCCAGAAACGGCTGCACATCCTTGTGGTCTCTCAACCCGGTAAAAAGCGCCCAGGCCGTCGCCAGAACGGCCCCCGGCATGACCACGCTGAGCGCGAGGCCCGGCATGTTGAGCCAGCGCTGGAAATAGACCGGATCCTGAAACGGCGTGAGCAGGCTGACAATACCGATAAAACCCAGGGTCCCGATGGCAAGCAGGCGCGCATAACCCTGCATCTGGTGCTGCAATTCGCCTTCGGTTTTCATCACCAGCCAGGTTGAGCCAAGCAAGGCATAGCCGACAACAACGGCGCATCCGGTCAGGATCGAAAACAGGCTCAGCCAGTCCCACCATCCGCCCGCATAGGCGCGATCCGCCACGTCGATGCCCTGCACCAGCGCGCCCAGGGCAATGCCCTGCATGAACGCAGCCACAAGCGACCCGCCAAAAAAGGCTCTGTCCCAAACGGGTTTCCACCGTTCGGTGCGCCAGCGGTATTCAAAGGCCACGCCGCGAAAGATCAGGGCCAGCAACATCAGGATGATCGGCATGTAAAGGGCCGGCATGATAACCGCATAGGCCAGCGGAAAGACCGCAAAAAGCCCGCCACCGCCAAGCACCAGCCAGGTCTCGTTCCCGTCCCAGATCGGGGCGATGGAGTTCATCATCGTGGCCTTTTCCCGCTCGGTCGCGGCGAATGGGAACAACAGCCCGACGCCAAGGTCGAACCCGTCAAGGATCACGTAGGTCAGCACCGCGAAGGCGATGATGCCGGCCCAGATAAAGGAAAGCTCAAACATTTTGCGTCTCCGCGCTGCCCGATGTGTCATCCGCGTTTGTCGGAGCGACCGGCGACATTGCGACGGTGCGCAACGGTCCTTCCTTGATGCCGGGGACGGGGGCCTTGGGCGGTGCATTCATCATACGCAGAAGGTAGAACGTGCCCGCCCCGAACACGAAGAAATAGACCACGATAAAGGCCATGAGCGAGGCCGCCACCGCAGGGGCCGCCACCGGTGCCAGGCTTTCAGACGTGCGCAGCAGGCCGTGCACCGTGTAAGGCTGGCGTCCCACCTCGGTCGTGATCCAGCCCGCCAGAACCGCGACAAAGCCCATGGGCCCCATGAACACGGCTGCACGGTGCAACAGCGGATCGTCATACAGCCGCCCGCGCACCCGTCGCCAGAGCCCCCAAAGCCCAAGGCCCAGAATGGCAAAGCCAATGCCGACCATGACCCGGAAAGCCCAGAACACGATCCCAACAGGCGGTTGATCCGCCTCTGGAACAGTGTCCAATCCATCCAGTGGCGCATCCCATTTGTGCTTCAGGATCAGGCTGGACAGGTAAGGCACCTCGACCGCGTAATCGACGCGCTTTTCTGCGCTGTTGGGGATGCCAAACAGGATCAGGGGCGCACCGTCGGGGTAACTCTCGTAGTGCCCTTCCATCGCCATGACCTTGACGGGCTGATGTTCCAGCGTGTTGAGGCCATGCATGTCGCCTGCAAAGATCTGCAGCGGTGCGACACAGATCAGCATCCACATCGCCATCGAGAACATGCGCCGCGCCGGGCCGTCCTTGCGGTTGCGCAGCAAATGCAGCGCGCCCGTTCCCCCGACCACCAGCGCGGTGGTCAGGTAGGCCGCCAGAACCATATGGGTCAGGCGGTAGGGGAATGACGGGTTGAAGACGATCTGCCACCAGTCCTCGGGCACGAACTGCCCGACCTCGTTGATGCTGTAGCCTGCGGGCGTGTGCATCCAGCTGTTGACAGAAAGGATCCAGGTGGCGGACATCAGCGTCCCGAACGCGACCATGGCCGTGGCCAGCATGTGCAGCCTGTCCCCCACACGCTTGCGGCCAAACAGCATGATGCCGAGGAACCCCGCCTCAAGGAAAAAGGCGGACAGGATTTCATAGGCCATCAGCGGGCCAAGGACGGGGCCGGTCTTGTCGGAAAACACCGACCAGTTGGTGCCAAACTGATAGGACATCACGATCCCCGAGACGACGCCCATGCCAAAGGCAACCGCAAAGATCTTTTTCCAGTAGTTGAACAGGGTCAGGTAGGTTTCGTCCCTTGTGCGCAGCCACAAGGCGTTCAGAACGGCGAGATAGCTGGCCAGACCAATGGAAAAGGCCGGAAAGACGATGTGGAAAGACACCGTGAAGGCAAATTGTACCCGGGCCAGTATCTCTGCGGTAAAGCCGTCAAACATCGCGCCCTCCAGACACATCACCCGTCGAGTGTGCCCAGTTCAGGTCATGTTGCAACAGCAATATTGTGCACAAGGCTGGGATTTGTCCTGTCCCGGCGCGCCAGCGGTGCGTCACGGTCAGAAGCGCTTCTGGTCTTGATGTTTCCGAAAAACTTGCTGACGCTCGTGTGTTGCGCCGGATGTCGGAGCCAGCTCTATGGGTTTCGTGATTGACCCAGTGCTGCCGGGCGCCGACGCACCTCGACGCGCAAAGCCTTGCC
>CAYGQZ010000363.1:0-3724 GCA_964352055.1 uncultured Rhodobacterales bacterium
TGCGTTTCCGCAATCCCGCCATCGCGGGCCTTGAGGATCAGGTGATGCTCGAACCGCTCGCGAAACTCGGTCATGCGTTCGGGCAGGATCTTGGGCCATACGGCGCTGAGTGCCTGCATGAACCGGTCTGTAAAACCGCGCAGCAGCGGGATCTTGTTCAGACGCGCGTCAACGGAACCTTTCAGAGCAAAAAACATCGGCAGCTTGTCGGTTCCCAACTTGTCGATCATGACCATCGTATCTTTGCCGTATTTTGTCGTAATGTCGAACACTTCGCGGTGCATGTATTCCGCACTGACGGGCAATGTCTCGAACTCGGCCAGCATATGACGGCGCAGCGCCGTCAGATCAGCGGGATCGTTGGTGCCGATGTAAAAGACCTGCTCGGTCTTGTTCTTGGGATACGTGTCCAAACGTACCGCGAAAACCGCCAGCTTGCCCGCGCATCCCGCACTTTCGTGCAGGCACCGCTTGTCGGCATTGAAGCGGGCGGGCGTATCTGCCTCCACCTCGCGCACGATCCGCGCATAGTCGGTGTCAGAGGCCCGTTTGTTCGTCGCCTCCAGATCAGCCTCGGTAATCTCGCCGTTCTGGACGCGGGCCAGGATTTCCTCGGGATCATCGCCCAGCGAAATTCCCAGATGGTTGACCAGCCGCAGCTGACCGTCCGCATCGATCTGCGCAAAAAGCGACAGTTCGGTATAGGAGGGTCCCCGTTCAATCAAAGATCCCCCCGAGTTGTTACAGACACCGCCCACAATCGACGCCCCGATGCAGGACGAGCCGATCACGGAATGAGGCTGACGGCCCAGCGGATCCAGCAGCTTTTCCAGGGCAAACAGGGTCGAGCCCGGCAGCGCGACAACCTGTTTGCCCCCGTCCAGCAAATGCAGCGCATCCATCCGGCGGGTGTTGATCAGCACGACGCCCCGGTCATACTCCCCGTTCGGCGTGCTGCCTTCGGTCAGGCCGGTGTTTGCCGCCTGCATGATGACAATCTTGTCTGCCGCCACACAGGCCTGCAATACCCGCCATTGCTCGACCAGAGAGCCGGGTTGCACCACGCACAGTGCGTCCCCCTGCCCCGAACGGAACCCCTTGCGGAACCGTTCGGTTTTCTTGTCTCCGGTCAGCAGGTGACGGGCACCCACAACCTGACGCAGCGCAGTGAGAAGGTCCTGATCGTTCATGGTCTTTCTCCTTTCGTGCAACAGAGCCTTAATAGGCGACAGATGGCAACCATGTGGCGAGTGCCGGCCACAGGAAAACCAGGGCAAGTCCGGTCAACTGCAGCAGAACAAAGGGAACGACGCCACGGTAGATGTGCATCAGGGTGATTTCCTTTGGTGCGACACCCTTGAGGTAGAAGAGTGCAAAGCCCACCGGCGGCGTCAGGAACGACGTTTGCAGGGTCACCGCCACAAGGATCACGAACCAGACCAGCGAGGGCTCGTCGATGACACCAAAGCCAGGAATATCCATGCCAAGCCCGTTCACGATCGGACGCATCAGTGGCAGCACGATCAGCGTGATCTCGATCCAGTCCAGCACAAAGCCCAGAAGGAACACGATAAAAAGGATGAACAGTACAGTGCCCGTTGGCCCAAAGCCGGTCGAGGCAATCAAGTGTTCGATCAACTCATCGCCGCCCAGTTCACGCAGGACATATGAGAACACCGTCGCGCCAAGGAAGATCGCAAAGATGTAGGCCGTGGTGTTGAAGGTCGACTTCAGCACGTTCACCAGCTTTTGCAGCGTCAGCTTGCGATAGCCCAGGGCCAGCAATGTGGCGCCCAGAGCACCGATGCCGGAGGCTTCGGTCGGTGTGGCGAGACCCGCAAAGATCGATCCAAGGACGGCCAGGATCAGGCCCAGCGTCGGCAGAACCGCAATCAACACGGCTTTCACGGCGTCCCAATCGGGCGATTGCGCGCCTTCGGGCACCGGGGCGACATCGGGCTTCAGCAGCGCGATGACGAAGATATAGATCAGGTACAGCGCACCGACGATCACACCCGGAAAGACAGCCGCCATGAACAGGTCACCCACCGACAGCGCCATCTGGTCGGCCATGATCACAAGCATGATCGAAGGCGGGATCAGGATACCCAGCGTACCGGAGGCCGCGACAACACCAGAGGCCAATGTGGGGGCGTATTTCTGCTCCATCATGGACGGCAGCGACAGCACCCCCAGCAGAACCACGGACGCGCCGATGATGCCTGTTGATGCGGCAAGGATAATGCCGATCATGGTTACCGTGATCGCCAGACCACCGCGCGTTTTACCAAACAGGCGCTGCATCGCGGTCATCAGTTTTTCGGCCACACCGGATTCGTCCAGCATCAGGCCCATGAAGATAAACATCGGCAGAGCCACAAGAACGGCGTTGGACATGGTCGCATAGACCCGGTTCACCACTGCACCCAGCGTCAGGTAATCAAGTCCGGTCAAGGTGGAGTCCAGACCGGTCCACAGCATCAGGTCGTTGTCGAACAGAAAGGCCAGCCCGCAATAGGCAACACCGACACCTGCCAGCGTCCAGGCAACGGGATACCCGGTGAACAAGAGCGCAATGAAGGTCATGAACATCGCGATGACCAGCTTTTCCTCGGTGGTTTCCACAAGGAAGGTCATCGCAAAGGCGACCACGGCAAAGGCAAGCATCGCCCAGACAATCAGGCGCAGCCCTTTGCCCACGCGTTCGTTTTCGTAATTCGCGAAAAGCGCATGCACATCATGGATCAAGCGGGCCAGCGCCGCGAGAGCAAGCAGAACGAAAGACAGCGGGATCACTGACTTCAGGATATATCGTGCAGGCAGGCCGGTGGGGCTGGAAGACCCCTCGTTCACGCGCAGGCTTTCGTAGAAATAATCGTAGCCCTGATCGATCATCAGGTAGATGAAGGGCGTCAGCAATGTCAGGATGCCCAGCACTTCGATGATGCGTTGGGCCCGGCGCGACAGCTGCATGTGCAAAAGGTCGACGCGCACATGGCTGTCCGTGACCATCGCATATGAGATACCCGCCATGGTCACCAGGCCATAGAAATGCCACTGCAGTTCGTCCAGCTTGGGAAAGTTCTGATTGAGCAGATACCGGAACAGAACCTGCGCGACGATGGCCACGATCAACAGGATATTGGTCCACATGACAATGTGGCCGACGACCTTGATCGTTTTGTCCAGTCCAACTGCGACGGCTTGCCTGTCCGTTTCGGGGTGCTCCAGAATATCTTCGTAGATCTCTATCGGATCGGCAGTTCTTTTGTCTTTGTTAACCATGGTCCCCTCCTGGTGCCTGCCCCGCTTTGCGTGCATGCCTGAAAAAATCTGATTGTGGGTGATGAAAGATGGTCGGGTGGCAGCGCACGGCTGCCACCCTGTCGGTCAGAGGCTTACTTGCGTGGCAAGAATGCGTTCTCTTTCCACAATTTGTAGCCGTCACGGAATTCGGTCATGTCGGCATAGACTTTGGCAAAGAACGCGTCGGCGGCAGCTTCTTCTGATGCGACTTCTTCCCAGGTCTCTTTGAACACAGCCAGCATTTCAGGTGACCATTGCTTCATGATCACGCCATGTTTTTCCACGTTTTCCTTGAGAACGGCGTGCTGAATGGCTTCGCCTTCCGCCAGACTGTCCGTCATCGAAGACTGGCAGGCGCTCTCGATGATCGCCTTGTGCTGATCTGAAGCTTCGTTCCAGACGTCCTTGTTGATCATCA
>CAYGQZ010000364.1:0-3724 GCA_964352055.1 uncultured Rhodobacterales bacterium
GCCAGCGAGCCGGTCTTGATCTGTCCGCAATTGGTGGCCACGGCCAGATCGGCGATGGTCGCATCTTCGGTCTCGCCCGAGCGGTGGCTCATCACGTTGGTGTAGCGGGCGCGGTGCGCCATATCGACGGCCCGAAGGGTCTCTGTCAGGCTGCCGATCTGGTTGACCTTGACCAGCATCGAGTTGGCGCAGCCCCGCTCGATGCCCTCGGCCAAACGCTTGGGGTTGGTGACAAAGAGATCGTCGCCGACCAGTTGCACCTTGTCGCCCAGCACTTCGGTCAGGGTTTTCCAGCCGTCCCAGTCATCCTCGGACATGCCGTCTTCGATCGAGATGATGGGGTAGTCCGCGACGAGGGCCGACAGGTAGGACACGTTTTCGTCCGAAGTCAGCGTTTTGCCTTCGCCCGCCATGACATAATGGCCGTCCTTGTAGTATTCGGTGGCCGCGCAATCCATCGCAAGATAGATGTCTTCGCCGGGCTTGTAGCCAGCTTTTTCAATGGATTGCAAAATGAAATCAAGGGCGTCGCGGGTGGAGCTGATGTTGGGTGCAAAGCCGCCTTCGTCCCCGATCCCGGTGGACAGCCCTGCGGCTGACAATTCCTTTTTCAGGGTGTGGAACACTTCGGAGCCCATGCGCACGGCCTCGCGAATGTTCTCTGCCGCGACGGGCATGATCATGAATTCCTGAATGTCGATCGGGTTGTCGGCATGCTCGCCGCCATTGATGATGTTCATCATCGGCACCGGCAGAACGCGGGCCGAGGTGCCGCCGACATAGCGATACAGCGGCTGCGACGTCCATTCCGCTGCGGCCTTGGCCGCGGCCAGCGACACACCAAGGATGGCATTTGCGCCCAGACGGCTCTTGTTGTCGGTGCCGTCCAACTCGATCATGGCCTGGTCCAGCTCGACCTGTTCGGTGGCGTCGATGCCGACAAGGTTTTCGGCAATCTCGCCATTCACGGCCGCGACGGCCTCAAGCACGCCCTTGCCCATGTAGCGCGAAGTGTCCCCGTCGCGCTTTTCCACCGCTTCGTATGCGCCGGTCGAGGCCCCGGATGGCACCGCAGCCCGTCCCATGGTGCCGTCCTCAAGCGTGACGTCGACTTCGACGGTGGGATTGCCCCGGCTGTCGAGGATTTCGCGGGCATGGATGTCGATGATGGTGCTCATGAGAAATGGCCTTCTGCTGAGATAAGTTACGCAGCGTTTAACGCGCCGGGAGCGCTAACTAAAGAGGCTTTACGCAGGGGCTGTCTTTTTTAGCCGTTGCTCGCGCCAAAGCGTGAAAAGCCCTGAGGCAATAATGATCGCAGCCCCGATCAACGTCAGTGCATCGGGGGTTTCGGCAAAAAATATCATGCCGATGACCAGTGCAAAAATCATCCGACTGTAGCGAAATGGCGTGACAAAGCTGATTTCACCGATCCGCATGGCGACCGTGATCGCGAAATAGCTGATGGCCCCGATCAGCACACCACCGCCCAGCAAGCCCCATTGTTGCATGTTTGGCACGACCAAGGCATCGCCGCCCGCACCGTGCAGAATGACCGAGGCAGGGACCAATGAAAAGAAAGCCAGCATGCTCAGTTGCGCCGAACTGACAGAGGCCTTGACCCGCCGTGTTGCCAGATCGCGCAGTGCCATACCCAGCACGCCCACCACCGCATAAAGCGACAGCCAGTTGAAATCCGCGGTGCCGGGCCGGATGATCATCATCACGCCTGCAAAACCCACGAGGATCGCAGCCCACCGCCGCCACCCGACCGGCTCGCCCAGAAACACGGCCGCACCCAACGTGACCAGCAAGGGCCCGGCCTGAAGGATCGCAGCGGCCGTGGACAGCGGGATCAGCGTCAGGGCCGTGACAAAGCCCACCGTGCCGATCAGTTCAGCGAAGTTTCGGGCCAGAACCGCCGGGGCCAGAAAGGCCCGTGTCCAAAGCGACTGCCCTTTTGCGCGGCAGATCAGCGCAAACACGACACCACCGCCCAGCCCGAACAATCCGATGATCTGACCCACCGGCAATGCGCCGGACAGCAGCTTGATCAATGCGTCCTCAAGCGCAAAGCCAAGCATGGCAAGCACCATGATGGCAGCCCCGCGCAGGTTGTCGAGGTTTTGCACTTACCGGGTCAGCCGCATCATCAGCTGATTGCCCTGCCTGCGGGTTTCGACGCCCTTGAGCGCATTGACCAGCGCCGACAGTTTGGTGTGCCCGTAGGTACGTGTGTCAAAGTCCGGATGGGCGTTCTGGATGGCCTGACCGATCTGGCCCAGCGCATACCATTCATCCTCCTGATCGATCTTGTCGATCGCAGCCTCGATGAGGGGCAGGGCGGACTTGGCGGCTTCCATGGATTTCGGACCGTCTGCGCCGTCCACCAGGTTTTCGATCAGGATGAACCGGTTGCAGACATTGCGCAGCGCTTCGGGGGCCTTTGATTCGCCAATGCCGATGACGGTCAATCCATCTTCGCGCATCCGGTTGGCCAGAGCCGTGAAATCGCTGTCGGACGAGACGATGACAAAGCCGTCAAAGCGCCGCCCATGCAAAATATCCATCGCGTCGATCACGAGGCCAATGTCGCTGGCATTCTTGCCGGTCGTATTAGAGGTGTCCTGATGCGCCACCAGCCCAAGCTGCAAAATGCGGTCCGACCAGGCCTTGAGCCTGCCGGACGTCCAGTCGCCATAGACCCGGCGCAGGGCAGGCTCACCAATGGCCGTCACCTCGCGCAGAATCGCGTCGGCGAATTTTGCGGGTACGTTGTCGGCGTCGATCAGAACGGCAAGCAGGGGGCGGTCACGTTCGGGCATATCGGGCCTCCTTTAGGTTGTCTTGTATGGGGGCGTCTAGCGTTTGCGCGGGACGCCATAAAGCTCCAACCGGTGCCCGCGCAGATCATAGCCCAGTTTTTCCGCAATCCGTTCCTGCAGCGCCTCGATCTCGTCATCGACGAATTCGATGACCTCGCCGGAATTCAGGTCAATCAGGTGGTCATGGTGTTCGCGCTCGGCATCTTCGTAGCGGGCGCGCCCGTCGCCGAATTCCAGTTTGTCCAGTATACCCGCCTCTTCGAACAGTTTGACGGTGCGATAGACTGTGGCGATGGAAATGCCGGCATCCACGCCACTGGCACGATTGTAGAGTTCCTCGACATCCGGGTGGTCGTCGGAGTCCTCCAGAACCTGGGCAATCACCCGGCGGGGATGGGTCATGCGCAGGCCCTTGGCCTCGCAACGGGCGGTGATTGTGTGGTGCTTCTCGGTCATGTGTTCCGTTTAGCGAAGGTTTGCGCGGGCGGCAATTGCGGTTGACGCCATGACATGATGGGTTCACTGGGAAGCATGAGCGATTTTGACATGATGAACCTGCCCGACACGCTGGCCAAGCGCGTGGCAGAGATGGGTCTGACGACCCCGACCCCGATTCAGGCGCAAGCCATCCCCCACGCGCTGAACGGGCGCGATGTGATGGGGCTGGCCCAGACCGGCACCGGCAAGACGGCAGCCTTCGGCATTCCGCTGATTGCGCGGCTGATGGAAGCCGGCGGGCGGGCGGCCCCCAAGACCGCGCGCGGTCTGATTCTGGCCCCCACCCGCGAGCTTGCGGGCCAGATCGCGACAGTGTTGCGCGCGCTGACCGATATGAAGGTGCAGATCGTTGTGGGCGGTGTGTCGATCAACCCGCAGATCCAGCGCCTGTCCAAAGGCGT
>CAYGQZ010000365.1:0-3716 GCA_964352055.1 uncultured Rhodobacterales bacterium
GATCTGTGGACGGCGCTTTTTCAAAACACCTACGGGGCCGAGTTGCGCGTCGAGGACGGCGGAGACCGTGGGCAAACCATCTATCATCAGGCAGAGGCCTATTTTGATGCGATGCTGGATCCGGCCCTTGCCCATGCAGCGGCCAAACAAGGGCAAAGCGGGTGGCCTGCGGCGGCGCAGAGCAAATCAACGCGGCACTATCTGCGTATGTGGCGGCGCAAAAGCTTCTACGGCAAAGTGCTGAACATCTCTCGGTTGGTCAAAGCTGCGTTCACCTTCGATCAGAAGGTCGAGTATATTCAGTGGAAGGTGGAACGGCACACCGGCACCCCGCTGGAACTGACCGAGTTCCAGAAACGGCACCCATTGATTGCGGCCCCGGGCGTGTTGTGGCGGCTGTGGCGGCAGGGCGCTGTGCGGTAGACTTGTCCGGCAATCCCGAAACGTTCAGAATAAAAAACCCCTCGCGTTCCAAAGTGATTTGAAGCCGCGAAGGGTTGTGTCTTTCAAGACTGCGAGGCTCAGCCCCTAGCCAAAGCTTGCAATACGCGCGGGTTCGATGACGCCAAACGCAAGGCCGATCTTGGTGAAAAGCGCAACGGCCTGATCGATTTGCTCATGCGAGTGCGCGGCGCTGACACTGCTGCGCAGCAAGCACATGTTCGCAGGCGTGGCCGGTGGCAATGCCAGGTTGACGTACAAGCCTTCGTTCAGCAGCGCGTTCCAGAACGCAATCGCCATTTCGGGCGATGGCAGTTGAACCGCAACCACGGGGCTTGCGTCGGGGCCAACAGCAAACCCGGCAGCAGACATGCCGTCATAGAGGCGACGCGCGTTGCTCATCAGCTTTTCGCGCAGCAATTCGCCGTTCTTGACCTTTTCCAGCGATGTCACAACAGACGCCACTACGGACGAGGGCAGCGATGCGGTGAACATATAGGGGCGGCAGGCCACTTTCAGCAGGTCGAAATCGTCGATGTTCGATACGCAGAACCCGCCAATGGCACCAAGGCTTTTGCTGAATGTGCCAACGATGAAGTCAACATCATCCTCTACGCCGCATTCCTCGGCCAGTCCGCGCCCGTTCTTGCCCAGCACGCCCATGGAGTGTGCTTCGTCCACGATCAAGTAGGCACCATATTCCTTTGTCACTTCGACGATCTCTTTCAACGGGGCCTTGTCGCCCAACATGCTGAAGATGCCTTCGGTCACAACGATGACGTTGCCGCCCTTGTTCTTGAGGCGACGCAGGCGGGTGCGCAGATCCTCAGGGTCGTTGTGCTTGAACCGGGTCACCGGGGCCGGTGTCAGCTTGCACGCGTCATAGATACAGGCATGCGAGTCCGCATCGATCACAAGGTGATCGTCGCGGCCAGCCAGCGTTGCGATGATGCCGAGGTTGGCCTGATAGCCAGTGGTGAACATCATGGCGTGCTTGCGGCCAAAGAACGCCGCCAGATCACGTTCCAGACGCGCATGCCAGCCGTACGAGCCGTTGGCGATCCGCGATCCGGTTGTGCCGGTGCCGTTTTCACGCAGCGCAGTCACCGCGGTTTCAACGCTTTGCTTGTCAAAGGTCAGGCCAAGGTAGTTGTTGGTGCCAAGCAGAATGGTCTTCTTGCCCGCAACAACGCCTTCCGTCGGCGACAGGATCTTGTCAAAACGGACCGAAAAAGGATCGCTGCCCGCAGACTTTACATTGTCATATGCGCCGCGCAGATCTTTGAATTTGTCCAGGATACCCATTATGCTTCCACCTCGTTTTGCAAGGACTGAACGACAGCCGCCAATTGCTTGACGGTTTCAGTTTCAGCAATCCGATCCAAGGGGATCGAAATGTCGAAGTGATCTTCGAGCGCCATTACCAGATCCATCACGGCCAATGAATCGAGACTGAGGTCCCGAACAATGTTCGTGTCGGCGGTAACACCCGTCGCGCCCTGGGCGATCGTCGTCAGTTCCGTGGCGATCACCGTTTCGATCTCTGCGTTGTCCATATCGCTTTTGTCCAATGTGCCTGCAGCGTTATCGTTGCAGTTTTTTTATGTGTCCTCCTTATCAAGGGTGAACAGGCTGTTTGGGAAGGTCTGTGGCCTGAAATGGGCGTCACGTTTTCCTACTAAGTATTTCAAAGCCAATGCTGGTCTTTGTACCATTCGGCGGTCTCGGAAAATCCGGCCTCCAACATGATCTGGGGGCGCCAAATCTCGGATGGGGGCTGTGCAGAGGTGCTTGAGCTCCAGTCGCCGTGCAGCATTTCGCGTACCTTGCCTGCCGTCAGGATCGGTGTTTTTCCGATCAAACGGGCACCGTTGCCAGAAATATGCCCCGCAGCCCTTAAAATACTAGCTGGAATGCGCGTTACGCGGGGCGATGTGTTAACGGATTTTCCGGCGGCCCGGGCAATGTCATCCCACGTATATCCGTCTCGTACGTCATCGCTTAATTCATAGACAGCGTCGCAATCTGCCGTGGTGGCGATGGCTGTCACAGCTCTTGCAACGTCGGCGGCGTTGATCAGGCAAATGCGCGCACCGGGCGCATTTGGCGCGAAAATGCGTCCGCGTGAGGCCATCTGAAACAACGGAAATGTTTCCCTGTCCCATCGGCCATAAACTGCCGATGGGCGCAAAATCGTCGTCGGAGCTGCTGCATTTTTGGTCACTGCGTCCTCGCCCGCGCGCTTGCTGGCAGCGTAATCGGACAGGTCTGGCGCGCGGGCCGCCATGGAGGACACCACGACAACAGGCGCTTTGGGCGCTATTTTCGCGGCCGCTTTTGCGAGGTTTATGCTTCCGCCTTCGTTCACCGCAAAGAACTGTTCGCGGGTTTTCGCCTTGATCAGGCCCGCGCCGTGGATGATCACGTCGGCGCCTTCGCACAGCCGCTCAAGTGCTGCTTGGTCCGACAGATCCCCCAGAACAATCTCGGCATCCAGATCCGGGATCATCGGGTGCAGCGGTTCGCTGCGCACCAGCATCCGGATCATGTAACCTGCCTTGGTCAGGTCCGACAGAATATAGCGACCGACAAAACCGGTTCCACCCGTGACGGCCACCAATGGCTTGTGGATTGAGGTCAACGCATCAATCCTGCAACCGTCACAACGACTGTGGTGCAGGCAGTTCAGCGATGATGCCGTCAAGATACTGCTGGCGCGACCTTGTCCGGCTCAGCTTGCCCGATGAGGTGTGAGGCAGGCTGTTATGCGGCACCAGCACGACTTGGCATTGTACGCCGTGCGACCCGCTCAATACGTTCTCGACCTCGGTGCGCAAGGCTTCGCGGGCCGCCACGTCCGTCGCGCGGCACTGCACCAGCAGGACAATCTTTTCCTCGTCATTCTCTTGCAGCGAAAATGCTGCAACGTCACCGGTTCGGCACAGGCTCACCTCCCGCTCAACCGACCATTCCAGGTCTTGTGGCCAGATGTTGCGGCCATTCACGATGATCAGATCCTTGGCCCGACCCGTGATTGCAATATCTCCGTCGGACAAATACCCCAGATCGCCGGTGTTCAGCCAACCGTCATCGCCCAGAACGGCGGCGGTCTCTTTGGGCAGCCCGTCATAACCCTGCATCATGCTGGGTCCGCGCAGGAAGAAGCAGCCGACGCGCATGTCGGGCAAGACATTGCCGTCGCCGTCGCGCACTTCCAACTCGTGGCCGGGCAGCACCTTGCCGCAATGGACAAAGGACCGCACGCGGGCCGTGTC
>CAYGQZ010000366.1:0-3700 GCA_964352055.1 uncultured Rhodobacterales bacterium
TCCCAACGACAGACGGATTCCCATGGCCCTTTTCGATTTCTCGAACATGAGCACAAAAACCCGTTTCGGCGATTTCTCGATCGCGCCGGGCGAGGTGAAGCTGACCCCGATGCAGGTCAAGACCGAGCTTTTGTCGGGGCTGACCGTGGCCCTGGCGCTGGTGCCCGAGGCCGTGGCCTTTGCCTTTGTGGCCGGGGTTCACCCGCTGGTTGGGCTTTATGCGGCCTTCATGGTGGGGCTGATCACGGCCATCTTCGGCGGCCGTCCCGGTATGATTTCGGGGGCCACAGGTGCTTTGGCGGTGGTTATGGTGGCTTTGGTCGCCCAGCACGGCGTTGAATATCTGTTTGCGACGGTCGTTCTGATGGGACTTTTGCAAATCTTCGCCGGTTTCATGCAGTGGGGCAAGTTCATCCGCCTTGTGCCGCATCCTGTGATGCTTGGCTTTGTGAACGGGTTGGCCATCGTGATTTTCCTCGCCCAGATGACCCAGTTCAAAGTGCCCGGAAGTATGCAGGCGTCGGGCCATGGCATGGCGGGCGGCGAATGGTTGACGGGCATGCCCCTGATTCTGATGCTCTTGCTGGTTGGTGCGACCATGGCCATCATCTGGGTGGCACCGCGCATCACCAAGGCGATCCCGGCACCCTTGGCGGGCATCGGCATCGTGGCCGCCGTCGTCATCGGGTTTGGCCTTGATGTGCCGCGGGTCGGTGATCTGGCCAGCATTGAGGGCGGCTTGCCCGCCTTTCACATCCCGGCAGTGCCACTGAACTGGGAAACGCTCGAGATCATCCTGCCTTATGCGGTCATTCTGGCAGCGATCGGTCTGATCGAGAGTTTGCTGACGCTCAACCTTGTCGGTGACCTGACGGGCCAGCGTGGCGGCGCCAGTCAGGAGTGCATCGCGCAAGGCGTAGCCAATACGGCAACGGGTTTCTTTGGCGGCATGGGCGGCTGTGCGATGATCGGTCAGTCTATGATCAACGTCAAATCGGGTGGTCGGACCCGGATTGCGGGCGTGGCGGCAGCACTCTTTTTGCTGGCCTTTATTCTGGTCGGTTCATCGGTGATCGAATTGATCCCGCTGGCTGCTCTGGTCGGGGTGATGTTCATGGTTGTGATCGGAACCTTTGCTTGGAACTCGCTCAAGATCTTGCGCAAGGTGCCGCTGACGGACGCATTTGTGATTGTTCTGGTGACAGTGGTCACGGTCATGGAAGACTTGGCCGTTGCGGTTGTTGTCGGTGTGATTGTGTCCGCATTGGCCTATGCGTGGAATAATGCGCGTCGGATCCACGCCAAAACCTATCAGACCCCCGAAGGCGCACGGGTCTATCAGGTACAGGGGCCGCTGTTTTTCGGCTCGGCCTCCGGCTTTATCGAACTGTTTGATGTGGACAATGATCCATCGGTTGTGATTGTTGATTTTGCAGATAGCCGGGTGGTCGATCAATCGGCCCTGCAGGCCATTGAAGCGATTGCAATCAAGTACGAAGCCTGCGGCAAGACGTTGCAATTGCGGCACCTGACCCATGATTGCCACCGGTTGTTGACCAATGCGGGGCACCTGATTGTCGACAGTGATGATGATCCTGATTACGAGATTGCCACGGATTACGGCGTGCGTACTGGAATTCTGGGCGGCCACTGAGGGGGCAGAAAACGGAACGTTTTCTGGCTATTTTCCGAACCGGAAAACGGGTGCACCGGGGACCGAGCGAAGGCGCAGGAAACCGTTGCGGTTTCCTGCCGTTTTCCGGATCGGAAAACGGATTGTTTAAAGGCACTGCAAAGCGGAAATATCTCCGGACAGCAATGCAGGCACTGCACGCCTCACCTTGTGTGCTGGCCAATCCCACCATGCAATATTCTGCAAACGCTGGATATCCTCGGTAGAAAAACGCATCCGGATCACCTGCGCGGGATTGCCAACAACCACACTGAAATCTGCCACGGTCCCACGTACGACGGCGCCAGCCCCAACAATCACGCCGTTGCCGATGCGTGTGCCCGGACAGACCATTGCACCATAGCCAAACCATACATCATGTCCGATGACGGTATCCCGGCTGTCGGGTCTGTAGGATCCGATCTGCGCGGGGTCGAAGATCGGAAAGGGATAGGTCGTTGCCCCATCCATCGCATGGTTTGCCCCGCTGGTGACAAAGCGTACGCCACTGGCAATTTGACAGAATTTGCCAATGATCAACCGATCCGGTCCGCCCTCGAACAGATAAGGGGCCAGATGGGCCGCCCAGTCATCCGGCGGATCAAACTCTGAGGCATAGCTGTAATCACCTATTTGGAAATTGGGATGCGTGATCACCTGGTTCAGAAACGCCGTGCCCTTGTGGACGGAACCGTCGGGCAATTCGATGGGATAGGCACGGCCCGACTCTGGAAATCTTGCCATTCTATTCTCCTGGCCGTTTCAGGCTGAATTTTTCGCGAATGACGGAATAATCGCGATATCCCAGACGGGTCAGAGGGTTATAGCGCAACACATCAAAAATCCCGTCGACGATGCAGTCATCGCGCAAGTGCACGCCAACAACTTCACCAAAGACGACCAGGTTTGTGGCCCCTTCAATTTGCACGATCTGGGTCATCCGGCATTCAAGAGATGCCGGCGACGCGGCAACGCGTGCGCAATCAATTTCGCTGCAAGCGGCCTTTTCGATCCGCGCCAGATCGAATTCGTCCGTGTCTGCGGTCCATGGTCCGGATGTCTCGTTCATCTTATCCTTCATCGCGTGCTCCACCACATTGACGCAAAACACGCCCGTCTCGCGAATATTGGCAACACTGTCCTTGGTGCCGTCCCGGTCGTCCTTGCTGCCGGTCGAGGCAAACATGACCTGGGGCGGCACATAGGCGACACCGTTGAAAAACGAGTAGGGGGCCAGGTTGTCGGACCCATCGGCCCCGCGCGTGGAGATCCAGCCGATGGGGCGGGGCGTCACGATGGCATTGAACGGGTTATGCGGCAGGCCGTGGCCTTCGCTGGGTCGGTAAAACATGGCTGCTCCAATGTCGTGGTTTGCCTCACGATTACCCGCATGATAGGCCCTGTGCCAGACCAGACGCAAAAAGCCCGCACAAGATGTACCACCTGACAATTGAAACACCCGACGACTGGTGGGAGGTGGAGGCGCTGTACGATCTCTGCTTTGCGCCGGGGCGCGAGGCGTTGTCATCCTACCGCCTGCGGGATGGCGTGCCGCCGCAATCGGACCTGAGCCATGTGGCGCGCGACAGTGACGGCATTCTGGCAGGCGCCATCCGCTATTGGCCTGTGCGCGTGGGCGGACACCTTGCGTTGCTGCTGGGCCCGGTGGCCGTACACCCCACGCGGCAGGGCGAAGGATTGGGTCGCCAGTTGATCGAAACCTCGCTTGCTGCGGCCGAGCCGTCCGGTTGGGCGCGGGTGATGCTGGTGGGCGACGCACCATATTACAATCGTTTTGGCTTTACCCGTCTCGATGGCGTTGTCATGCCGCCGCCGACCAATCCCGACAGGGTCTTGGGCCGTGCGGTACAACCGGGAGCCTGGGATGGGATCATAGGGGAAGTGACGCGGCTGGATTGAAAACCGGGACTTGCTGCACCATTTAAAGTCCATGAACGACATTGCCCTCGCCACGCCGATCAACACGGATGAAGAGCTTCAGCGCCTTGCCAAACGCTATAAGGCGGC
>CAYGQZ010000367.1:0-3695 GCA_964352055.1 uncultured Rhodobacterales bacterium
ACTTCTCCGAACAAGGGCATCGCATCCTCAGGCAGGTGCAATTCAAGCTGCTTTTTCTTCGGGAACCAACGCAACTCGCCCCGGTCGGCGTCTTTGTCCATCGACAGCATTGCGCCAAATCGCATGGCCTTGCCTACGATCAAGGCATCAAGCTGCGACTTTTCATCAATCAGATCATAAAGCTCTTCAAAATGCGTGCCTTCGCGTTTGTTTGAGTAGCGATGCAGCAAGGCAAGCCCCAGAAAGACGCGTTCGGAGTGTTTGAGCCCCCCGAGATTGGCCCGGGTTGCGTTATCAAAACACACTTCGGACCGGTAGTCGGGATGCGCGCGCCAACTGACGTCGTGGAGCAGGCAGGCGGCTTTGATCACACGTTTGCGGGCCAGGGGAGCGGAACGGAAAAGCGGGTGAATGAACTGATACAGCAATTTGCCGAAACCCGGTGTGCGCGCGTCCTTGGCTTCAGCAAAACGGCAGGCCTCGATCAGTGGATCGCGGTCGCGCAAGCGTTGTGGCATTTGTTCGTACAGCATGCCTTCACGGATGCCGTAGCTGGAAATCGCGATGTCTTTCGGGAGGAATGTCTTGACGAGGCGGTAAAGCACTTCGGCGGCGATCGGGACAAGTGCCATTCGTGTTGAGGAGATGCCGCAATTGGCGCGCAATGCCTCATGATCGGAGTGCTCGGCAATGAACTTGACCGTGCGCGAAACGGACCGCGGCGTCATGCGGTATTCATGCAGCACGTGCAGCGGATATCCCTGGCGGAACATGTCGACGCGCGCAATCGCCCGCCATGACCCCCCCACCAGAAACAGGCGGTCGCGCTGGCTGCCCATCGCGTCATGCAGCTCTTCCATGATGGCTTTGATATGGGCGCGTCGGCCTTTCTTGCCGCCGGCGACAGCTTGCAATTTCAGCGGCCCGAGGCCGGACGTGATACGTTTGCCGACAAGGCCGCCGGAGATTTCGGCCAATTCCAGGGATGAACCACCCATGTCGCAGACCAGACCGTAAGAGCCGGGCCACCCCAAAAGGACCCCTTGCGCCGACAATCGCGCCTCTTCCTGTCCATCAATGATCCGTACTTTCAGGCCGGTGTCGCGGGCAACATCGTTGCAGAAGTCCTGCCCGTCTTCGGCGTCCCGCACGGCAGCGGTTGCCACGACGGACAAGCTGGACAAAGCCATGCCCTGCGCCAGTCTGTGAAACCGTTTGAGCGCGCCAAGCGCGCGCGTGCGTCCGCTCGGGTTCAGACGTCCCGTTTCGGACATGCCTGCGCCGAGGCCGCACATGATCTTCTCATTGTAAAAATAGGCGGGCGACCGCGCGGCGCCATCGAATACGACCATTCGAACAGAGTTTGAGCCGACATCGACGACTCCGACCCGTGCGAGCGCCCGTGCGGACGGATCCCGAAACAGTGGTTGCCCGAAAAGGCCTTCGTTCGAAACTTGTGGTTCGGCCAAAACGTTCATGGATCCTCTTTGGCGCGTGTCTTTTGTCAGTGATGGACCAGCGGTGGCGCAGGGTCAATGCATTGGTTGGGGACGGGACTGTTTCGGGTGCGGGGCACCCGAAAGGCGCCCGCCCGCCAACCCGGTGTCCTCTCAGTCCTCGGTATGGGTAAGTTTCGGCACATCCGAGGCACCCGCAGAGCCGCGCCCGGACAGCGACGGATTTTCCATGAAGAAGCGGTGGCAGTTGAATGCAAACTCACCCTCGGGCATCACAGGTCTTGTAAAGCTGCCTTCCGGCCCCATGACCCAGCTTTGGGCCACATCGGCGAGGTTGGCCGCCATCACCTGGCTGACAATCTGGGCCTTCACTGTTGGATTGTTGATTTCGACCAGGGTTTCGACGCGCCGGTTCAGGTTGCGTCCCATCCAGTCCGCAGACGAAATGAAAACCCGCGCTTTCTTGGATCGCAGCCCAAAGCCGTTGCCAAAGCAGACGATGCGCGAATGTTCCAGAAAGCGTCCCACGATGGATTTGACGCGAATGTTTTCCGACAAGCCGGCAATGCCGGGGCGCAGGCCGCAAATGCCGCGCACGATCAGACTGATCTTGACGCCGGCCTGACTTGCCGCATAAAGCGCGTCGATCACTTCGGCGTCGATAATCGAGTTCATCTTGGCCCAGATTTCGGCAGGTTTCCCGGCCCGCGCATGGATTGCCTCTGCAGCAATCATTTCCAGCAGGCGCGGTTTCAGCGTTGTGGGCGAAATCGCCAGGTTGTCCAGCCCTTCGGGTGGGGCATAGCCAGACAGATAGTTGAATACTTTTGTGGCATCCCGGCCCAGCTTGGCATCACAGGTGAACAGAGAAAGGTCCGTGTAGATGCGCGCGGTGATCGGGTGATAGTTACCGGTGCCGTAATGGGTGTAGGTCACCAACTCGTCACCCTCGCGTCGCACCACGGTGCTGATCTTGGCATGGGTCTTGAGGTCGATAAAGCCATAGACCACGTGGGCGCCCGCCCGTTCCAGTCGGCGGGACTGGCGAATGTTGGCCGCCTCATCAAAGCGGGCTTTCAATTCGACCAGGGCGGTGACGGATTTGCCGTCTTCGGCCGCTTCGCACAGCGCTTCGACGATGGGCGAATTCTTGGACGTGCGATAGAGCGTTTGCTTGATCGCCACCACGTTCGGATCAATGGCCGCCTGATGCAGGAACCGCACAACCATGTCGAACGTCTCGTAGGGGTGATGCAGCAACATGTCCTTTTGCCGGATGGCCGCAAACATATCGCCTTCGAAGTCTGAGACCCGTTCCGGAACCCGGGGCGTAAAACTGGGCCACAGCAGATCCGGGCGCGCGTCGGTGACCAGCTCGCTCAGGTCCGACATGCCGATCATGCCGTCAAGTTCGATCACTTCGGCGTCGCTCACCCCGAGTTCGTTCATGATGACGGTCATCAGTTTTTCCGGAGCGCCTGCTGAATGGGTCATGCGCACAACCTCGCCCCTGCGGCGGCGTTTGAGCGCAACCTCGAACTCGCGCACCAGGTCTTCGGCCTCATCTTCGACTTCGAGATCGCTGTCACGCAACACCCGGAATTCGAAATGGGTCTTGAGCTTGTAGCCCGGAAACAGTGTCGGGATTTTCAGAAGCAACAGTTCTTCGAGCGGCAAAAACCGCATGCCTTCCCCGGGCAAGGCGACAAACCGATTGATCTGGGCCGGGATTGGCAGCAGGGCCTGCAACGTGCGCTTGTCAGATCTGCGCTCCATCTGCAGGGCAAGGGCATAGCCATTGTTGGGGATAAACGGGAAGGGATGCGCAGGGTCAATAGCAAGGGGCGAGAGAACCGGGAAAACGCGCGCCAGAAAAACGTCATCGAGGTGCTTTTCTTCGGCCGGGGTCAGGTTTTCGCGCCGCAGGATCGAAATACCGCTGGCTTCCATTTCGTTCTGTAATTCGATCAGTACCCGTTGCTGGGTCTTCATCAGTTTGCGCGCGTCCTCGTTGATCAGGACAAGCTGTTCCACCGGGCTGAGACCGTCCGCGGCGGGAGTCGTGTTGCCCGCATGGGCCAATTCGCGCAATCCGGCGACCCGGACCGTATAGAATTCGTCAAGGTTGGTGGCCGAGATGGAAAGGAACCGCAGACGCTCAAGCAGCGGGACGCGTGGGTTTTCCGCTTCCTCCAGAACGCGCCAGTTAAAGCCCAGCCAGCTCAGTTCGCGATTGAA
>CAYGQZ010000368.1:0-3677 GCA_964352055.1 uncultured Rhodobacterales bacterium
CCGATTAGCGAGCAAAATGGGTCCATTGCTTGCGAGGGGTAAGAGGAGATTGGGCAGGTGTTGTCCATCCATCAAGGCCGCAAAAATATTCGTGTTTGTCAGATGTGAAAAACTGCAATGCGTTATTGGCTTAATAGTGGGCGTTATGGGGATATATAGAGAGGTTATCTATATAATAGGGTGCCCTGGTGGCGCTTGAGAACGTCCATTAGCTCGTCCATGCAATCCGGCACTGCCCGTCTGATAGGTAGCTCGTGAATATCCGCCATGTCGTTTCCGTCTGCCCTCTCCCCTTGGGGGGGTTATCTATTAGTATAGGTGCACGATTTCGCTCACCCTTGCCACGCATAGGTGGCGGGGCCGTGCCATGTTGATGCCGCGCGGGTCTCTATAAGGATGCCGCCGTCCAGCAGCGCCTTGCGGGCACGGGTGAAGCGAACGCGGGTCCATTTTCCATCTGGCATGGTCAGGCGCATGTCGTTTGCCACAATAAGGCTTTTACGGTGGTCACTGCGGCGCTTGAGATACATGAACAGCATTGTTGCGTCAGCACCAAAAGGCAGAACCTCGTCAATCGCGTCGTGGCTGAGCCGCAGATAGCGCCCCTGCCCGACGTAGTAGGTGCCGTTGGCAATTTGCTCTAGCGTCCACTGCCACACGCTTTTGGCTTGGCGCTCTATTTCGTCGTCGGTGAACTGGTGGTTGCCTGCCCGGTCGAAAACCTCGTCTGCAAAGGTGATGCCCACGTCGATTAGTTGGTCGATGTCGTCGCAATGCGCCGCTTGCTTTCGCAGATAGGCCAGCATTTCGGAGTGACGCGAACCCGTCAGAATCAGCTTGCTGGCATTGGCAGGGGCCAGCTTATCCAGACCTCGCATTATGGGCAGATTGTCTAAGTCGTGAAGCCCGCCGCGTATGGCTTCATAGCCCTGCCCGCGTTTTGACGGGAACCCGAGAACCTGCCCGCTGCCTAGAATATCCACGCAACCGAGGAACTTGCTGTCGGTGTCTCGCTTTTCGTGGTTGTGGCGATACCACATTTGCAGATGCCCGCGCCCGGTGCGCACCCATAGCGGTGTCGGCCCGAATACCCGCTCGGCTTCGCGCCATATGTCCTCGTCGGTGGTGTCAACGTCCACGATGCTCAGACGGCTGCGCTTGCCCGCCATGAACGCAAGGTTCTTGCATTCCTCGAATCTTAGGTCGAAAGCGAGCTGCCCGGACGCTTTTATCCCGATGCGGTCATACCTTGAAACTAAAGGCTTTTTATCGTTGTTGACGGGAAAAGTTGCGACGTTTTGACAAGCGTACTTGGGTTGCCAATCGACAAAAACACCCATGATATTGCCCTTGATTGGGCGCGGCTGGATCGTTAGAAATGCTTATCCACAGTATTTTCAAACCCCCACCGCGCGCGCCTGTGTGATGGGGGTTTTTTATTCAGGCTCGGATGATGCAAAAATTGCTTCGATGTCCTTGCGGCGCCATCGTTTCAACCTGCCAATTGCAACCGGCTCTGGAAAGGATCCTGCTTTCACGTGCCGCCAAATTGTTGCCGTGCTGATGTTCAGCGTGACGGATACATCTTTGATATTTAGCAGTTGTTTGGCTTCGATGTTTGGCATGGTGATATCCTTTGATATGTCATGCCTATTAATGAGCGTTCAATCAGTCCTAGTGGTCCCAAAATGATCCTCGGAAAAACAGGATGCATCTTCCGAAGTGAATCCTGCCCTTATCAGAATGTTTTCCCGCGCGGTCCAAATTTCACTGATTGAATTTATAGTTGGGAAGCCTCGGGCAGAGTAATTCTTCTTTGCAAACTCTAGGATGCGCCTGCTGCCGCTGTCAGAAACGGGCCTGTCAGGCTTCTTCGATTTTCTCTCTGTCGGAAATACATTAAGTCGACAAGCGCTACCCAGTGCGAAAAGGATACCCACATCGCGGGCGAGCGTAGTCTTCCCGATAGTTGGGGAGGGATAGACCAATCCCATTACTGCCATTCGTCCCACCATACGTCCAACGTTGCCCTGCTGCTTTATCAGAGAGTTCGCGGACATCCGTTTTGAGAGATCAAAGAAGATAGGATCAATTCTTGCAAGGTGCATGATGAGCGGAATTACTGCGAATTGTGAGCTGGTCAGGTTGTCGAATGTTGCATCGTTACGGGGATCTGGTGCCGATTTTTGCGCTATCCAAAACGCGGCAATGGCAACGCCTAAATGAAATCCGTCCTCTGGATTTTCGTCTATTTGGACGAGGTCTGACATGCGCCAGTTGCCGTTGATCTTGGTCAAGCTCTCACAAACTCCACAACGTCACCGCTCTGGCCGGTTGCATAGCGCCCCCAGGCTTCCATCAGCGCACGCCGCCGTTCAAGCAGGTCTGAACGGAAGTATGCGCCCTCTACCCCGCCAACCTTATGCGCCAGTGCGGCTTCTGCTAGCTGGCGGTCTGCATGGGCTTTCTCAGCGCACCAATCGCGGAAAGTGGAACGGAAACCGTGCGCCGTCATTCCTTCCCGCTTCATACGCTGAAACAAGGGACGGAAAGCATTGACGCTGAGCGGTTTGCCAGTCCCGTCTTTGCTCGAGGTAGGGGAAGGGAACACCAGTTCGCGGTCCAGCCCCGTTACGGCCTCAAGGACAGTGATCGCGGTGTCACATAGGGGAACGCGGTGTTCTTCCCCCGCCTTCATCCGATCGGCTGGGACAATCCACGTTTTGCTCTCCAAATCGATCTCGCTCCATGTTGCCATGCGCGCTTCACCACTGCGGGCTGCAGTCAGGATTATGAAACGCAGGCAGAGCGCTGCAACAGCTTCGCGCGCTTCTAGATCAGCCATGAAGTCCGGCACGTCCTGCCACGACAATGCAGCGTGATGCTTTGTTTTGTGCTTGCCTTTGGGCAGAGCGCGACGCAGTGCGCCGTCAACGGGATTTGCGGTTTCTCGCTGCCCGGTGCCTATGGCATGGTCAAATATGGCCTCCAAGCGTTGTTTCAGTCGCTTTGCGGTTGGGTGCATTTCAACCCAGATTGGGCTCAATACCTCCAAGACGTCTTGCCGCTGGATGCTCGCGACGCTCCGGTTACCTATTTTTGGGAAAGCATGGTTTTGAAGGCTTGATAGCCATTGGGCGCGGTACTTTTCATTCCGGAAGGTCGGCGCCAAAGTTTCATGCAGTTCGAATGCTGCTTCCTTCACAGTGAGTTCACGTTTGTCGCGTTTGGTTTTTGGATCTCGGCCAGCCTTGGCCTCTGTGCGCAATTCTGACGCTTTCACGCGAGCATCGGCCAGAGATAGAGTGTCTATTGCACCTAAACCAATCTCCCGGCGAGCGGATTGTCCTTTGATCGTAACTCGCAGAAGCCAACTTTTGGTGCCACCGGCCGCAACGTTGAGATATAAGCCCGCGCCATCGCCATACATTCCAGGCTTTTTGAGCGATTGAACCTTTTTTGCGTTCAGTTTTGTCATCGTCATCCCACCATTTTTTCCACCAATTAGTGTGAGACGTTACGACGACGGATGCAAGCTCTTGCAAATGAAAACGGGCTAAAGCAATTTAAAAACTGAAAGAAAAGAGAGATTGTGATGACGCATGCAATGCTGGGGTGGCATCCCTACGGGATGCCACGTGCATCTTCACCTTCATTAAAAATATCAGATTGTAGTG
>CAYGQZ010000369.1:0-3663 GCA_964352055.1 uncultured Rhodobacterales bacterium
TCTCGCCCGTTTCCGGGTCCGATGTTGTCATGATCTTGGTGGCCAGATCGTCCGGGGCGCTGCCTGCCGCAATCTCCGCAGCCCGCCGGTCCACGAGGCGCGTGATGAGGTGTCGGATACGGGCCGCGCTGGCCTTCGTATCTCTGCGAAACAGGCGCGGCATCCATTTGGGCAAAGGCACAAAAGCTGCAAGGTTCAGGATCGGCTGGCTGCGCTGATAGGCGCGAAACTCTTGGAACACCGCCGTGGCCAACTCATCCTCGATCGGGATGGAAAAAAGGGTGCGAAAGATGACATCCGCGGCGGCATGACTGGTCTGTTCTTCAATCTCGGTCACGCCTTCAGTCAAGCGGGCTGCCGCTGCTTCGGACGCGTCCCACATTCCGCGAAAGGTTTCGCGTAACCGTCCCCCTTCAAAGGCCGGATCAATGATCCGTCGTTGTCGACGCCATGTTTCACCATTGGTCAGAAACACCGAATTGCCAAGCAAAGGGCGCAACCCTTCGCCGATCCGGTCAGATTTCGGGAAGTCTTCTGGCCGTTCCTTGAGCACGGTTTTGACCAGATCAGGCTGGTTGATCAGGTAGCTTCGAAAGAAGGGCGTCCGAAACTCTGCCATCCAGGCGCGGTACAACCGTTCGGGCTGTGCACTCAGAATATCGCTCCGAAACAACTGCATGTATCGCCAAAGCGACACCTGATCCGACCGGCTTGGTGGTTTGGGTGGCTTCATGCAGCAACAGACGTGTATTTGGACACGGCATGATCAATCCGGGATTTTGACGGCGGACGCCCCGCGTACCGTTGCGCCAATGTCAGTGGACCGGCTGTGATCTGGAAATAGTCGTAGTCCCTGGGGCGATCAAACGCGCAGAGATACTGAAAGTGCAGGCGAAAAAAACGCCACCGCAGTGCGGCCCAACGCTCCGGGCTCAGCGTTTGGGTAAAGGCTGCTGAAAAGACCAGCGGCCATTTCTTGTGTTCGGGTGCAACGCCGGACACGGATACAGGATCACAAAGCGCAAAGGCACACCCATCTCCAGGTGCCGTGACATCCACCCAAGTCAGTTCCGAACGCCCCGATAGATATTGCAGGTCGGCGCGCAAGCGATGCGCGTCTGGCAGAAATGACACCATCGGCACGACCTGGCCCAATGACAATAAAGCCAGTGGTGGGCCCTCCGAACGAACCTTGCCAGCGCGGATCAGGTCAGCCAGGATCGATACAGCAAGATGCGCGCCCGACGAATGACCAACCACCAGCACTTCATCAACATCCGCGGCCAAAGCCTCGGCGATACTGTCCTGAAAAATGCGCATCCGGGCCTCAAGTGGTGCCGGATTTGCGCCTTTTGAGGCAGCAGAATAGGCGTAGTCATGCATGAGGTAGTAAGCAAACAACTTACCATCCTTTGCCTTAAACCACCGCATGAGCGCAATGAAAGCGCCAAGACCTGCAATGGTTCCAAGCCAGGCGCCACTGCTCCCCCCGAGCCAGGCACCTGTTCGCCAAAGCATGACCCAGGCGATCAACGCCAACAAGAGTTGGGCGAGCAGCATGCCAACAGGATAAAGCGCGGCAATCACGGGACCCTTGCGCAGGCGCATCAGCCGGGCAAGGGTCCCTGTACTGATATAGATCCAGGCAGTTCGCGCGAGTTGCAGATAGGTGCCGGGGATCGAAGCGTCCATGCTGTCGCGTACGATATCTGACCAGACCAGCACTTCGAAATCCGCGCGCACCGCAGTGCCATCTATTTGCGCATCGACCTGCCAGCCATAATTTGCGCCTTTTGCAGCTTGGGTGAGGGTCAGTTGATATTCAGACAGGTCCGCCTGCGCCCGTCCTTCCTTTCGATACAGTTCTCGGTAGCGGCGCGGATGAATAGGATCATAGCCCGGAATGTAAAACACCCGGCGACGTGACACTGCAATGGGATGCGGACTGCTCATGGATGCACCTTCGTTGGTGCGACACTACCGCGTTTTCTGGGCCAAAGTAAGGCGGAGACCGACACGGTCTCCGGCTGTTTTCCGCCACGGAAAACAGAGCAGGTTGATCGTATCGGGTGAAGTTGGAAACCGCTTCGGTTTCCGACCGGTCTCTGTCTGAGAGACCGGACTGCCCTATCCCAAAGTCGCAAGGGCCGGAAAACTCTCAAGGAGCCAGAATGAAAACCGAGTGAACAGGCCCAGCAGCATTGCAGCTCCGACAAAAACCAGCAGCGCTCCCATCGTCTTTTCGATCATTCTCATATGCGGTTTCAGCCTGTTCATGACACCCATGGCCCGGCTCATGAACATCGCGGCCAACAAAAACGGTATCCCCAGGCCCAAGGCATAGACCCCCAGCAGGAAGGTTCCACGCGTCACGGACGCCTCGCTCGCGGCAAGGGTGAGGATTGCACCCAGCTGCGGGCCGATACATGGCGTCCAGCCAAACGCGAAAGCAAGCCCCAGAACATATGCACCAAAAGACGAGCCACCCCGATCGCCCGCGTCCATGCGCGCCTCGCGATCCAGAAACCCAATCCGGAACACCCCGAGAAAGTGCAATCCGAAGACAATGATGACAGCGCCGGAGATCTGCGAAAAGAGAACCTGGTTCTGCAGAAAGAACGCACCAAATGCCGAAGCGGCAAATCCCAGAAACAGGAACACCGTCGACAGGCCCAAGACGAAAAACAGTGCGGTAATTGTCGCTCGATTGCGACCGGATCGCGCATTCGACATCTCTGACACCGTCATCCCTGACATATAGGCCAGATAGGGTGGCACAATGGGCAGCACGCACGGGCTGAGAAAACTGATGATCCCCGCAAAAAGAGCGATGCTCATGGCCGGGATGAGACTGGCGTCGATGATATCAATTCCAAACATACCACCCGCCTATCTTATCAAAATGTATCCGTCACCTATGATGTGGTCACATGTGTGTGGACAGACTGAAACATCCGGCCTAACTGGTTCCGCATGGAAGATATCAAAACACTCGATGCCTTGGGGTTGTTGTGCCCCCTGCCCGTGCTCAAGGCTCGCAAACGCCTGCAATCCTTGAACAGAGGAGAGGAACTGACGCTCTTGGCCGATGATCCTGCTGCCGTGATCGATGTCCCGCATTTCTGCGCAGAAGCGGGACATGTTCTGGTGTCGTCGGACATCGATGGTCCAGTGCAGACATACGTCATCCGGAAAGGATAAAGGGCGCGCCTTTCGACACGCCCCTTTGATCACTTGCCGAGCGACCACCAGCCGCGCTTCTTGGGCTTTGGCGGCTCCTCTGGCGCCGCTGCAACGGGCTCGGGCGCGGGGCTATGTGCGGCAGGTACTTCTAGTCTTTGATCGACGACCGACGCTCCATTGACCATAACCGGTTCAGGGGCAGTTTCCACAGCGACAGGTTCGGAGGGTTCTTTTTCCGTCACTGGCTCGGGTGGCACGGCCGCCACAACAGCTTCTGCCACAGCTGAAGACTCAACGGTAGTCTCCGCCTTGACATCGGGCTCAGCTTCGGCGGCTGCAGCCTTCGCCTTGGCACTGGTGCGCGATCGTGACGCGCGGGGTTTGGGCGCTGGCTTTTCGGCGACCTCGTCCGGTTTGCTCTGTTTGGTTGCCGGATCATCTGGCTTGGCAGCTTCGACCTTTTTGGATTTCGACGTCGAC
>CAYGQZ010000370.1:0-3609 GCA_964352055.1 uncultured Rhodobacterales bacterium
GGGCCGTTCGCGTCACCTAAGACCTTCTAAGTAGCCCCAACACATCTTCAGGAAATGCCTTCATGGTCTGGAATTTCGTCGTCCAGATTGTTGCCAGTCTTGTGCTGACGGCGATCTCCTATGCGCTGTCGCCCAGGCCGAAGGTTGAGACCCCGAAGGCGGCCGGGCTTGATGATTTCGACCTGCCGACGGCCGAGGAAGGCCGCCCCATCCCGGTGGTCTTTGGCACCGTGCTGCTGCGCGGCCCGAACGTCGTCTGGGCCGGGGATCTCAAAGTTGATCCGATCCGAAAGAAAGGGAGCAAGAAGTGAACGAAGATCTGATCATCACCGTGCAGGACCTGCGCGCGTCCCGGATCTGCTTGCAGGGCGCACGCCTCTGGTTCCGCCGCCATGGTCTCAATTGGCAGACATTCCTCGCCGATGGCATTTCTGCTGACCAGTTGGCTGCCACTGGCGACGCGCTGGCGTTCCGCGTGATCGCGCAGGCCCGCAAACGGGTGGACCAGAATGGGTAGCAACTCAAAGAAGCAGACGGTCGGCTATCGCTATTCGCTTGGGGCGCATCTGGCGCTTTGTCATGGGCCCGTCGATGCAATCCGCGAGATCCGGGTCGATGACCGCACCGCCTGGTCGATCGGCTCCGGCCAGAGCACGTCGCAAGGAACCGGCGTCGGCGCGCTGGCAAGCTACGGAACTGTCACTGACATGTCCGCCACCGCCGCCGCACCGGGCGACAGTGTGGCCGAGGTCCGGTTCCCGGGCACGCTCGCGGTATCCGGCTCGGCCAGAGCTACGATCTGCAGCTCCAGAGCGAGGCCACAACCCGCACCGTGACCGTTCAGGCCGTGCGCTATGACGCGGGCAGCGGCATCACCACCTGGATCGTCGCGCCAGCCACCACTGTCTTCACCGCCCAATCAGCGGTGGTGTCGGACGCCGCCAGCGTGCCAAACCTCACCGGCGGCGCTGCAGGCGGACGCATCCGGATCAACAAGTCCGACCTCTTTGGGGGCAAAAAACGCGAAGGTGGCATTGTTGGGGATATCGACGTCATGATGGGCGCGCCGGATCAGGCGCAGAACGATTATCTCGCGGCCAATGCCGGGGTCGATGTGCCGGGCTATCGCGGGATCTGCAGCCTTGTGCTGCGACGGGTGTTCCTCGGCCTGAACCCCTACCTCAAGCCGTGGTCGGTCCGCGTGACGCGGATCCTGAAAGCCGAAGGTGGGGCGCAGCAATGGTATCCGGAAAAAGCGCAGATCGTGCCAAAAATCCGCATCGGGGATGCCGCAATCTATATCGCCATGGACGCTTCGGGCGCAATGTCCGGGGCGCGCATGACGGCGCAGATTGCCGCTGTCTCGCGCCTGATCGAGGAGATCGGTGCGAACGCCTCCAATGCAACACCTCAACCCAACGACGTCCAGATTGTCACCTGGAACTCCGGCGTTTCTGGCACAATTGTGCGGCGCGACGCCGATGCCGCCACCTATACTGAGATCAGGGACTGGGTTGACGCGCTTTCAAGCTCCGGTAGCGGCGGTACGGATTTCGGCGCCGCCGTCAGCCAGGCGAAGGACTTCTTCAAGGGGGCGGGGGACAAACGCCGGATCCTGATTTTTGTCACCGACGGTGAACCAAGCCCGGCCTCAACCCTGCAAACCGCCATCTCAAAGCTCAAAGACATTTCCGATGTTGATGTCTTCGCCTTCAACATCGCGCTCGCGGACACCAGTGCCACGGCCCAGATCGACAACACACCCGTCGACGGCGTGCCGGTCGTCCCGCCCGGTGATCCCGATGCACTGGTCGCCTCGCTGCGCGCGGCCTTCGGACAAGGTCCTGACATGAACCCGGCGCACATCATCCGGGAATGCCTGACCAACAGGGACTGGGGGCTCGGGCATACGTTCTCGGACATCGGCCCCAGCTTTGCCGTTGCCGCGGACGCGCTGTTCTCCGAAAGCTTCGGGGTGTCGCTGCTCTGGCAGCGCGAGGCAACCATCGAGGACTTCATCGCCGACGTGCTGAAGCACATCGACGCCTGTCTCTATGTTGATCGCCGCTCGGGTCGCTGGGAGTTGCGTTTGATTCGCGCTGATTACGACCCCGAGACCCTGCCGGTTTTCGACGAGAGCAATGTCGTCGACTGGGGTGAGCTGGGCCGCCGTGAGACCGCTGACCTTGTAAATTCGGTGACGGTGAAGTTCTCCGACGCCCGCACGGACCAGACCGGCTCGGTCAGCGTGACGGACACGGCCCTTGTGCAGGAGTTTGGTCAGGTGATCAGCGCCACGGTGGACTATCCGGGCATTCGTTTCGAGTCTTTGGCTGTGCGGGTCGCTGAGCGTGATCTGCGTGCCCTGTCGGCACCGATCCTGTCGGGTGAGATCACCGTGTCCCGGGTTGGCGGCACGCTCGATCCGGGCGACGTGATTGTGCTGTCAAACCCGAGGCGGGGTCTCGAGGGGGTTGTTGTCCGCATTGTCGAGATCGACCATGGCGACGGGCGTGCCAACGGCGTGCGCCTGAAGATCGCCGAGGATGTCTTCGCCCTTGGCGAGACCGCCCTTGTTGGCGGCGAAAGCCCGGATCCCGGCGGCCTGGTTCAGCCGCCCAAACCGCTGACACGCCGCTGGGTCGCGGAAGCGCCCTACTGGTTGTTGGTTCAGGAGCTGGGGCACGCGCAGGCGGACGCGCTCCTTGATGAGGATCCCGATACGGGCGTGATTGTCGCGGCAGGCGAACGCCCGTCAGCGGATGCACTTTCCGCACAGGTCTGGAGCAACAGCGGCGCAGGGTACACGCTGGAAGAAGCGGTTGAGTTTGTGCCGACAGCGCTGCTTGCCGCGGATATCACTGACGATCCGGAAGAGCGTGTGTTTACGGTCGCCGACTGGACCGGGCTTTCCGATGTCGCCATCGGCACGCTGGCCGCGATCGGAGACGAACTTGTTCGGATCGACGGGGTAAGTGCCACGGCGCTCACGGTCGGGCGCGGTTGTCTCGACACGGGTCCGCAAGCCCATCCCGCGGGCACGCCGATCATCTGCTGGCAGCAACTGGCGAATACGTCGGAGGCGGGCTTTGTCGCCGGTGAGACGGTCACGATCAAGATGCTGGCCGAGACAGGCTTCGGGACTTTGCCATTGGCGCAGGCACCCGAGGATGCGGTCACGCTGGCCTCTCGTGCCATTCGCCCCCTGCCACCCGGAAACCTGCGCGGGGATGGGCTCTTCAACAGAACACTGGCCAGCCCGGAAACAACGCTCAGCTGGTCGCATCGCGATCGCCTCAGCCAGACCAGCCCTGTGTTTGACGACTATCTGGCCGCCGATATCGGACCCGAGCCGGGCGTGTCCTACGAGATCCGCATTCACTGGGTCGACCCTGACACCGGCGAGACGCTTGAGCCTGCGGCCGTCGCGATCGATGCCGGGCAGGCCAATAGCTACAGCCTGACGGATGCGGACTATCCGCAGCCTCCGATCGGGGTCGGGACGGCCGCACTCCGGGTGCGCGCGGTGCGCGGTGGTTACCAGGATCGTTCGGTCCGCGAATATCGCGTTTCTCTCGGCGGCAAGGTCCAGATCACCGACCAGGAGTT
>CAYGQZ010000371.1:0-3602 GCA_964352055.1 uncultured Rhodobacterales bacterium
GCGACCGGGTGCATCCGGTGCGCTTGCCCGCGCAAAGGGCACGCCTTGACCTTGATACGCCCGAAGACTGGGACCAATGGCGTGCGCACCGCAGCTGACAGCCAAAGCAATGGTCAAGGAGCCACACTCACCTGACGCGGCCTGAAATCAAGGATTTCAACGCGTCAGGTGATAAAATGTGTCGCAAGGGATATGAAAAGCGCGCTATTTGAGCTGATCAATCAACAGCGCGGCCTCGTGCCGCTTCAAGGATGCACGCGCTGATCCATAATCGCCCAAGCCCTCCTGCGTTGCCAGTTCGGGGAACAGGGCCAGAATCTCGTCACGCTGCGCCGCGCCAATCCCGTTCAGGGACCGATCTCCGGGCTGGAAGCTTTCCGACCATGCGCCGTCCGCCAGGATCACCTCATGATGATCGAACATCAGATGGTGATAGCTGATATGGTCAGCCTGCACCTGATCCACGCCATCCAGACCGGTCAGGAACTTGGCCGCCACAAGGATTTCGCGCTCACCGAACATCACTTCGGCCAGTTCGGACGTCAGCAGCATGCGGTGCTGCGGACTGACCTGCAAATCCCGTTCGGGAATACCTTTCCCCAGCGCACCGGCCCGGATCAGGATCGGCTGGAACTCGGGATGCGTTTCGAGTTCGCCGGCCGTCAGATCTCGACGACCAACCCAGCGCAGGGTCTGGATGCCGTTGTCGCGGGTAAACACCTTGTCGCCCGCCTCAAGGTCTTCGACGCAAACCTCGCCCTTTTGGGTGGCAATACGGGTCCCGCTGGCAAAGCAGATGATGATCTGCTCGATTTCCGTGTAATCAATTCTGCCGGACGGGTTCCCCGCATCGTCAAACAGTTCGATGAAGCCGGCCTCGAACCCGGTCTGCGTGACCGTCGCGCGAACTCCGGTGAGGTCGATAACGTCGATGTCACTGCCGTCAGCGTCTTCGCCACCGGTAACCGTCGTATTGCCGAGCCCGCCAACGGTAAACAGATCCGAGTTGTCACCGCCAAGGGCCCGGTTGTTGCCTTCGCCCAGTTCGATCGTATCCTCGCCAAGACCACCAATGACCGTGTCATCATCGGCACCGCCCGAGATGAAGTCGTCACCGACGCCGCCGCGAATGGAATCGTCGCCAGCGCCGCCCAGCAGACTGTCATCGTCGCCTTCGCCAAAGATGGTGTCGTCGCCTTCGCTGCCGATAATCGTGTCGTTATCACCGGCCCCAAAGATCTCGTCGTCGCCGACACCACCCGCAAGCAAATCCGCGCCACCACCGCCAAGGATACGGTCATCACCCGCGCCGCCCAGAATGCTGTCGTCGCCGCCATCGCCCCGTATCGTATCGTCGCCGTCATCGCCAAAGAGCTGGTCGTTATCTTCGCCGCCCAACAGGCTGTCGTTGCCTTCACCACCCAAGATTGTATCTGCGCCATCATCGCCGGTGATGGTGTCGTCGCCCAGACCGCCCAGAAGGCTGTCATCGCCAGCCTGGCCGATAATGACATCATCGCCATCACCACCATTTATGGTGTCGTTGCCGGGTATGAACTCGGTGATCACAGGATCGTCGATTACAGTCCCGGACAGCGAGAACCCGGACGGAGTGGTCCGCGGCTGCAGCGTGAATTCGATAAAGGTCCGGTCCTTGAACCCGGCGCTGAACCACGCTTCCTGATCGCCCGGCTGCTGGTTTTGGGTCCCGGTCACAGTCAGGGTGCCAACGCCTGGGCTCACATCCAGCGTCGTGTCGGATGTTACCCCAAAGCCCGTGTAGCCGACGGTTTCTATGGAAACGGCTTCTGCACCCGAAAACGTGTCGGCATCGAGATCGACAAAGGTTGCCGTCGAGTTCAGGGAAATCGGCGTACCGGTCAGCGCATTTGCCGAGTCGGGGACAAAGAATTCGACCCGAAACGTTGCTTGCTGGCCTTCGGCATTGCCTCTCATCAGGATTTCACTGCCATCGCCGCCAGACAGATCGACGCGCAAGCCCGTGTCCGATTTGGAAATGAGAATCAGTCTGGCCGAGACCAGTGTGCCGTCATCCAGCTGCGCGACTTCTCTGTAGACGGCAAAATCGCCTTCCTGCGCATTGTTGTCGCTCGCATCGCGCGTCAGAAGGTTGTCGATATCAAGTTCGAGGGGCGTACCGGCAACGCCACCCGGCGCCGCCCCCTCACCCGCATCGCCAAAAATGGTGTCGTTTCCATCGCCGCCCAGAATGAGGTCGTCGTTGTCTCCACCATCGATAAGGTCGTCGCCGACACCGCCTTCAATGAGATCGTCGCCTTCACCGCCCCGTATGGTATCGTCGCCGTCACCGCCTGCGATGGTGTCCTCACCGTTTCCACCAATCACGGAATCGTCACCGCCGCCACCGACCAGCGAGTCCTCTCCATCGCCGCCGGTCAGGGTATCGTCGCCTGTGCCCCCCTCAAGGGTATCGTCGCCCTCGTCCCCCTGCAGGCTGTCATTCCCGCCCTGCCCCAGGATCAGATCGTCACCTTCGCCCCCTTCAATGGTATCGTCGCCCGCCACGATGGGAGTGACAACCGCGTCATCGATCAAATCACCGGAAAAGGTAAAACTTGAAATGAGGGTTCGGGTCTCAAAGGTGAATTCGATAAATTCACGGTTCTCGAATCCCGCACTGAACCAGGCGTCCTGATTGCCGGGCTCGACGACTTCGGTGCCACTGGCCCGAATAAAGCCGCCAATGTCTTCCACCGTAAGCGTCGTTGTCGAGGTCGTCGCGAACGCACCGAATGTGTTTGTGCTGACGGCGACTGACTCCTGGTCTCCCGGCGACGACCGGTCGATATCATTGACCGTTGCCGTTGAGTTCAACGCGATCGGATCGCCCGTCGCCGGATCAAAGAATTCGAGGCGGAAGGTGGCCGTCGCGCCGGGTGGAACCTTGTCTGCGTCATCAACACCGTTCAGCCGGATTTCGGCATCGTTTGGACCGGTCATGTTGACCGGCAGGTCCGGATCGGAAACCGCGATCAGGATCAGCCGTCCGGACACCGGCGTGCCATCGGCCAACTGGCTGACATTGGTATAGATGACCTCGTCACCAACCTGGGCATCCGTGTTCGAGCTTTGTGCATTGGCACTGATCAGGTTCAGGGCGGACCCGTCCACGCCGATACTCGTACCTTCGCCTGCATCCCCGAAAACGGTGTCGTTGCCTTCGCCGGCAAGGATGCTGTCATCGCCGCCTTCACCAGACACCAGATCATCGCCAGCAAAGGCATTGATGGTATCATCGTCGGGCGTGCCCGGCAGGGTATCGTTATTTGGGGTACCGTTAATCACGGCCATCGACGCTATCCTCAATCAATGAATGCAACCTTTAAAAAAACCGGCGCGGTCGCCGTTCTCTGCACGATCACATGAACTTGTGAGGAACGTTTAATACAATATTTACACTAATTCACTCGGAATTGTTCACTTAGGTTAATCCCGTGCCTTTTTTGCCAGTGCAAGCCACCCAAGGTTGATGAAACAGGGCATTTAGCGGCGCAAACGGGCTTTTTCGGCAGTATATCGCACGACGCGTCGACACGCCGCCGTATCCTTGCCAGTGAGGG
>CAYGQZ010000372.1:0-3594 GCA_964352055.1 uncultured Rhodobacterales bacterium
TCTTTTTGCTCGATCACAGGTGTATAGAGCGATGTTGCCAGATCCGGGGCCGATCTGACGATGACTGCCGTCGATCACATAGCCAATTTTCGCACGCTGCGCCTGTTTGATTTGCAAAGACGCCGACATGACGGCGCGACGCCTCAGGTGCCTGCGCGCGCGAGACCGAGGCGCCTGCATACTTCACTGCGCGGGCTTGCCCCCGGTGGCATCGTTGTCATATAGCTGCGCGGCATTCCGACTGACCTACAATACGACAGGAGACCCCCGTGGCAGGCCATTCCAAATGGGCGAACATCCAGCACCGCAAAGGGCGTCAGGATAAGATTCGTGCCAAGCTTTTCTCGAAGATGTCCAAAGAGATCACGGTCGCTGCCAAAATGGGGGACCCTGATCCGGACAAGAACCCGCGCCTGCGTCTGGCAGTCAAGGAAGCCAAGTCGAATTCCGTCCCCAAGGATGTCATTGATCGCGCCATCAAGAAATCCCAGGCAGGCGAGGGCGATGAATATGAAGAAATCCGTTATGAGGGCTATGGCCCGAACGGCGTCGCGGTGATTGTCGAGGCGATGACCGACAACCGGAACCGCACCGCCTCAAACGTGCGGTCGACATTTACCAAGAACGGGGGAAACCTTGGTGAGACGGGCAGCGTCGGGTTTATGTTCGAGCGCAAAGGTGCTGTCAGTTATCCTGCTGCGGTGGGTGACGCGGATACAGTCATGATGGCGGCAATTGAGGCGGGGGCCGAAGATGTGGAGTCAACCGAAGATGGCCATGTCATCTGGTGTGCGGATACAGATCTGAATGACGTGTCAAATGCGTTGGAGGCCGAACTGGGCGAATCCGAGTCCAGCAAGCTTGTCTGGCGTCCGACAACGACCACCGAAATGGACCTCGAAGCGATGCAAAGGCTTATGAAGCTCATCGACGCGCTGGAAGACGACGATGATGTGCAGCAGGTAACAACTAACTTCGATGCGAGCGATGAGGTCATGGCGCAACTGGACGCATAATAGAACGAAGACTGACCTGCTTCATCTGCGGGTACGACTCCTGCGATTTCTGTACGACATGCGATTGCTTTGAGAAACGCAAACCGGTTGCAGGCGCCAAGCTCGAAGGAGGTTTCGAGGATATCCTCATGCGCCTTCGGCCGATCAATCGGTTGCTTGATCCGGCCATCGCCTGTTCGAAGATGCCCAGAACAGCCGCATGGATCTGGTACACGCCAAACCGGGCGCCTGCGGCGTCAGGCCGAGACCAAACTGCCACCGTCACCAAGGCCATGGACACCCTTATGGAAAAGCTCGGGCGGACAAAGTGCGCCCTTGTCGACAAGGTGCCTGAACCGTTGCAAATGCCGACAAAAGCGCGGCGCGAATTGAGCGCTCCAAGCGCTACTTCTCAAAGCCTTGGGATATATGCAAAAATGGCAGCTGCGCGGTTCGTCAGACAGTGCGCGCAGTGGGGTTTCCTGATTCGCTGTCTTTCACGCCGCAACATGTTTGGGACATACGAATAACCGCGTCATCGCCTGAGCTTTTAGCGGGAATTTCCGGAACACGTGGAAAATGGTGCGGCCGGCGAGACTCGAACTCGCACGAGTGTTACCTCACAGCGACCTCAACGCTGCGCGTCTACCAATTCCGCCACGGCCGCACGCCTTGACTTGGTAAACGGTCTTTAGCGGCGAACGACTGGGATGCCAAGGGGCCTTTGCAAAGAAAAACCGGGGACCGTATTCGGACCCCGGTTCCAATTGAACCATTGGTTCGATCAGTTCAGGCGGATTACTCGCTCACCAGTCCGAAAGTTGGAAGCGATGCGGGTTGTGGTTGTGCCTGCGCCGGGGCAGCAGCGCCCGATTGGACCCCCAACGACATCGATGCTTTGCGTAGCAATTCCGTCCGTTCGGGCTGACCTGGTGCAAAGACGGCAGGCGCGCCTGCGTCGATCGCTTTCAGCGCCTCGGCATACCAGACGCGCGCCGCGTCGACTTGACGGGTGGTGCCAAAGCCCTGCGCCAAATGGTGGCCCATCAATTCGCCATAGACGTGGTCACCAGCCGCGTAGAGCATGAGGGCAGAACCCAAGGCCACATCCATGTCATCGATCCGGTATCCGACACCCATGCAGATTTGAGCTGTACCTTTGAGTTGTGCCGGCGGCATGCCCGTCTGCGGGATAAAGGCTGCGACGTCTTTGGCCACTTCAGCCTCTGACTTTGCGGACAAGGATGCGACATAGGGCTGCATTGCTGGTCCGAATTGCTTGCACTGATCCACAATCTGCGCCGGTGTGAAGCCTTGCACCTTTGAAATCAGGTTTTCGCTATTGGAAATCGCGTATGTCCGGGCCAGACAAAACTGCTCGTCCAACGCGGCAGTTGGATCCGTCATGGCAGCAGCGGTCACGAACCCGCCATTTGTGTTGGTGAGCAGTGAAACCGTATTGCAATGCGCTGTCAGCGATGGACCGGACCCGCTGCCCATGAAGTTTGGCAACGCGGGAGCGCTTGGGGCCGGGGCAGGTGCTGCTGCGGAAAACGTCGGAACCGCTGGTGCAATTGGTGCGGCAAGCGCTGCGACAGGTGGCGCGGCCACGACTGGTGCTGCCGCAAACGTCGTTGGTGCAGGTGCCACGACAACGGTTGTTCCCGGTGCCGGTGCAGGCGACTGGCCGGCCATTTCAGCACGGTATGTCTTGAGTAGCCCGCGGGTGCCGTCCGGGTTCGCGGCAACCAACTGGTTGGTTGCATATCCACCTGCCTGCGCGCGGTTGTGCGACGAAACCAGCAGGTTTTGTTCAAATGGCGTCAATTGACCCGTCACAGGATATCCAAGATACGCTTGGTAGTTGGAAATCGCACTGCGCGACCGACTGCCGAGTTGTCCGTCAACCGTACCCGCGTTGAAGCCGAAATAGTTGAGAGATGCTTGAATCTCCCGCCCTTCCTGAGTCGACGGAATGCTCGGTCGCACGTAACGACGGGTCGTCGTTCTTTGACGTTGTTTTTGTTGTTGATGGTTTTTGGTTGCAAGGTGACCGATCAGCCCGCCAATTGCGAGGCCCGCTGCAACGTCACCGGCGTCAGCTTCGGACCGCTCGGCCGGAACAATCGCCAGCGAAACGGCCAAAGCGGTAGCTGTAAAATACTTGGAAAACATGAAAAACCTCCAGAATACGCAGGTAGCCTAACATTTCCTGAGGATTCTCCAAACTTTTTTGCGCGCGTTTCCCGTCAGAGGCGAAGCAAACTTGAAAACGAGACGATATCGGGCGATGGATGACGCCAGCACTGCGCATCCGAAAAGGCCATACTATGTCAAATGACACGCAAGCGGCGTCGCAAGGCCCGGTCATTCAGGTCGATATCGTCTCTGATGTCATGTGCCCGTGGTGCATTATTGGCTTCAAGCAACTGGAACAGGCGCTTGGCGCAACCGGTGCGGGCGCGCGCATCATGTGGCACCCGTTTGAGCTGAACCCGGACATGCCGGCCCAAGGTCAGAACCTGACCGAACATATCATGCAGAAATACGGAACAACGCCTGCGCAGTCGGCAAGAAACCGCAGTCAGATGCAGGCTTT
>CAYGQZ010000373.1:0-3511 GCA_964352055.1 uncultured Rhodobacterales bacterium
CCGACCTCGCGCCAAAGGCGCGGCTGGACGCATCGTCGCCAAAGGCGCGGCTGGATCCATCGTCGCGAGAAATCCAAAGCAGCAGCCGCCGTCAAGGCCAGCCCACCATCGGCATGGTCAGCCTTGGTTGTCCAAAGGCGCTGGTCGACAGCGAACGGATCCTGACCCGCCTGCGCGCCGAAGGCTACGGTATTTCGCCGGATTACAGCGGCGCGGATGCGGTCATCGTGAACACCTGCGGGTTTCTTGACAGTGCCAAGGCCGAAAGCCTTGAGGCCATCGGCGAAGCGCTGAATGAAAATGGCAAGGTCATCGTCACAGGCTGCCTTGGGGCCGAGCCTGACTATATCACCGGTGCACACCCCAAGGTTCTGGCTGTCACTGGCCCACATCAATACGAACAGGTGCTGGATGCAGTGCACGCTGCGGTGCCGCCTGACCCGGACCCCTTCATTGATCTGCTGCCCGCAACCGGTGTCAGCCTCACACCGCGCCATTTCAGCTATGTCAAGATTTCCGAGGGCTGCAATCACAAGTGCAAGTTCTGCATTATCCCCGATATGCGCGGGCGCCTGGTCAGCCGCCCGGCCCATGCCGTTATGCGTGAGGCGGAAAAACTGGTGGACGCCGGCGTGCGCGAGTTGCTGGTGATCAGTCAGGATACATCGGCCTACGGCGTTGATATCAAACATGCCGAAGCCAAAGGCCACCGGGCGCACATCACTGATCTGGCACGCGATCTGGGGTCACTCGGGGCCTGGGTACGGCTGCACTATGTCTACCCCTACCCGCATGTGCGCCAGTTGATCCCACTGATGGCCGACGGTCTGGTACTGCCTTATCTGGATATCCCGTTTCAGCACGCCCACCCGGATGTGCTGAAACGCATGGCCCGTCCTGCAGCAGCGGCCAAAACGCTGGACGAGATTGCGGCATGGCGCGAAATTTGCCCGGACCTGACGCTCCGCTCGACCTTTATCGTAGGCTATCCGGGCGAGACGGAGGCCGAGTTCCAAACCCTGCTGGACTGGATGGACGAGGCGCAGTTGGACCGCGTGGGCTGTTTTCAGTATGAAAACGTCGATGGCGCACGCTCGAACGCGCTGCCGGATCATGTGGCACCCGAAGTCAAACAAGACCGCTGGGACAGGTTCATGGAGAAGGCGGCAGCCATTTCCGAGGCAAAGCTGGCCGCAAAGGTCGGACAGACCTGCCAGGTGATCGTTGACGAGGTAGATGACGAGGCCGCGACCTGCCGGACCAAGGCGGATGCGCCCGAGATCGACGGCAACCTGTTCATCGACGCGGGTTTCGAGACACTCAAACCCGGTGACATCGTAACCGTCGTGGTGGACGAAGCCGGGGATTACGATTTGTGGGGCCGGTTGGTGTAGTGCGCGTTGCGTGACCTTTGGCCTGAGGCTGGACGATTGCCCAGCACACGCTAAGCTTTTGATATACGCCATCGCATCCAAAAGGACACGCCAGCCATGACCGCACCCAAAATCGCCCAAACAGCCCCCTATCCTGTCGAAGTTGAAGCTGGAAAGTCGTATTTCTGGTGCAGTTGCGGGCAGTCCGCCAACCAGCCGTTTTGTGATGGGTCGCACAAGGACAGTGCGTTCAACCCCGTGAAATACACTGCCGAAGCCGACAAGAAGGTGTTCTTTTGCGGGTGCAAGGCAACATCGAAAGCCCCCCTCTGCGATGGATCCCACAACAAGCTTTGACCTGCGCTTGATCCGCGGGGACTTGAAAAAACATGGTTAATGTTCTATCTTTGTTCTCAAGCAAGAGAACGGAGTGCAGCACATGTCTTATCATTCGCAACAACCCGGCCTTTTTGATCCCGCACAAGGGGCGTTGCCGATTGCGCCGTCGCAACCCGCGACAGAGAAACAGATCGCTTTCGCACAGTCTCTGGCCGCGCGGAGCGGTGTGAAACTGCCCACTGCCCTGTTTCGGGATCGCGCGGGACTGTCAGCATGGATTGATCGCAACAAGCCCGCCAAACCGACTGGCCAATTCGCGAATTATCCCAGCGCAAAACAGGTGCAGTTCGCAGAGCGGATTGCGCGCCTGAAACGCCGCGAGGTTCCCAGTGAATGCTTCAAGGACAAGACAACGATGGCGCGTTGGATTGATGGTAACAAACCACGCTGACATGCGGCGCTTTGCCCTCATGTCAGCGAGCGGGGCCACTCTATCTTCCAGCCCATGACAGACGAAACCCACGTTCTTTACAATGCCGCATGCCCGGTCTGCCGGGCAGAGATTGATCATTATGCGGCCTATTCTGCCCAGAACGCGCTGCCCATTCGGTTCGAAGATCTGAATACCGGCCAGTTGGATGCCTGGGGCCTGACCAAAGAAGACGCCACCCGGCGATTGCATGTGATGAAGGGCGGAGCGCTTTATTCCGGGATCCCGGCGTTCCTCGTGCTGTGGCAGGACATGCCACGGTATCGCTGGCTGGCGCGGGTTGTGGCGCTGCCGGGCGTTAATTGGTTCGCCGTTCAAACCTATGATCACGTTCTGGCGCCGCTCTTGTACCGCAGGCACATGCGGCGGCAACGCAAGCTTGCCGAAACGTCATCCGGTTGATGCGAGCTTCTGCTCTGGACTGACGCATTGACAGCGGTCAGTCTGGTGGCATGGCATATCCCTATTCCACACGCGAAACGCTGGCCGATGCATCCGTGCATGTGATCGGGATTGTTGCGGGGCTGATCGCGTGCACCAGCCTTGTGGCTTACGTGCTGCAAACGCAGGCCGTTGGGCAGGTCACTGCGACAAGCATCTATGTCGGGGCCGTTCTCTTTGCGCTGGTGGCCTCGGCGCTTTACCATCTGTTGCCATGGGACCGGACGCGCCCCTGGCTGCAACGTATTGATTACGCGGCCATCTACATAAAAATCGCGGCTACGTACACACCGCTTGTCGTAATGATCGGATCGGGATTTGCCTATGTCGTGCTGGCGGGCATCTGGGCGGTTGCGCTGGTCGGCGCATGCGCCAAGCTCAGCTTTTGGTCCACTGATGGCCGGGGCACACTGGCCTTGTATCTGGCGATGGGGTGGGCCAGCGTCTTGTTGATATGGCCCATGTGGCAATCATTGCCCGGCGTATCGACCGGGCTGATTGTGGCGGGCGGGCTGCTTTATACGCTGGGCACAGTGATCTTCGCGCAAGACGGCATGCGCTATCAAAACGCGATCTGGCACGGTTTCGTGCTCAGTGCATCCGCCTGCTTTTTTGGCGCTGTCGCGGTCGGTGTGTCAGCCTGAGCGAACAGCCAGATCGGCGAACTGCTCTGCGTTGCGGCAATAGGACGGGGTTTCGGACACAGCTCCGACCTGATCGGCCAGCCATTTTTCGCAGCCGTCTGCATTCGAGCAACCGGCACAGCGCAACACCATATCAGCCAGATCATTCGGCGCGAGGTGCGCCCGCATTGCGGCTTCTTCAAGATCGATGCCGCGGGCGTTTGCCATGCGGTCCACAAGTTCTG
>CAYGQZ010000374.1:0-3510 GCA_964352055.1 uncultured Rhodobacterales bacterium
CCACAACAGCCTCGAGAACGGTTGCGCCGAGGTCATGTGCGGGCGTGTTGGCGAAAGAGCCGCCAAAGCTGCCGACGGCAGTCCGGGCAGCAGAAGCGATGACGATATTGGTCATTGGGGTCAGGTCCTCTGTCAAATTAGGCGGGACTGTCCGAGACTAACAGGTATTGCGGGTCCCAGATTACCCCACATCATCGCACCTTTAGTGGATTCGCTGCGACGCGACAACGGACAGCGTGTCTCAGGCGCGCATACCCGCCTTTACATTTGCGCCATGTTTACCACGCAGCCAACTTGGTCGGATCATCGGTGCTGCAAAGTAATAGCCCTGAATGCAGTCGACACCCATGGCCGTAAGCATGTCGACATCTGCCTGTCGCTCGACCCCTTCGGCGATCACCAACATGTCGAAATGCTGCCCGATCTGGATCATCGCCTGGGTCAAAACCTGGGTATCTGGATCATCTGCGATGCCATGGCAGAACATACGATCAATCTTTAGTACGTCGAACAGGAAATCCTTGAGGTATCGCAAGGCGGTATAGCCGGATCCAAAATCATCCAGAGCAAAAGAAATTCCCTGCCGGCCAAGCCGTGCCATGAAGTCAATCACGAGTTCCGGCTGATCCATGGCAGAGCTTTCGGTGATCTCGAGGATCAAACGTTCGCCAAGCGTGCTGTCCTTCTTGAGCCACCGGTTCAAGACCTGCATCCAACGCTGATACCCGATGGAGCGGGCCGACATGTTAATTGATAAACGAATGTCAGGATTGTCTTGCAGTGTCCGCAGGCCCATGTTCAGCGCAACGACGTCTATTTCGCGGCCCAGTTCCGCGCGTTCGACAACCGGCATGAAGTCCTTGGCCGGAATGATCCGACCGGTATCGTCCATGACGCGAATCAGCCCCTCGTAAAACCCGACGCGTTTGTAATCGCGGGTAATCACAATGGGCTGGAAGGCCAGCAGCGTCTGTTGATGCTTCACCGCTTGCGCCACCATGTCGAGCGTGCTGCGGTCACGGCTGGAGACCGCAGCATTCAGCGGATTTTCGATGCCCGCAGGCATGATGATCTTACGTTTCTGTTGCATGGTCTGGCAGCGACCCCTTTGCGATTTTCTTCTGGTCACATTGCGCATGAACCCGTAAAAAACTCTTAATGTTGGCATTTTGTTCTATTTTTAGATGTTAACCAGAAAGGGCTGGAAATGGATACGCGTTGTGGCTGGGCCGGGCCCGAACAAATCTATGTCGACTACCACGACACCGAATGGGGTGTGCCGGAATATGATGCGCGCACGTTGTGGGAAAAATTGATCCTAGATGGGTTTCAGGCGGGGCTTAGCTGGATCACCATATTGAAAAAGCGGGAAAATTTCCGAACTGCCTTTGCAGGGTTTGATCCTGACATCATCGCCGAATGGGACGAGACGGACATCTCCCGCCTGTTGTCGGACCCGGGCATCATCCGTCACCGGGGCAAGATCGCGGCCACAATCAACAATGCGCGGGTGTTTCAGAGGATTAACGCACGCGAAGGCTTCGACCAGTTCTTGTGGAAGTATTTTGACGGTGTGCCCTTGCAGAACGCCTGGGAGACGCAAGCGGATGTGCCAGCGTTCACGCCGCTCTCGAGCCGGATTTCCAAAGATCTGAAAAAGGAGGGCTTCAAATTTTGCGGCCCGACAATCGTTTATGCCTTTCTGGAGGCGACGGGTCTGGTCAACGACCATATCGTGACCTGCCAACGGCACGCGGAATGCGCACAGCTTGGCAAGGCGTTGACACTGGCGAAACCGGGCGTATAAGCGCGACTTCATTGGTGTTGGTGGTCCCCGCAAGGGGGGTCCTGTCGGTCCGGCCAAATCCGGGAAGAGGACAACGCCCTTCGCAAACCTGAACGAAGGAGATCAGCCGTGACAAAACGCACGTCTGCCAAGTACAAAATTGATCGCCGCATGGGCGAAAACATTTGGGGCCGCCCCAAATCCCCCGTAAACCGCCGTGAATATGGCCCCGGCCAGCATGGTCAGCGTCGCAAGGCGAAAGTCTCTGACTTTGGCATCCAGCTGCGCGCCAAGCAGAAGCTGAAAGGCTATTATGGCGATGTGACCGAAAAGCAGTTCCGCCGCATCTATGCCGAAGCGGAACGGGTCAAAGGCGATACCGGTGAAAACCTGATTGGTCTGCTGGAGCGTCGTTTGGACGCTGTTGTCTACCGCGCGAAGTTCGTGGCGACCGTGTTTGCGGCCCGCCAATTCGTGAACCACGGCCACGTCAAGGTAAATGGTCGTCGGGTGAACATCCCGTCCTACCGCGTGAAAGAAGGCGACGTGATCGAAGTACGGGACCGGTCCAAGCAACTGGCGTTTGTGCTGGAAGCAAGCCAACTGCCAGAGCGTGATGTTCCCGATTATATTGACGCGGACCACTCGAAGATGACAGCGACGTTTGTGCGCACACCGACATTGGGCGACGTGCCTTATCCTGTCGTGATGGAGCCGAACCTCGTGGTCGAATTCTACGCCAAGAACTAATCGCAAGCCGGGCGACCGCCCTGCCGAAGATTTTCGAAGGCCGCTCCTTGGGAGCGGCCTTTTTGCTTCGGAGGCGCTTGTTTGCACATATTTCTCCTTGCGGCAGGCAACGGATGTTGCACGGACTAACAGTGAGTTGATCCCGCAATAGTCGTGTGGCCCTGTGTCACGCTCCATTCCAAGGGGCCATTGCATAGCCTTGATACGATCGCGAAGGAGGATCAGACCATGTTTTCCAACGCCCGCGTGACCGCCATCGACTTGCCGGAAGAAAGCGCTTTGCACAGGCATGTAGGGCCGGGGGACTTTCTGGATTGCTACAGTGTTGCGTCAAACATGCCCGCCCGCACGGCGGCAGAGATCATCGTTGCCTTTCCGGGCTGGGTGCGCCTTTTGCAAGGGGTTCGTGGGCTTGTCGCATTGCCCTTCGGATTGTCGCAGGATGGTCCGAAAGCACAGGACAAAGTGGGCCCGTTCCCTGTTGAGCTGAGTTCTGACACCGAAGTCATCGCAGGCTTTGACGACAAGCATCTAGAGTTTCGGGTTTCGGTCATGTCCCGGAACGGCAGCGTCTCATTGGCGACATGGGTGCACCCTCATAACCTTGGCGGGCGCATCTATCTTGCGGCGATCATGCCCTTTCACATCATGGTGGTACGGGACTCGCTCGCTCGGGTCGCACGGTCGGATTACCGCCCCGCGACCGCCTAGTCACCTGCAGCATTTTGCCTGTGGGCCGGACCGCCCAGTTGGAGAGCCGTGCTTTCTGCGCTCGAAGTCACTCGAATTCTAAGACCCCCGAGTGCCCGGCTATAAAGAGCGGGATCAAGCCTGCGCGTCGATGCCCTCCCCCGGTGATCTTTGGCAAAGTGCTGTTCTGCCAATCACGCGACCGTCGCATGTTCATCGAATGCGGGGCGATTTGGCACTGGTAAGGCTCGCATTGGGGCCCTAAAACCGCTTGAAACCAGGAG
>CAYGQZ010000375.1:0-1225 GCA_964352055.1 uncultured Rhodobacterales bacterium
GCCGCCATGCTGACCAGAGCCCTGGCCCTTGGCCTGTGCCTGATTGCGCTTTGGGGCTGTTCCAGCAATCGCGCCGTCGAGAGCGAGGGTGCTGCACCCGACCTTGGCAGTCAAAGCGTTCTGCGCACCTATCCTGCCTTTGCGGATGTTGATCCCCATGAAGGTGTCGGCACCCGGCCCCGGCGCTATCCGGTGCACGGGATTGATGCGTCCCGCTGGCAAGGCGATATCGACTGGAAAACCGCGCGGGCGGCGGGCGTGTCCTTTGCCTATGTGAAGGCGACCGAGGGCGGGGATTTGCTGGACCCGATGTTCGAGGCGCATTGGACGGGGGCCAAGAAGGCGGGCGTGCGCCACGGGGCCTATCACTATTACTATTTCTGCCGCCCTGCAGAGGAACAGGCCCGCTGGTTCATCCGCCATGTGCCGCGTGACAGCTCTGCCTTGCCGCCGGTGCTGGATCTGGAGTGGAACCATCAATCCAAAACCTGCCGCCTGCGTCCAACGGGTACGATCGTGAGGCAGGAAGCCGAACGGTTCCTTGATATTCTGGAGCGGCACTATGGCAAGCGCCCGGTCATCTACACAACCGTCGATTTTCACCGCGACACAAATATCGGCACGCTGAAAAACACCGAATTCTGGCTCCGCTCGGTCGCTGATCCGCCGCACAAGACCTATCCGGGCCTGCCCTGGACGTTCTGGCAATATACCGGCACCGGCGTGGTTCCGGGGGTTGCGACACCGGTGGACATCAACGTTTTCGCGGGCACACTGGATCAATGGCGGGCGTGGCCGTAGGGATATCCGGCATCTGTTCGAGGCCGGTGCCACAAAACGGTTGTTGTCAAATGACTGTGCGCGGTAGCGTGCCTCAAGCCTGCGATCAACGCAAAGGAGAACCGATCATGTCGCCACTCAAAGCCACGCTTGCCGCGATGGCCTGCCTAGGGGGTCTGGCCACTGGCCCTGTGTTGGCCGAGGCGGACGGGCCCGACTTTTTCAGCGTCACGGGCGTTGCCGCGGGCGATGTTCTGAACATCCGCGCGGCCCCGTCGGCAGATGGCGCGCTGCTTGCGACCATCCCCGCCGATGGGGTGGGCATTGCGAACCTTGGCTGCATTGGTGGGCTGTCCCTGACCGAATGGGAGGCTGCGTCGGAGGCCGAACGCGAGGCGGGGCGCAAGACCCGCTGGTGCCGCGTCGGCTATGAGCGCACCATCGG
>CAYGQZ010000375.1:1325-3448 GCA_964352055.1 uncultured Rhodobacterales bacterium
TGGGTGACGCCCGACAGGGAAGGTCAGGACAACAATGACGGACGCTTATGACCCGGCCAAAGACGGCGCCAAGATGTCGTACACACACGACATGAGCTATGGCGACTACCTTGGGCTTGACGATCTGCTGGGGGCTCAGGGGCCGCTGTCGGATGCCCATGACGAGATGCTGTTCATCATCCAGCATCAAACCTCGGAGCTGTGGATGCGTCTTGCCCTGCATGAACTGGATGCCGCGCGGGGGCATATTCAGGCGGAACGGTTTGGCGAAGCGTTCAAGATGATCGCCCGGGTGTCGCGGATTTTTGAACAGCTCAACAACGCGTGGGACGTGCTGCGGACCATGACGCCCAGCGATTATACGGCATTCCGCGCAGCGCTGGGGGCGTCCTCCGGCTTTCAGTCGCATCAGTACCGGCTGATCGAGTATTTTGTGGGCAATCGGAACACGGCGATGCTGAAGGTGCACGAACACCGCCCCGAGCTTCATGCGCAGCTGATCCGGGAGCTTGAGCGTCCGTCCCTTTATCACGTGGCATTGCGGGCACTGGAACGGGAACTGGACATTGCCTTACCCCCCACCGCATTCCGCATGAGAGAGCCGCATCAGTCGGATGCGGCCATCGTGGCGGCCTGGACGCAGATCTATCAGGACCCCGTAAAACACTGGACGCTTTATGAGCTGGCCGAAAAGCTGGTCGATCTTGAGGACTATTTTCGCCGCTGGCGGTTCAACCACGTCACCACGGTCGAGCGGATCATCGGGTTCAAACGGGGCACGGGCGGAACGAGCGGCGTGAAATACCTGCGCCGCATGCTCGAGGTCGAACTGTTTCCCGAACTTTGGATATTGCGGGGCGGGCTGTAAGGCGCATCCTGATGCGCCCTGCGCTACTGTTTGCGGCCTTGAAACAACAGTGACATCAGACCCAACGCCGCCGACACGATGATCAGCAGCAGGGATACCGCATTCAGCACCGGGGTCGAGCCTTGCTTGAGCTTGTCGAACATCGCGATGGTCAGGGGGGAATCCGATCCCACCAGCATGAGCGTCGTGTTGAAATTCTCGAAACTCATGAGCACGGACACCACTGCCGAGGCGACGATGGCAGGCAGCAGGAACGGCAGCGTGATCTGACGGATGGCCCCCCAAGGACTGGCCCCGAGATTTAGTGCTGCCTCTTCCAAACTGGGGTCGAACTTTTGCAGCCGGGCCGAGATCACCAGCGTTGCAAAGGTCGTGATGAAGGAAAACTGCCCGAGAATGACAAGGATCAGGCCGGGGCGCAGGCCATCGAACCAGAGGCCCGTGGCGTCTTCCAGCACATTGGCGATGGAACTGGAAAAGACGAGGATCGAGATGCCGAGGATCACGCCGGGGATGATCAGCGGCAGCAACATCAGGATGTACAGGAACGCCTTGCCGCGAAAGGAATGGCGCACAAACAGGAACGCGTTGCAGGTGCCCACCATGACCGCCAGCGCAGACACCCAGACTGCAACAAAGGCCGATGTGCCGATGGCGCGCAGGATTGAACGTTCGTGAAATACCCCGATGAACGGCGCTTCGGTGCCAAAGAACCACGCCAGCGTAAACCCCTCCCATGGCAGCGAGGGAAAGACGCTGTTGTTGAAGGCAAACACACAAACGACCGTGAGGGGCAGGGCGAGGTAGATGAAAAACGCGACCACATAGGCGCGGTAACACCACTTGGCAAAACCGGGCTGCGGCACTGTCGGGATCATGCGCGCCCCATCGTGTCAGAGAGCGTCTGCCCCGACAGCCTGAGCCCGAGATAGACCACCAGCGAGGACAGACCCAGCAGCAGAAAGCCAAAGGCGGACCCAAGCTCCCAATTAAAGCGCGTGATGAACTGGGTGTAGATCATGCCGGTGAACCACAGGCTGTCCTTGCCGCCCAGCAGGATCGGCGTCAGGTAATTGCCCAGCGACAGCATGAACACCACGATACAGCCCGACACGATGCCCGGCATGGCGTGCGGAATGACAATCTCGCGCATGACCGCCGTGCTGGTCCCGCCCAGATCATAACCGGCCTCGATCAAACTGTTGTCGAGGCTGTCGAGCGTGGTCACCAGCGGCACCACCATGAACAGGATCGA
>CAYGQZ010000376.1:0-3443 GCA_964352055.1 uncultured Rhodobacterales bacterium
GGCACGCTCAAATACGACTGGGATGATCCGCGCGTTGCGGATTTCGCCAATAATCTCGACCGCGTTTATGACATTGCGCGGCGTGCGCCCGGCTATGTCTGGCACATGGAAAACGAGGAGATGGAGGCCGCGCAACTGGATTCGGGCGGCCCGCTTGGGGGCAATCCCCGTACAGCTTCGACCCTGTCCGTTTGGCAGGATGCCGCCAGTTTTCGGCACTTTGTCTTTCAGACCGTCCACAAGCAGTTTTATGATCGCAAGGCTGAATGGTATGATCTGCAAGAGCAGGGTACGCGGCTGGTCATGTGGTGGGTGCCCGAGGGTCATATACCTGCGGTTGTTGAGGCAATGGAGCGCTTTCATCATCTGGCGAACCATGGCAATAGTGATTATGCCTTTGGCTGGAGTCACTTGAACGACAAGCCGATCTAGCGCTCCTGTTGGTGTGCTGCGGTGGGGAAGACGGAAATGACGAAGATCAGATCGCTTGCTGTGACGGATGTGCGTCCGATACTTTGGATTGGCCTTTTGCTGTCGGTCGCGTTCTTGCTGTCTGCGTGCAGCGGTGGGATCCGTGGGGACAAGGTCGCCTTTGACGGGATAAACTTCCGATCCACCTCCAGCGCGATCGAGAAACAGCGCGATTTCTTCGAGATCACCGTGGCGCCTGCATCGTCTTCGATAACCGGCGCACGCGAGGCCGGCCGATACGAGGCCACGCGCTATTGCATCGAAAATTTCGGCTCGTCGGATATGAACTGGCTGCAGGGACCCGATGCGGCGGACGGCACCCTCACAATTGATAACGACAGGCTCATTTTGCGCGGCACCTGCACACCGCAATAACAATGTCATTGTCGCAAGTGGTATTTTCCTTCTGGCGACTTGTGTACCGTGTTGATATTGCTTAGCAGAACAGTGCTTTCCCATATCGTGTACGAGATACACAAACCGTGGAGAGATGTGATGCGCGCGATGACTATGACTTTGATTCTTTGTATGATTGCCGGTGCTGCGCTGGCCAAACCGCATCTGCGCGATGTGCCCGAGATCGATGGCCTGCTTGTTCAGGTACGGATTGCGGATAAAATACGCAAAAAGTGCGATAGTATCTCGGCCCGGTTGCTGCGCGCCAACAGTCTGGTCTATGGGTTGAAGTCAAAGGCCCGCGACATGGGGTATTCCGACGAAGAGATCGACGCGTATATCGATTCCGAAGCAGACCATGACCGCCAGCGTGCCCTGCGTGACGCATACATGTTTGCCCGTGGCGTCGATAAGGACAATCGGGAAACTTATTGCGCCTTGGGCAGGGCTGAGATTGAAAAAGGTGGCCAGATTGGCGCCCTATTGAGGATGAAGTGACGCATGAGCAACCTTCGCAAGATTAACATTGACGGTAAGGACATCGAAGTTGATCCGGCCCTGACCCTGATCCAGGCCTGTGAAGAAGCGGGCATTGAAATCCCGCGATTCTGTTATCATGAGCGTCTGTCGATTGCCGGGAACTGCCGCATGTGTCTGGTCGAGGTTGTCGGCGGTCCGCCCAAGCCTGCGGCCTCCTGCGCGATGCAGGTCAAGGATCTGCGGCCCGGCCCCGAAGGCGCGCCTCCCGTCATCAAGACGAATTCACCCATGGTCAAGAAAGCCCGCGAGGGCGTCATGGAATTCCTGCTGATCAACCATCCCCTCGATTGCCCGATCTGCGACCAGGGCGGCGAATGCGATCTGCAGGATCAGGCGATGGCATACGGCGTTGATTTCAGTCGGTTCCGCGAGCCCAAGCGCGCTGTGGACGATCTGGACCTTGGTCCGCTGGTCGAAACCCATATGACCCGCTGCATTTCCTGCACCCGCTGTGTGCGCTTTACCACCGAAGTGGCGGGCATCACCCAAATGGGCCAGACCGGCCGCGGCGAAGACAGTGAGATCACGTCCTATCTGGGCGAAACCCTTGATTCGAACCTGCAGGGCAACATTATCGATCTGTGCCCCGTGGGTGCGCTGGTGTCCAAGCCCTATGCCTTTACCGCCCGTCCGTGGGAGTTGACCAAGACCGAAAGCATCGACGTGATGGATGCGCTTGGGTCCTCGATTCGTATTGATACGAAAGGTCGCGAGGTCATGCGCTTTCTGCCGTTGAACCATGACGGCACCAATGAAGAATGGATCTCGGACAAGACCCGCTTTGTCTGGGACGGTCTGCGCCGCCAGCGACTGGACAAACCCTATATCCGCGAAAACGGAAAATTGCGCGCGGCAAGCTGGCCCGAGGCTTTGGGCAAAGCGGCGGACGCGATCAAGGGTGCCAAGGCCCTTGCCGGTCTGGTCGGTGATCTGGTGTCGGTTGAGGCAGCATTTGCCCTCAAGCAGCTGATCGAAGGGCAGGGCGGTATCGTCGAATGCCGCACCGACGGCGCGAAGCTGCCAAGCGGCAATCGCGCCGCCTATGTGGGTACTGCCGCGATCGAGGATATTGACAGCGCGCGGGCGATCCTGCTGGTTGGCACCAATCCGCGCCTCGAGGCTCCGGTGCTGAACGCGCGCATCCGCAGGGCGTGGTCGCGCGGCGCGAATGTCGGGCTGATAGGCGCTGAGGTCGATCTGACCTATCCTTACAACCATATCGGCACCGAAGCATCCGCCCTCAAGGATCTCGACAATAGTGGGTTTGACCCGGCGGTCGATGGTCCGGCTGTTGTGATCGTCGGTCAGGGCGCACTGTGCCGCGGCGACGGCGCTGCGATCCTGGCCCATGCAATGGCGCAGGCGGAAAAGTCACAGGCGAAGGTGTTGATCCTGCACACAGCAGCCGCCCGCGTGGGCGCGATGGACATTGGGGCGACGAACCCCGATGGCATGGCGGCCATCGGAAAGGCCGACGTGATCTACAACCTTGGCGCTGACGAGATCGACATCGCGGCCGGCGCTTTCGTGATTTACCAAGGCAGCCACGGCGACCGCGGCGCGCACCGCGCTGACCTGATCCTGCCCGGTGCGGCCTATACCGAAGAACCGGGTCTGTTCGTGAACACCGAAGGACGGCCGCAACTGGCCGCGCGTGCCAGCTTTGCCCCCGGTGATGCCAAGGAAAACTGGGCGATCCTGCGCGCCTTGTCGGGGGAAATGGATGCCACGTTGCCCTATGACAACATCGGCGCATTGCGCACGGCCATTGTCGCGGCGCATCCGCATCTGGCGAAGATCGACGAAGTGGCGCAAAACGCAGGCGACGCGTTGGAGCCGGGTCCGATAGAGGGAGGCACACTGGCCTCGACCATCACGGATTTCTACCTGACCAACCCGATTGCACGCTCAAGCCAGTTGATGGCCGAGTTGAGCGCTGGTGTAAAAGCCCGCGCGCAAGGAGCGATGGCTGCCGAATGACCTCAAGGCGGCCCATAACAAGCAAGCCACATGTGGCGCGCCAGACTGCGCAACGA
>CAYGQZ010000377.1:0-3426 GCA_964352055.1 uncultured Rhodobacterales bacterium
GCGTCAGGGTGCTGATCCCGGCCTATCCGGCCCTCGCATCGCTGGTGGCAACAGGACAGAGCGTCATGGAGTTCGACGACCTGTTCGGTGGCCCGGCACGTGTTGTGTCGGTGCAGGCCGAAGGGCTGGACATGCTCTTGCTTGAGGCGGCGCATCTTTTTGACCGCCCGGGCGGAATTTACCTTGGCCCGGACGGTCGGGACTGGCCGGACAACGATCTGCGCTTTGCCGGATTGTCCAGTGTCGGAGCGCTGATTGCGCTGCGCGGTATTGGTGATTGGCGGCCTGACGTGGTCAATGCCCATGACTGGCAGGCCGGGCTGGTGCCCGCCTACCTGCGCCAGAGCGGCGCGCAGACCCCGCCCGTCGTCCTGACGATCCACAATATCGCCTTTCAGGGCATCTTTGATGCGACCCGGCTGTCGGCGCTGGAACTGCATTCGGACCTCTTTACCTCCGAAGGGATCGAGTATTTCGGCAGGATCAGCTTTCTGAAGGCAGGCATTGCCCTGTCGGACAAGATCACGACCGTCAGCCCGACCTATGCGGCCGAGTTGCTGACACCTGATTTTGGCATGGGGCTGGACGGGCTGTTGCGTGCGCGCCAAGGGGATTTGTCCGGTATCCTGAACGGGATCGACCTTGATGTCTGGTCGCCCGAGGCGGATGACGCCCTTGTCTCTACCTACAACGTGCGCAGCCTCAAGGGCAAAGCCCGGAACAAGGCCGAGGTCGAGAGCCGCTTTGGCCTGACGCCCGGCGATGGCCCGTTGTTCTGTGTGGTCAGTCGCCTGACCTCGCAAAAGGGGTTGGACATGCTGCTGGAGTGCCTGCCGCTGCTGGTCGGGCAGGGCGCACGGCTCGCGGTGCTTGGCACCGGAGAGCCGGGGCTGGAGCGGGCCTTTGTCGCGGCCTCGCGCGCCTTTCCGGGCTCTGTCGGCACCATCATCGGCTATGACGAGGCCGTGTCGCATCTGATGCAGGGGGGCAGCGACGCCATCCTGATCCCGTCGCGCTTTGAGCCGTGCGGCCTGACCCAGCTTTACGGATTGCGCTATGGCACCTTGCCCGTGGTGGCGCGGACGGGAGGGCTGGCGGACACTGTCATTGACGCCAATGAGGCCGCCCTTCTGGCCGATTGCGCCACGGGCGTGCAGTTTGCACCCGTCAATGCCACGATGTTCGGCCATGCGATTGTGCGCACCTGCGCCCTTTATCGCCAACCCAAGGTCTGGGCGGCGATGATGCGCCGGGCCATGCGCCACCCTGTGGGGTGGGATCTGTCGGCGGCGGCTTACCTCAACGTTTATCAATCGACCCGAGAGACCTGAGTCAGCGACATGATCTCCTATCAGATCACTGGCGGCAGCGCCGCAACCCTTGGTGCGCATCACGATGGTGCGGGCGTAAATTTTGCCGTGTTTTCGGAAAATGCGGGCAAGATCGAGCTGTGCCTGTTTTCGCCCGACGGCAAACGCGAAGTTGCGCGCATTCTTTTGCCCGAACGCACCGGGCCGATTTGGCATGGCTATGTGCCGGACCTTCCAGTGGGCACGCTCTATGGATACCGGGCGCACGGGCAATATGCACCCGAGCATGGTCATCGGTTCAATCCCAACAAGCTGTTGTTGGATCCCTACGCCCGCGAGCTGCAGGGCGATTGGGTGACCCATCCGGCGACCCTGGGCTATGACGAGGGGTCATCGGCGCAGGATCTGTCTTTTGATCCGCGCGACTCCGCCCCTTTTGTTCCCAAGTCGGTGGTTTCTGATCCGGCCTTGTTCGAGGGCGCCCTGGCAGGCTGTCACGCACGATCCGATCTGGATCTGATCTATGAGGCCCATCCAAAGGGACTGACGCAGGCCAACCCGGATGTGCCCGAGGATGTGCGCGGCACCTATGAAGGTCTCGCCAGCGACGCGATGCTGGGCCATCTGACGGCGATGGGCGTACAGGCGGTTGAGCTTTTGCCGGTACATGCCTTTGTTGATGACAAGTTTTTAGTGCAGCGGGGATTGCGCAACTACTGGGGCTATAATTCCATCGGGTTTTTCGCGCCCGAGCCGCGCTATTTCGGGCCGGACGGCCTCAAAGGGTTCCGTCAGATGGTGGCGCGCTTTCATGCGGCAGGGATCGAGGTGATCCTCGACGTGGTCTATAACCACACCGCCGAGGGCGATCAGCGCGGCCCCACGCTCAGCTTTCGCGGGCTCGACAATGCGTCCTACTACCGGCTCACGGCAGGGCAGCGCCGCTATTACGTGAACGATACCGGGTGCGGGAATACGCTGAACGTCTCGCATCCGCATGTGCTGCGCATGGTCATGGACAGTTTGCGGTTTTGGGTGGAGTGCATGGGGGTTGACGGCTTTCGCTTTGATCTGGCCACGACGCTGGGGCGCGAGGATCACGGGTTTGATCCCCGCGGCGGCTTTTTCGATGCGTTGCGGCAGGATCCGGTGCTGGCCAAGGTCCGCATGATTGCTGAGCCCTGGGACATCGGCCCGGGCGGCTACCGGCTGGGCGAGTTTCCGCAGGAGTTTTCCGAGTGGAATGACAGCTACCGGGACACGGTGCGCCGGTTCTGGCGGGGGGACGCGCATTCGGCGCAGGAACTGGCTGCGCGCTTGCTGGGATCGGCGGACAAGTTTGACCGGGCCGGGCGGCGCAGTTGGGCCTCGATCAACTTTCTGGCTTCGCATGACGGGTTCACGCTCGCTGACACCACCCGCTATGCCAAGCGCCACAACGAGGCCAACACCGAGAACAATCGCGACGGGCACCAAGCGAATTTCAGCGACAATTGCGGGGTTGAGGGGGAGACCGACGACCCGGACATCCGTGCCCTGCGCGCGCGACGTCAGCGCAACATGCTGGCGACGCTGTTTGTGTCGCAAGGCACGCCGATGCTGCTGGCGGGGGATGAATTTTCAAACTCGCAGGCGGGCAACAACAATGCCTATTGTCAGGACAACCAGATCGGCTGGCTGAACTGGGACAGCGCCGATACCGATATGCTGGGGTTTGTGCGGGCGCTGTCGGTGTTCCGCCGGGACCATGTTGCTGTGCGCCAAACCCGCTATTTGCATGGGGCCGAGCGGGCGGCTGACGGGCATCTCGACGTCCAGTGGACCGATTTTTCAGGCGCGCCCGTCGAATGGCGCGACCCGGGCCTTGCCAATCTGTGCCTGACGCTGCGCTGTGCGGCCGAGACACCTGATTTTGAGCCGGACGATGATGTGGTGTTTGTAGCCTTCAACCGCGAAGACACCGATCACAGCGCCGTCCTGCCCGCGCCGCCAATGGGCCATCGCTGGGTGCGTGCCGTCGATACGACCCATGCCGCGCATGCGCCATGCCCAGAGCCTGTGCCGGGCGCGGTCGCCATTGCCGCCAATTCGGTTGCAGCCTTTGTTCTGGCACCAG
>CAYGQZ010000378.1:0-3399 GCA_964352055.1 uncultured Rhodobacterales bacterium
TGTTGTCGAGGCTGTCGAGCGTGGTCACCAGCGGCACCACCATGAACAGGATCGAGGTATAGACCAGCCCCACCATGATCGCGGCGTCGTTATAGAGAAACTCGACCGGTTCGCTGATCAGACCGATCGCCTGCAGCCCGCTCGAGATCACACCGGTTTCGCGCAGCAGGATCATCCAGCCGAAGGTGCGCACCAGTTCGGAGACCCAGAACGGGATCATGCACATCAGAAACAGCGTCGTCTTGGTGCGCCCCCGGGTGAGCTTGGCGATGTAATAGGCGATGGGAAAGCCAAGAATCAGCGTCAGCGCCGTGGCAAGGATCGACATGATCGCGGTGCGCGCAAAGGTGCGCCAAAAGAGCGGTTCCTGAAAGAAGGCGGCGTAATTGCCAAACCCGATCTCGTATTCGCGCGGGGCCACCTTTTCACTGATCGACACCACAAAAAGGCCCACATGCGGCAGGATGATCAGCACCACCAGCCAGAGCAGGATGGGCGCGAGCAGCAGATAAAAGCCAAGCCGGGATGCGTCAGATGTCATGTCTGTTCCCCCGCCACGGCATAGCAGCGCGCCTTGTCCGGCTCCCAGCGGGTATAGACGGTGTCCCCAGCCTTGAGGTTCGCGAAGGCGCCCGTTTGTGGCAAGGCCACGTTGATCAAGCCACCCGACGCGCTGTCGCGCACGGTTGCGGCGCTGTTGGCCCCGTTGAACAGGACCGAGGACACGGTGCAGGGGCTGATATTGTGGCCGTGCTGTGCGCCCGCGTCGGTGCCCACAAGCTCGATGGCTTCGGGTCTGAGGAACACCTCGACCTGTTGGCCCACCTGAAAGGTCGATGCCGCAGCCCTCACAGCGATCTGCCCGCCCGCCTGCGTTGTGAGGGTCAGCGCGCTGTCATTCACGGACGCGACCCTGGCCGTGAACCGGTTCGCATCGCCGACAAAGCCTGCGACAAAGGATGTGGCGGGCCGGTGATAGACCTCTTGCGGCGGGCCGATCTGTTCGAAGCGCCCATTGTTCATGACGGCGATGTTGTCGCTCATCACCAGCGCTTCGGACTGGTCGTGGGTGATATAGACAAAGGTGGTGTTGAATTCGGCCTGCAATGCCTTCAACTCGATCTTCATGTGTTCGCGCAGTTTCTGGTCCAGCGCGCCCAGCGGTTCGTCCAAAAGCAGCACGTCGGGTTCCAGCACCATGCAGCGGGCGATGGCGACCCGTTGTTTCTGGCCGCCAGAGAGTTGATCGACCCGGCGCGCGGCCACACCGGGCAGGCCGACGCGGTCCAGGACATCGTCCACGCGCCGCCTGATGTCGGAGCGCGCCACGCCCCGCTGGCGCAGGCCAAAGCCCACATTGTCCCCGATGTTCATGGTCGGAAACAAGGCCAGATGCTGGAACACCATCGAAACCGGGCGCTTGTTCGGCGGCACCCCGATCACCGACTTGCCCTTGATCAGCAGATCGCCGGAGGTGGGCGACTGGAAGCCCGCAATCATGCGCAGCAACGTGGTCTTGCCACAGCCCGAGGGACCAAGGATGGAGAAGAAGGAGCCTTGCGGCACTTCAAAGCTCACATGATCCACGGCGCGGAAATCGTCGAATGTCTTGGTGAGATCCCGGCATATCAGGTCCGGAGTGGATGTGGTCACTGTGCAGCCTCGCAGTGTCAAAAGGGGCACCGGTTGGCGCCCCTTTCCTGTGGTGGTGTCACCTTAGTTGGCGGCGTTGATCCGGTCGAGCGTCGCACCTTCCAGCGCTTCGAGGCCGGCGGGCACGGGTGGGTACCACTTGATGTTGTCGATGGCCGCCTGATCAAAGCTGCCCTGATAGCGCGCCTTGAGGTCGCCGCTGACGCCGGCGTCACCGCCCACCGCAGCGGTGAAGTTGCCCGCCGTGTTGGTGATCATTGCGGCCACATCGGGACGCATCACGAAGTTGATCCAGTCATAGGCCGCATCATCGGCCCGGCCCCGCGCAGGCAGCGCGAAGGTGTCGATCCAGCCAAGCGCGCCGGCTTTGGGCGCGACAAAGGTGATGTCGGGATTGTCGGCGTTCAGCTGCCAGCCGCCTGTGTCCCAGGCCATCGAAGCCACAACCTCGCCCGAGCGCAGCAGGTTCTTGATCTCGTCCCCGCCGTCCCAGTAGGTTTTGACGTTGGGCTTGCACGCGGTCAGCTTGGCTTCGACCTGATCGAGGATGGCCTGATAGGCGGCGGTGTCGCCATAGGCGGCGAACGGGTCAAGGCCCATGGAATAGGCAAAACCGATCAGCGTCGGGCGCTTGAGGCGGTAAGAGACCTTGCCCGCCACGGAAGGGTCGCAAAGGTCAACATAGTCCTGCACGTTGCCCGCCATGGCCGTGTTCACGACCAGCCCGCTGGTGCCCCAGACATGTGGCAAACCAAAGACTTCGCCGTCAAAGGTGGTGTTGCCGGCCGTCGCACTGAGCATCGAGGGGATGAACTGGTCGGCGTTGACGCGCGACATGTCGATGGGCTTGTAGATGCCGAATTCTTCCTGCGCGCTGGTGATCCGATCCTGGCTGGGCTGGGCCAGATCGAAGCCGCCGCCATTGGTGGCGCGCAGTTTTGCAATCATTTCCTCGTTGTTCGAAGTGGTCACTTCGACGGTATGGCCGGTTTCGGCCTCGAACATGGCGATGACCTCTTCGGGCGCGTAGCCGCCCCATGTCAAAAGCCTGAGTGTGTCGGCCTGCGCGGCCGTCATGCTGAGCGCGGATGCGACCATCACGGTCGATACAAGTGCGGTTTTCATTCAATTCTCCAACTGTCGGGATCTGCCCCGTTTGTGCCTTGAAGCAGGGGCTTGTAACACCAGTAAGTCAAAATCGGCCGGATTTGTCTATGCCGAACAGCGAAGTGATCCACGCCGGAGGCGCATCACGGCCGCTGCCATGCCGCGCTGACATCCGACCCCCGGGCGCAACAGGGTTATTATTTGAGCGCTTGGGTCAAAATCGTTCACAGGTGCACAGGACCCGACCACATAAATTCTTGACCATTTGATAAAATCGCGTGTTACTCGCAGCCAACCAACTGGGGGTCACAATGACAAAATTCGCACAATTCAATCGCCGCCACTTTCTGGCGACAACTGCCGCTTCGGCCTTGATCGTGGGCGCGGGGCCTGCCTTGGCGGCAGAGCCGATCAAGACGGCGGGCATCTATACCGTCCCGGTCGAGCAGCAATGGGTCAGCCGCATTCACATTGCAGCCCTTGCCGCGCAGGAACGTGGCGATATCGACTACACGTTCTCTGAAAACGTGAGCAACACCGACTATGCCCGCGTGATCCGTGAATATGCAGAGGCCGGTAACACCCTGATTATCGGCGAAGTTTTCGGGGCCGAGGCGGAAGCCCGCGAGGTCGCGGCGG
>CAYGQZ010000379.1:0-3395 GCA_964352055.1 uncultured Rhodobacterales bacterium
AAGAAGAGATCGCTGACGCGGGCGGCGTCCAGTTCGGCAAGCCGTTGCTGTTCCGCTGAATCCATCGTCAGCGGTGTCAGGCTCGGGGCGGCAACGGGTTGGCCGCGCCGCTGTGCGTCAAGGATGCCACCGCCGAGATCACCTGGCAGTGGTGGGCCGAGCTGGGGGATTGCGTCGTAGCTGCCAGGCAGATCGCGCAAGCCGTCAGCAGGCTGGCGTCGGTCGGTGGTGATCAGTTCTTCCGGCGCAGCGCTGCGGTCCGGCCGTTGCAGGCCATAGATCAGCGCCGCACCAATCCCAAGGCCCGCGACAACACCAAGCCCGATGATCACCTTGCGCGAAATCCGCGTGACACGTGGTGGATCGGCGCGCAGGCGCATTGCAGCAGCGGTGTCGGTCGACGTCTCGCTCATGTCCCATGCCCCGTATCTTGCCGCACAACTTCCGCTTCAGTCTGGGGCCCGATCCGCAATATCCGCACCACCTCCTGTCGAGGGCCGCGCCCGAGGCGCAGCTCTGCCGCCCCGAACAGGCGGTCCACGATCAACACGTTGCCATGGATGCGGCTGTTGACGATCTCCAACTCGCCATCTGTGCCAAGCACGAAAAGCGGCGGCATCTCGCCCTGAGCGATGCCACGTGGGAAGACGACGTAGACGCGGCGTCCGTCGTCAAAAACCGAGACCGGCCGCCAGGGCGGGCTGTCGCCCTGCACCTGCAACCCGTAGCGGTGATTGCGCGCATGGGGTGCCGGGATGCGCGGCGATGCGGCGGCGATGCGCGGTGTCTCCGGTGCCCTCGGATAGGCCCAGGAGATGGCGGGCATCCAGGTCTCTTCGCTGGCGTTGAGCTCGATCAAGTAGGTGCGCCGGTCCGTCGAGATCACGAGGTTTGTGCTGATGTCGGGCCGGGTGGGTTTTACAAGAACAAGGACGCGGGCGTCGCGGCCCGCGCCGCTCTCAGTGTCGCCGATGATCCAACGGGCGGTGTCGCCCGCCGCGATCGGGCCCGTGCCGGTCAGGCGCTCACCCGACTCGAGCGCAATGGCCGTGATCTGCCCTGGGGCAGCATAGACCTGATAAAGCGCGCCCTCGGACCAAGGATAGATCTGGATCGCGTTGAAATACCCCGCCTGCCTCGGTTCGACGCGGGCCGCGTCATTGGCATTGCCGACCTGGGCGACAGGGGCCGTCGCTTCTTCCCCGCCCCGGCTCGGCGTCCAGGCAGGCGGGACATGGAGCGGGCGCGGACGCTCGTCCGGCGCAGTCACCGGTGGCGATGGTAAGGGCGGCACGACATCGTCATAGGCAAATTGCGGCGGGCGGTCGCTTGCACATCCGGTGAGGATTGTCGCCGCGAGCAATGCGACGGATAGGATAGGACGTATGCAGGTCATTGGCTCATCTCCCGCGACCAGTTGATCGCGTTGACATAGATTCCGAGGGGATTGGCGCGCAGGCGCTCGGCGGTGCGGGGCGGGTCGATCACGAGGGTCAGGATTGCTGTCCAGCGTTCGGTGCGGGCGAGTTGACCGTTGTCGTAATGCCGTTCGGTCCAGGCGACCCGGAAACTGTCCGGCGAGGCGCGGATGACGCTCGAGACCTCGACGGAAACCTGCTCTTCGCCCACCCGCGTGAACGGATCATTGGCGCGGGCATGATCATTGAGCGCTAGTGCCCCGCGATCGGTGGTGAATTCATAGGCGCGCAGCCAGTTCTGGCGGACCACCACTGGATCAGCGGGCAGGCCCCGCACTTCTTCGATGAAGCGGGCAAGATGCCAGGCAATCTGCGGATCGGTCGGGCTGTATCCCGCTGTCGCCGCCTCGACGGCGCGGGCCTCGCCATGGCTGTCGATTTCGACGACGTAGGGCACGACGGTACCGCGCGCCGATTGCCAGACCAGCGCCGTCGCGAACCCCGCCGACAGGATCAGGCAGCCAAACGCCATGAGGCGCCAGTTCTTCGCCTGCACCCGGGCCGCACCCATGCGCTCATCCCAGACCTGCGCGGCCTTCTGATAAGGCGTCTCGGGTTCAGGCGTTTTTCCGTAATGGGTGGTGGAGCGTTTGAAAAAACTCATGTGCGATCACTTTCCGACAGGGGGACAGAGGCGCCGCCGCCCGGGCTGTCGCCCGAGCGCAGCGCATGGGTGGCGGCAGAGACGCCGTGGCTCATGACCTGATTGCGGCGCATGGATTGGGCCCAAGCGGGCGGACCGCCTGCAGGTCCGGCGGCAGCTGGATTGGCGGTACTGGCCGTCGCGCCTGAGGGTGAGGTGCCACCCGTGGCGGCGAACCCGGCACGCGCGCCTTCGGCATGGCTTGTGCGCAGGCTTTCCGTGGCTGACGCTGCGGCCTTGCGAAGAGGGGAGACGGCGGCGGAGCCTGCAGAACGCGCGACGCCCCCCAGACCGGAAGCGACACCGGCCGCACCGGTCTGACCCATCGATCCGAGACTATAGGCGGTCGAGGTAGCCCCTGCTGTCGAGGCTGCGCCGCGCGTCGCGGCGGCACCGCCGGAAGCCAAAGCACCTGCGCCACGGGCCGCCAGCATTGCGCCCCCACCGGTCGCAACTGCGGCTCCGCCCACGGCGAGGCCAGTACCTACCGCGGCACCCGCGCCCAGTTGTGGACCGCCTGAGACGAGACCAGTTGCGATGCCGGGGCCAAAAATACCAAGTCCCAGAAGTGAGAGTGCGGCAAGCACGATGGCCATGGCCTCGTCGATGGTGGGTGTCGCGCCGCCAAACCCGGCGGTAAACTGGCCAAAGAGGGTCGAGCCGATCCCGATGATCACGGCCAGCACCAACACCTTGATGCCGGAGGAGACGACATTGCCTAGCACCCGCTCGGCCATGAAGGCCGTCTTGCCAAAAAGTCCGAAGGGGATCAGCACGAAGCCCGCCAGCGTCGTCAGCTTGAACTCGATCAGGGTGACAAAGAGCTGCACGGCAAGCAGGAAGAAGGCCAGCAGCACCAGCACCCAAGCGAAGAGCAGGCAGGCGATCTGGATGAAGTTCTCGAAGAAGGCAACAAAACCCATGAGATCCGCTGTGGATTCCAGAAGGGGCCGTCCGGCATCGAGCCCGGTCTGCGCCACCCGACCAGGGCGCAACAGATCGGCGGGCGAAAATCCGGTGCCCGAGGCCAGCAGCCCCAGCCCCGCAAAACTGTCGAAGACGATGGCAGCGAGGCTGTTCCAGTTGGAGATGAGCCAGGCGAAGACGCCGACGAAGAGGGTCTTTTTCACAAGGCGGGCGATGATGTCGTCATCGGCGCCCCAGGCCCAAAACAGCGCGGCCAGCGTCACATCGATCACGATCAGCGTGCTGGCGATGAAGGCGACTTCGCCGCCCAGGAGACCGAAGCCGGAATCGATATAGGAGGTGAAGAC
>CAYGQZ010000380.1:0-3393 GCA_964352055.1 uncultured Rhodobacterales bacterium
CAACCTCAGGCCCAAACTTGTCCATCAAGCAGTCTGCAACGCCCTGGCCGCCATACGCTCCATCAGCCAGGAACTGAGCAACATCAGCATCAATGCTGGCAAGCAGATCCGGGAGAACCGTTTCGTCGCCGACATGTTCTGTAGTCAACTCCGTCACAGCGATCGCGCCAGTTGCTGAATCAAGAGCGATGTGGAGTTTGCGCCATGTTTTACGGGCCTTTCTAGTGCCGTGCCTCTCCTCATGCCAACTGTTCCCGCCATGTATTTTCAGACCAGTACTGTCCACAATGAGAGTGATCGGCTCGTCTGAAGAGCGCCGGTCTTGAACGATCTTCAAGCCCTTACCGCGTCGCGAAATCGTCGAATAGTCTGGCACCACGAGGTCCAGGCCCATCAGCTTGGCAATCGACCGCATGAAGCCCTGCGTTTGCCTAAGCGGAAGTCGAAACACGACCCGCAGAGTAAGGCAGATCTCGATTGCCAAATCAGAGTAACGCGCCTGACCACCGCGTGTTTTGCGGCGCGGCGACGACCACTTCCTGGCCACATCATCTGAAACCCATACGGTCAAATCACCGCGTTGCCGAAGGCTTTCATTGTACTCAGATGCGTTCGCCACCCGATACCGTGCCTTGTCGAACTTGTCCCGGCGGGCATCATTGAATTTGGCTCAGTTTACAAACCGTATGTGTTCACGATATGTTCCCCTCTAAATACGTACACGGAAGGGAAGAATCCATGAACCACAAGAAGTTTCAGAAGTGGTTATCCGGGGTTGACGACCTCAGCCCGGCGCAACGGCATCAAGCAGAAACAGTTTTCCTGGGTGGGTCGGAAGAGTCATCTTCGCTGGCTGCAATTGAAGCCCGTGTGGAAGAAGATCGCCAGTGCCCGCACTGCGGCACCCCGGGAGCGATATCGCGCGGTAAAGCACGAGCTCTGCGGCGGTACCAGTGCAGGGAGTGCAGGAAGACATTCAACGCGGCGACTGGCACCCCCTTGTCGGGTCTGCACCGCAAGGATAAGTGGCTTGCCTTTGGAACCTGTCTTGCTGATGGGCTGACGGTTCGCGCTTCAGCAGAACGCTGCAAATTTGCCGTCAATACCGCATTCCGTTGGCGACACCGATTTCTCACCGCACAAGCCCCAAAAGCACACAAACTCACAGGCATTGTTGAGGCCGACGAAACCTATTTGCTGCAAAGCCAAAAGGGCGAACGGAACCTTGCGCACAAGGCGCGCCACAGGGGGGGGCAAGGCCAGCAAACGAGGCCTGTCAGATGAACAGGTTCCGGTACTGGTTGCCGCTGATCGCAGCGGCACGACAGTCAGCGCGGTTCTGACTGTGGTCAATGCTGATACGTTGCGATCTGCCATTGAGCCCGTCGTGAATGAGGATATCGTTTTGGTGACTGACGGACACCGCGCTTATCCGCCTTGCGCCGCAGCACTGGGGGTGCGCCACGAAGCCCTGAACCTGTCAGGTGGGGAGCGGGTGCGAGACGCCTTTCACATTCAGACGGTCAACAGCCGACACAGCCAGTTGAAGGATTTCTTGCGGCGCTACCGGGGCGTTGCAACCAAGTACCTCGACAACTACCTGCGATGGTTTCAGCGTATTGAACTGGAAAACGCCTCACCCCGCACTTGCCTCGCCACCGCAATCACAGGTCAATGCATACGAATTGTAAACTGAGCCTTGAATTTACACGGCATCTATCGTCGCTCACGTCTTAGAAAAGGCTGGGAATACTTCGAGCGGCCGATCCCTGCAACACGGTCACTCGCACTCTATTTTACATCGGCGCTTATGGCTAGATTACTCCACCATAAGCGCCTCGCTATGCCGCAAGTTTCTAAGTCCAATAAGTTTGCATTATCGGGCATTATTGCTCAGCGTTGAAATAAGACGCCAAAGAGCCGGAAAAGTGCTCCCTGTGTGGGACCGGAATCCATGCGATTCAAGCACTTCCCTGCAAAACTGGCCGCGGTTTATGAAGCTGGAACCGTCAACCGACGAGATCGACATCATAGGACCCGAGCCTCGTGTCGGAACTCACAAGGCGCAACCCCTCGCACCGGGCCTGCGCGATCAGCATCCGGTCGACCGGATCACTGTGGTGCGGCGGCAGCGCGGCAGCGGCTTCCGCGTGAGTCCACGAGATCGGCAAGGGCCGACAGCCCGCATCTACCGCGATCTCGAACAGATCCCCCGGCACATCAAGCTTGCCGATTGCGCGCTTGATCCCAATCTCCCGAACGCTGGCTGACGACAGGTAAACTTCACTTTCGGAGATCGCCTGCGCCTGCCCTGCCGTGAGGCGCGGATCGTTCAGGACCGCCCAGAGCAGCACATGGGTGTCGAGGAGAACCCGCACTTAACGCCTGGCGCTCTGCTCAAACATTTCGGCGACCTCGGCGTCGCCTTCAAACATGTCATCCGGCACTACGAACTTGCCCCCCAGAGCGCCAATCAAGGGCCGTCCGACGGGACGATCCGCAGTAACGATCCGCGCCACGGGACGCCCATAACGCGTCAGCTCAATAGCCTCCCCCGCCTCTGCGCGACGGATCAACTCGGCAAACTGGGCCTTGGCTTCCGCGATGGCGATCTGCATGGGCATCTCCCTTTAAATCTGACCAACATATAGGTCATCATTATGAATGACGAAGAGATGGGATCACTCTCTCCACCAGAGTTTCCGGTTCCAGCACGCTTGACCGGCGCATAGACGCCCCAGACTGACGCCTATGCGCATCCTCCAGCGCGCACAGCAACTCTGTTGGCGTGATGTCCGGGTCTGGATGGTTCAGCACGATCCGGAAATCGTGGGACCGCGCAAGACGGTCGCGCCCGCTGTGCCTCGGCTTATTGGCAAGCGCCAAGGCCAGACCCTGCCTGAACGTCCGGGCCAGGCGTGACACGGACGCTGCCGAAATCATCAATCAGGCACCGATCTCGACGCCTGTAAAACCTTCAGAAAAAAGCGCGTCAAAGTGTATGCGTATATCGGTAGAACGCGGGTTCGGCGTGACACCCCCCGTCCCTGCCCGGCCCCTACCCTTTTTCGAAAAGGTACTGCAAATGTTCCATTGCGCGTTTTATGAGAATTGAATCGACCGCAGATCCCGACACACGGATGATGTATCCTTGGCTGTCCTGACCCGATTGCAGCGTCACCCCGCTGGACAAACGCAGCGTGTCGCTGCTCGTCAAGCTGGCCTTGGGCGTTGATTTTCTGGGTCGGCCGCCGCGCGAGGTCGGTTGATGTGATCTCTCGAAGGCTTCAATAACCGGCTCCATCGCCTGCCATTCCTCCTCCGGATTGGTGGCGCTGCCCTCGTCCAATACGCTGCGCAACTGGCTTTCTGCGCCATTGCGCAAGGCCGTCG
>CAYGQZ010000381.1:0-3385 GCA_964352055.1 uncultured Rhodobacterales bacterium
ACACCCAGCCGTCCCAGCTTGCCCAGCCTGAGGGCGGGCACATGCATCATGATCAGACCGGCCAGTCCGCCGGGAAAGAACATGACCGTAGCCACAAAGATGATGCCAAGGTAGAACCCCCAAAGCTCGGTTTGAAGGCTGAGTACCGTTTGCACCAATGTGAACACGATCGCGCCCAGGATCGGGCCAAAGAAAAAGCCGACCCCGCCGAGGAAGGTGACCAGCAGAATGATGCCGGATTGGGTCGTGTTGAGGTTTTCTTCGGTCAGGATTTCGTAATTGATCGCAAAAAGCGCACCCGCGATGCCCGCGAAAAAGCCTGAAGCGACAAAACTGTAGAACCGGACCCAGCGCGCCGAATAGCCCAGGAACTCGGCCCGTTCGGGATTGTCGCGCACCGCATTGGCCATCCGCCCCAAAGGCGTGCGGGAATAGAGATACATCAGGATTGCTGACAGCATGAGCCAGAAGGCAATCAGGTAATAGACCTCGATCTGTTGCAGGAATTCGACGCCGAAGAACGGCAGCCCGTAGGTCCTGTCGCCGGAAATGCCTTCCTCCCCGCCAAAGAACACCACGATGATGACCGAACAGGCCGCGATCAGTTCGCCAACGCCCAAGCTGATCATGGCAAAGACGGTGCCCGCCTTGCGGGTCGAAAACGACCCTACGAGTGTGGCCAGTCCCATGCCCATCAAGCCGCCAAAGATGGGCAGGACCGGCAGGGGGAGACTGGAAAAGAAATCTCCCGAGTTGATGATATGCATGCAGGCAAATCCGCCGACGCCCGCATAGACTGCATGGCCAAAGGACAGCATGCCGCCCTGCCCCAGCAACATGTTGTAGGCCAGCGCAAAGATGATCGTGATGGCCATCTGGTTCATGATCGTGATGGCGGAGTTGTTGGTAAAGATGAACGGCAGGATGCACAGCAGGATGGCTGCGATCACCCAAGGTGCCATGGGCAGGATCATGGCACCTGCGCCAGTGCCCTGCGCCTGCGATGTTGTGGACCCGTCCGTCATGCGTCGCGCTTTCCAAAGAGGCCGTAGGGGCGGAAGATCAGGATCAGAACCATCAGGATATAGGGCAGAATATCCGCGATTTGCGGGCTGGTCAGCGTCCAAAGATCACGCCATGCGCTGTCCCAGATGTTCTCGGGCTTGGTGAAACCGAGCCCAGTCAGCAAGTCCTCCATCCGCAGATTGTAGGATTTGGCAAAAGTGGTCATCCAGCCGATGAGCAGCGAGGCAACCAAGGCCCCCCATAGCGAGCCCAGCCCGCCAATCACGATGGTCACAAACACGATGGACCCAAGCACGAAAGCCATCCCGGGGAAGGTTCCCAGCACCGGGCCCGCAATGACGCCAGCGACACCAGCCAGTGCCGTGCCCACCCCGAACACGCCCATGAAGATCAGCGGCACATTGTGACCCAGTGCCTCGACAGTTTTGGGATAGGTCAGTGCAGCCTGAATGATCATCCCCACGCGGGTGCGCGTCAGAACCCAGAGCAGCCCGATGAAGATAGCGATCGAGATGAAAATCATGAAAATCTTGTAGGCCGGGATCGAATTGCCCGCGATGGCGAAGGCGGTGAATTGCAGAATCTCGGGTGCCTCAAAGGGCATCTGGTTCTTGCCCCAGATGAATTGCACCAGTTCCTCGATGAGCAATGCCAGACCGAAGGTGAAGATCAGCTCCGGCACATGGCCATATTGGTGGACCCGCCTGAGTCCGTAACGCTCCACCCCTGCACCCATGACGCCCACGATCAGCGGCGCCAGCAGCAACCCCATCCAGAACCCCAGTGCCATGCTGATCTGGAAGGCAAAATAGGCGCCCAGCATGTAGAAACTGGCATGGGCAAAGTTGAGCACGCCCATCATCGAAAAGATCAGCGTGAGGCCCGCCGACAGCATGAAAAGCAACAGACCCGTGACCAGTCCGTCAATAAGGTTGACGAGGATGAGATCCATTTACGATGCCTTGCGTTGATCCGATTGCGGCTGCGCCACGCGATGTTTCAGGGGGCTCTGCCCCCGTCCTGCGGACTCCCCCGGGATATTTCTGCCAGGAGAGTGGCAGAACGGCCCGCTTTGCGTTGCGGGCCGCATCTTATCAGGGCCGCCGCATGTCACAGCTTGTTTCACTATCCATTGCAGCCAGTGTCACCGTTTCCTCGACTTTGATCCCGAAGCCGGAATTGTCGTAGTCGAAGGTGATATCATTGCCGGTATGGGCGTGGATATGTACATCCTGGATCAGCTGGTGATCGACTTCGCGCATCTTGACAGAGCCGCCCCAAAGGCTTTCGTGCTCCATGCCTTCGAGCGCATAGGCGACCTGCACCACGTTCGTGGCACTGCCTGCTGCGTTGATCGCCTTGGCCAGCATCTCGATCACGTTGGTGATGCGCGCCTGGCTGATATTGCCATCCGGGTACTTGGCCTTGAAGGCTTGGTAATAGGCCGATGCAGCGTCACTGACGGGTGGATTGATCTGGCCTTCGGCAACCAGGCGCAGTGAGCCCTCGCCCGTTTCGCCAAAAGCGGCCGTGATGCCGTCAGCAGCGGCGTAGTAGGTGAAAATCGGACCTTCATAGCCGTTTTCCAGTACGGATTTGCCAAGTCCCAGCATGTCCGCGCCCCAGTTGCCCGTGATGATCGCATCGGTTTCCGCGGCCATGATCTTGCGGCTGTAGGGGGTGAAGTCCTTGACCTTGCCGATCGGGTGGAGCTCGTTGCCGACAATCTCTATGTCGGGGCGTTTTTCGCCGATGAAGCGCACGGCGGCCGCAGCAACGGCTTTGCCAAAGGAATAGTCCTGCCCGATGATGTAGACCTTCTTGATGCTGTCATCCTCGGCGATCACGTCGGTCAGCGCATCCATCTTGATGTCAGCATTCGCATCGAACCGGAAGTGCCAGAAGTTGCATTTTTCGTTGGTCAGCGCCGGGTCAACTGCTGAGTAGTTCAGAAACAGCACCCGATCATCGGGGTTGCGCCGGTTGTGTTTGTCGATGGCTTCGGTCAGCGCATTGGCCACCCCCGAGCTGTTGCCTTGGGCGATATACCGAATGCCCTGATCGATTGCGACCTGCAGTTGGATCAGCGACTCCTTGGGGCTGATCTTGTTGTCGAAGGCGACGATTTCGAACATATCGCCGTCCAGTACACCACCCTCTTTGTTGACCAGCTCTTCGGCGGCAAATTCGTATTGATGCAGCCCATTGACGCCGGTGCCCGCGAATGGTCCGCTGAGCGGATCGATAAAGGCGATCTTGATTGTATCTGCAGCGACGGCGAATGCACTGACACTCAGAGTCAATGCCGCGGCCACGCCAAGCATGATGGATGTGCGCATGTGTTCCTCCCTAGAACATG
>CAYGQZ010000382.1:0-3378 GCA_964352055.1 uncultured Rhodobacterales bacterium
TTGTTGCCGAACTGATCGACATCGCGCGCCAGGGCGACGGATACCTGACCCATCTCTGGCCCAAACCCTCGAACGGGCAAGAGGCCAGGATGATCACCTATGTGACCTCCTTTCCGTCCTGGCGGTGGGCCGTGGGCACGGGCGTGTTCATCGACGATGTCCTGACCAGCGTCGCCGCCGCCCGCGCAGAGGTGGAGACACGGGTGCAACGCACCTTCTACTATATATCTGCGATCACCCTTCTGGCGTTGCTGCTGGTCTTTGGCTCCGGAATGGCCCTCAACATCCGCGAACGCCGTCTGGCCGATGCCAAGCTGAAAAAGCTGACCCAGCGGGTGTTTGACGCGCAAGAAGAAGAACGGGGGCGCGTGGCCCGCGAATTGCACGACGGGATCAGTCAGATCCTCGTGGGCGTGCGCTATGCACTCGACACCGCACGGCGGCGTCTGGACAAGGGGCAGGACACCGCGGGCGAGCCTTTGCAGCGCGGTCTCGACAACCTTGGGTCCGCCATTTCCGAAGTCCGGCGGATCAGCCGCGACCTGCGCCCCGGCGTACTCGACGATCTGGGGCTCGGCCCTGCCCTCAAGACCTTGGTCGATGATTTTGCGATGCGCACCGGGATGGAGACAGACTTTCAGACCGTTGTGTTTCGCAACCGGCTCGATTCCGAAGCCAAGATTGCGCTGTACCGGATCGCTCAGGAGGCGCTGACCAATATTGAACGACATTCTGGCGCGACCAGGGTGACGGTTGATCTGCGCGGTCACAAACGCGGGGCGACCTTGCGCATCAGTGACAATGGCGGCGGACTGGCTGCGGCCCATAGCCGTCAAAGCGCGGGCATCGGCTTGCGCAACATGCAGGAACGGGTCGAACAGCTTGACGGGCAGTTCCGTATTTTGTCCGGAGCCGATGGCGGTACGGTCATCGAGGCAATCGTCCCCCTCACCCATCTCTTGCCGCCCGAAGACACCGCCTTGACCAAACCCCGCAGCAAGGAAAGCGCCCGCGCATGACAGACCTGATCCGTGTCCTTATTGTCGATGATCACCCCATGGTTGCCCAAGGTATTCAATCCGTGCTCGAGGATCACGACGGCATCGAGGTTGTCGGTACACTGAACAATGGTCGCGCTGCCCTCGATCAGCTGGAAAGCCTGCAACCGGATGTCATCCTGATGGACCTCAACATGCCCGGAATGGGTGGGCTCACTGCGACCGAAATGGTGTTGGAGCGCCGCCCCGGCACCCGTATTCTGGTGTTGTCGATGCATGACAACCCCGAATACATCTCTTCGGCGCTCAGCCACGGGGCTATGGGATATGTGCTCAAGGATGTGCCCACAGACGAGATCGCTGAAGCGATCGAGACGGTCATGCGCGGCGAACGCTACTTGTGCACCGGAGCCGAAGGCGCAATTGCCCCCAAATCCGGCGATGCGCCCAGTGCATTGACCGGACGCGAACAAACGATCCTGCTGCAACTGGCGCAGGGCCTGTCGAACAAGGACGTGGCAAACGCCCTCGATATCTCGGTCCGTACGGTCGAAACCCACCGCAAGAACATCAAGCGCAAACTGGGCATTTCTTCGACGGCAGGGCTGACGCGGTACGCGCTGGAACACGGCGTATTGCAAGGCACAGGCAACGCGATGTGAAAGCCGTGTGACCGCTCAACGATTTCGAGCACGACATATCTGGCTGCCTTTGCAGCGTCGGGAGCGCCAAGGCAAAGTACATTGGAAACACTGGCCCCGATCTTGCACCGCGCTGCCAGCCCACGTGCAAAGGCTGTGGCTGGACCACGCTATTGCCGGTCATGCAACGGCATGATCCTTTTTTCCTCGAATCGCGATCCTGCAGCACCTTGCCGCATCTGGATCACACACATACGCCGACTCATTTGATGTTTTCGCAAGAGTCCGATTGCGGAAACGCCCCAACCCCTTGTAATTGTCCTTATCTGAGTTGCACCGATCGTATCGGCGGCACGATCTACGGGGAGATATCATGGGAATGCGCTTTCGATTTTGGCCACTGGTGGCGGCCGTACTGGTCGTGGTCGCAACCGGGTGCACGCGCGCGCCGCAGATCATCGGCGTCACCAACCCCGAAGTCCCGGTCAACAGCGTGGATAACCTGACAAAACACCGCGTGTTCATCATGTCCACGCGCGAGTCGTCAGAAGTGATCGGGGCCTTCTTTTCATCGGAACGCGCGCCAGAGCTTGCCCTTGCCTCTGTCGATGCAACGATCCCGCCCAATCATGTGACGGGCATGCTGGAGCGGCCCAAGAAGTTGCCACCCGATCCACGCACGGAATTTACCGTCATCAACCCAATCCTTTATGAAAACGATGCCGCCTTCGTATCGCAGGTCAACCGCGAACTGGCCAAACGTGCACCCGGCGACCGAAGGCTGATGGTTTTCATTCATGGCTTTAACAACACCGCCAGCGAGGCGGTGCTCCGGCTGGCCCAATTTGTCGAAGACACCGGATTCACCGGCGTTCCGGTGCTCTACACCTGGGCATCGGCTGCCAAGGGCAGCGCATATGTCTACGACATCAACAGCGCCCTCGTCGCACGCTCCAAGCTGGATGAAATGGCCGAAACACTCGCCAAGACAAAGGCCGACAGCGTCGATGTCTTTGCACATTCCATGGGCACCTTTCTGACCATGGAGGGGCTGGTAAAGGCCGAAGACGAGGGCAAACTGGGCACAAGGACACGGATCAATCATATCGTGCTGGCGTCACCGGACATAGACATCGACCTGTTCCAGACCCAAGTCGAAGAACTGCCACCCCACATCCTCAGCAAAATGTATCTGCTGATTTCTCAGGACGATGCAGCGCTAAAGCTGTCGCGTCGGATCGCGGGGGGTGTGCCACGTGTTGGTGCTGCGGACGTGCAGGCGCTTGAAGACTTCGGAGTGACCGTTATCGATCTTGGACAGGTCAGCGATTCCAGTTCCGGAAGCCATTCGAAATTCGCAGGCTCCCCCGAAGTGGTGCAACTGATCGGTGCCGGGCTGAACTCGAACAGACGTTTCGGCGAAACAGCGCAGAGCACGAGACTGGACGAACTGCTGGACGGAGTCCCGATCCAAGTCTTCCGGAGATAGGCTGCCCCTGCGTGGGCATGTGATATGGGCCGGTTTGCCCGCTGGCGCCAACGCCTGCGGCCCGGGCCGGATAGACTCCGGCGCTCGACCCTATAAGTTAACGGCTTCCGGCCCGGCCTTTTCCGTTCTTTCAATGAGAGCGCATCCAGCGCAAGATTATTTCGTATTTTTTTGGCCCCGCGACACTTTTTCTTCCGTTTGTCTGTTGACGGCCCTTTTGGGCGGGCATAGGTTCCGTCCACGCAAAGAA
>CAYGQZ010000383.1:0-3377 GCA_964352055.1 uncultured Rhodobacterales bacterium
GACATCCGGTTTTCCCACGACAACGTGCGCCGCTTTGCGGAAACGCAAAAGAGCACGGTCGCCAATGTGGAATACGAGGTGGTGCCAGGTCTGATTGCGGGCCAGCGTGCCATTCCGGTGGACGCGGCAGGATGTTATGTGCCCGGTGGGCGCTACAGCCACATCGCCAGTGCGATCATGACGGTGACGACGGCCAAAGTGGCTGGTTGCAAGCACATCACGGCCTGTTCGCCGCCCCGTCCGGATGTGGGCGTTGCCCCGGCGATCATCTACGCGGCGCATATCTGCGGTGCGGACAAGATCCTTGCCATGGGTGGCGTTCAGGGTGTGGCCGCAATGACCTTTGGTCTGTTTGGCCTGCCCAAGGCGAACATCCTTGTGGGTCCGGGCAACCAGTTCGTGGCCGAAGCCAAGCGCATTCTGTTCGGGCGCGTTGGTATCGACATGATCGCGGGTCCGACAGACAGCCTTATTCTGGCGGACAGTTCTGCGGACGCCCATATCGTCGCCACCGACCTCGTCAGCCAGGCCGAGCACGGTTACAACTCGCCTGTCTGGCTGGTCACGGATGATCGCGCTTTGGCCGAGAAAGTCATGGAAATGGTGCCCGGCCTGATCGACGACCTGCCCGAAGTAAACAGGGACAACGCGTTCAAGGCATGGCGCGACTATGCCGAAGTCATCCTGTGTGCAGATCGCGAAGAAATGGCGGCGACCTCTGACGCTTATGCGCCCGAACACCTGACGGTGCAGGCCGAAGATCTGGATTGGTGGCTGGACCGCCTGACCTGCTATGGCTCGCTCTTCCTTGGCGAAGAGACAACCGTCTCTTACGGTGACAAGGCCGCGGGCACCAACCATGTGCTGCCGACATCCGGTGCCGCGCGGTACACGGGCGGATTGTCCGTGCACAAGTACATGAAGATCGTCACCTGGCAGCGGGCCACACGTGAAGGGTCAAAGCCGGTTGCCATAGCAACGGCACGGATTTCCCGTCTGGAAGGCATGGAAGGGCACGCCCGCGCTGCGGATGTGCGTCTGGCCAAATACTTCCCGGGCGAGAATTTCGATCTGACCGCGGATGAGTGACCCCCGCACCCTGTTTGACCTGACAGGCCGGGTGGCTTGCGTGACAGGCGCAAGCTCCGGCCTGGGGCGGCGGGCCGCTGACGCGTTGTTGGCGGCGGGTGCCCAAGTGGTCGGCGTGGCGCGCCGGGCGGACGAGTTGGCCCAATGGAAAGAGCAGGCGGGCGATGCCGCAGCCTTTGTGGCGGCGGACCTCGCGGACCGCGATGGCATCGCGCAACTGGCCGCGCAGATTGCTTCGCCCTTCGGATCCCCCGATATCGTGGTGCATGCCGCAGGGATCAACACGCGTCAACCGGCCAGCGATGTCACCCCCGACGGGTGGGACGTGACGCTGGCCCTGAACCTGACGGCGCCGTTTTTCCTGTCGCAAGCCCTGGTGCCTGCCATGCAGGAAAAGGGCTGGGGACGGATCGTGCATTTTGCTTCGCTGCAAACGACACGGGCCTTTCCCGGTGGAATTGCCTATGGAACGACAAAGGCGGGGGTCGGTCAGATGACTCGCGCCATGGCTGAAAGCTGGTCTAGGGACGGGATCACGGCCAACGCCATCGGGCCGGGGTTCTTTCCGACCGAACTGACCAAGGCTGTCTTTGACGACCCGGACCGGGCCGCGCGCAATGCCGCGCAAACCTGTGTGGGGCGCAATGGACGGATGGAAGACATCGACGGCCCGTTGCTCTTTTTATGCTCGGAAGCGTCGGGATACGTGACCGGACAGGTGCTGATGGTGGATGGAGGATATACCGCAAAATGAAGGCGCTGATTTATGATGGGGTTGAAACCCTCGGGTTCCGGGATGCGGCGGATCCTGTGCCGAAACCGGGTGAAGAGTTGGTGCGCATTGACGCGGTGGGTATCTGCGGCTCGGACATGCACGCCTATCTTGGCCATGACGCGCGCAGGCCGGCTCCGCTGATCCTGGGGCATGAGGCGGCGGGTGTCATCGTGGAGGGAGACCGCAAGGGCACGCGGGTGACGATCAATCCGCTGGTCCATTGCGGAACCTGCCGGGCGTGTACGACCGGCCGCGAAAACCTGTGCCCGGGTCGTCAGATCATCTCGATGCCGCCGCGCGAAGGGGCCTTTGCCCAGTATGTTGCGATGCCATCGGACAACCTGATTGTGGTGCCGGATGCCGTTTCGCTGGATCACGCGGCACTGGCCGAGCCGCTGGCGGTCAGTTGGCATGCGGTGCGTCTGGGGCTGGAAGCCATTCATGCAGGCGCTGAGAAACGCGCGCTGGTGATTGGCGGTGGGGCCATCGGACTGGCGGCTGCTCTTGCGTTCAAGGCGCAAGGCGTCTCCGAGGTCACGATCGTGGAGCCCAATGCTGGCCGCCGCGCGTTCTTGCAGGATGCATGCGGTCAAGACGCCACGGCGACAGCGCAGGGCCAGTATGCTATGGTTGTAGACGCGGTGGGCTATGCTGCGACCCGTGCAACAGCGTCCGCTCATACGGAACCGGGTGGTGTGATTGTGCATATCGGCTTGGGCGAAGACACCGGCGGACTGGATATCCGCAGGATGACCTTGCAAGAGATCACCTTTATCGGCACCTATACGTATACAGCGCAGGATTTCCGAGACACGGCCCAAGCCATCTTTGACGGTCGGCTGGGTCTGTTGGACTGGATCGAAACACGGGCTCTGGCGGATGGTGCTGCCGCTTTTGCAGACCTGCGGGCGGGCAAGGTTGCCTCGCCGAAAATTGTCTTGCACCCATGGCCCTGAAAAGCCGCCACCGATGATGGAGAGCTACTATGTATAAGAAAATCCTCGTGCCCATGGCGCTTGACCACGATATCTCGCCGGAGACGCTTGCGATTGCCAAGGCCCTGGGCGAAGACGGTTGCGAGATCGTTGCACTCCACGTCCATGAAGAGGTGCAGGGTTCTGCCAAGGCCTATCTGGACGACGGCGTGGTCGAGGCCGGTATGGCCCATGCCAAGGAGACGATGGCGCAGAAGCTTGCGGGCCTTGACAACATCACCCCTGTACTGGTCATCGGGCATTCGGCCCGCACGATCATCGACTTTGCCAATACAAACGGTATCGACTGCATCGTGGTCGGCTCTCACAAGCCGGGATTGAGTGACTATTTCCTCGGCTCGACAGCGGCCCGCGTGGTGCGTCACGCGAATTGTGCCGTGCACGTCCACCGGACCGCATAACCGGACATAACGAAACACCTTTGACCCGAATGACGCATGGTTTCATGCGCCGAAGTTTTATCGCCCCAACCCCCGAAAGGCCCCTGCTTATGAACATCGACAAGAAGATCTGCGATG
>CAYGQZ010000384.1:0-3377 GCA_964352055.1 uncultured Rhodobacterales bacterium
CCAATGTCAGTGGACCGGCTGTGATCTGGAAATAGTCGTAGTCCCTGGGGCGATCGAACGCGCAAAGATACTGAAAATGCAGTCGAAAAAAACGCCACCGCAATGCGGCCCACCGCTCTGGGCTCAGCGTTTGGGTAAAGGCTGCTGAAAAGACCAGCGGCCATTTCTTGTCTTCGGGTGCAACGCCGGACACGGATACGGGATCACAAAGCGCAAAGGCACACCCATCACCCGGTGCGGTCACATCCACCCATGTCAGTTCTGACCGCGCCGACAGATATTGCAGGTCGGCGCGCAAGCGGTGCGCATCCGGCAAAAATGACACCATCGGCACGACCTGGCCCAATGACAAAAAAGCCAGTGGCGGGCCCTCTGAACGGACACGGCCTGCGCGGATCAGGTCGGCCAGGATCGATACGGCAAGATGCGCGCCCGACGAATGACCAACCACAAGCACTTCATCCACATCAGAGGCCAAAGCCTCGGCGATGCTGTCCTGAAAAATGCGCATCCGGGCCTCAAGTGGTGCCGGGTTTGCCCCTTTTGAGGCAGCAGAATAGGCGTAGTCATGCATGAGGTAGTAAGCAAACACCTTACCATCCTTTGCCTTGAACCACCGCATCAGCACAACGAAAGTGCCAAGACCTGCAATGGTTCCAAGCCAGGCGCCACTGCTCCCCCCGAGCCAGGCACCTGTTCGCCAAAGCATGACCCAGGCGATCAACGCCAACAAGAGTTGGGCGAGCAGCATGCCAACAGGATAAAGCGCGGCAATCACGGGACCCTTGCGCAGGCGCATCAGCCGGGCAAGGGTCCCTGTACTGATATAGATCCAGGCAGTTCGCGCGAGTTGCAGATAGGTGCCGGGGATCGAAGCGTCCATGCTGTCGCGTACGATATCTGACCAGACCAGCACTTCGAAATCCGCGCGCACCGCAGTGCCATCTATTTGCGCATCGACCTGCCAGCCATAATTTGCGCCTTTTGCAGCTTGGGTGAGGGTCAGTTGATATTCAGACAGGTCCGCCTGCGCCCGTCCTTCCTTTCGATACAGTTCTCGGTAGCGGCGCGGATGAATAGGATCATAGCCCGGAATGTAAAACACCCGGCGACGTGACACTGCAATGGGATGCGGACTGCTCATGGATGCACCTTCGTTGGTGCGACACTAACGCCTTTTCTGGGCCAAAGTAAGGCGGAGACCGACACGGTCTCCGGCTGTTTTCCACCACGGAAAACAGCGCAGGTTGCGGATGTTGTGCGAAACTGGAAACCGCTTCGGTTTCCGGCCGGTCTCTGTCTCAGAGATCGGACTGCCCTATCCCAAAGTCGCCAGGGCCGGAAAACTTTCAAGGAGCCAGAATGAAAACCGAGTGAACAGGCCCAGCAGCATTGCGGCTCCGACAAAGACCAGCAGCGCTCCCATCGTCTTCTCGATCATTCTCATATGCGGTTTCAGCCTGTTCATGACACCCATGGCCCGGCTCATGAACATCGCAGCCAAAAGGAACGGGATCCCAAGGCCCAAAGCGTAGATGCCCAACAGAAAGGTGCCACGCGTCACGGACGCCTCGCTCGCGGCAAGCGTCAGAATTGCGCCAAGCTGCGGGCCAATACACGGCGTCCAGCCGAACGCAAAGGCAAGCCCCAGAACGTAGGCTCCAAAAGAAGATCCACCCCGATCACCCGCATCCATGCGCGCCTCGCGATCCAGAAACCCGATCCGGAATACGCCGAGAAAGTGCAATCCGAAAACGATGATGACAGCGCCCGAAATCTGCGAAAAGAGAACCTGATTCTGCAGAAAAAACGCACCGAAAGCTGACGCAGCAAAGCCGAGAAACAGGAATACCGTTGACAGGCCCAGCACAAAGAACAGTGCGGTGATCGTCGCCCGATTGCGCCCGGACCTTTCATCCGACATCTCTGCAACTGTCATACCCGACATATAGGCCAGATAGGGTGGCACAATGGGCAGCACACAAGGGCTGAGAAAGCTGATGATCCCCGCAAAAAGCGCAATGCTCATGGCAGGGATGAGACTGGCGTCGATGATATCAATTCCAAACATACCACCCGCCTATCTTATCAAAATGTATCCGTCACCTATGATGTGGTCACATGTGTGTGGACAGACTGAAACATCCGGCCTAACTGGTTCCGCATGGAAGATATCAAAACACTCGATGCCTTGGGGTTGTTGTGCCCCCTGCCCGTGCTCAAGGCCCGCAAACGCCTGAAATCCTTGAACAGCGGAGAGGAACTGACGCTGTTGGCCGATGATCCTGCTGCCGTAATTGATGTCCCGCATTTCTGCGCAGAAGCGGGACATGTTCTGGTGTCGTCAGATCTGGATGGACCGGTGCAGACATACGTCATCCGGAAAGGATAAAGGGCGCGCCCTTCGGCACGCCCCTTTGATCACTTACCCAGCGACCACCAGCCGCGTTTCTTGGGCTTTGGCGGCTCCTCTGGCGACGCTGCAACGGGCTCAGGCGCCGGGTTATGTGCCGCAGGCTCTGCTACGCTGTGATCGACGACCGACGCTCCATTGACCATGACCGCCGGTTCAGGGGCAGTTTCCACAGCGACAGGTTCGGAGGGTTCTTTTTCCGTCACTGGCTCGGGTGGCACGGCCGCCACAACAGCTTCTGCCACGGCTGAAGCCTCAACGGTGGTCTCCGCCTTGACATCAGTCTCGGGCGCAGCTTCAGCGGCTGCAGCCTTCGCCTTGGCACTGGTGCGCGATCGTGACGCGCGCGGTTTGGGCGCGGGCTTTTCGGCGACCTCGTCCGGTGTGCTCTCTTCGGTTGCCGGATCATCTGGCTTGGCAGCTTCGACCTTTTTGGATTTCGACGTCGACTTTGAGGACGACCGGCTCGTGCTGCGCGTCCGGGTCGGGGTCTTCTTGGCGGGGGTGTCTTCTGAAGCGCCATCAGAGGCAGGACTGTCGTCCGTCGCAGCCTTAATCTCAGGCTCAGACGCCGAATTACCTTCCGCATCAGATGCCGGGGCATCACCGGCTGCTACGGCATCCGTGCTTTCGTCAGACCCCGTCTCGCCGTTTTCAGACTGCGATGATTTGCTCCGGCTCCGACGACGACGACGACGACGACGCTTGGGCTTGGTTTCACCATCTTCGGTGGACGCAGTTTCGGCATCGGTTTCCGAAACCGAGATCGCTTCAGCCTCGGCCTCGGCCTCGGCCTCTGCTTCGTCCTCGTCGATCTGATCCATGATCGTGGTGTCAACGGACACGATCGGTTCAGCAGCAACCGGTATCACGCGCGTCGCGGTTTTGAACTTCTCAAGCGAAAAATCTGGGCTGACCAGATGTGGCTCACCCTCGATCCGGACAGACAAACCATAGCGCGCTT
>CAYGQZ010000385.1:0-3359 GCA_964352055.1 uncultured Rhodobacterales bacterium
CGAAGCGAACTTGCGCCTCGTCATTTCGATTGCAAAGAAATACACCAACCGTGGCTTGCAATTCCTTGACCTCATTCAGGAAGGCAATATCGGCCTGATGAAGGCGGTGGATAAGTTCGAATACCGTCGCGGCTACAAATTTTCGACCTATGCGACGTGGTGGATCCGTCAGGCGATTACCCGGTCCATCGCGGACCAGGCCCGCACGATCCGTATTCCGGTGCACATGATCGAGACGATTAACAAACTGGTCCGCACCGGCCGCCAGATGCTGCACGAGATCGGTCGCGAGCCGACCCCGGAAGAACTGGCTGAAAAACTGCAGATGCCCTTGGAAAAGGTGCGCAAGGTGATGAAGATCGCCAAAGAGCCGATTTCGCTCGAGACGCCCATCGGCGACGAGGAAGACAGCCAGCTTGGCGATTTCATCGAGGACAAGAATGCCGTGCTGCCGCTGGACAGCGCCATTCAGGAGAACCTCAAGGAAACCACGACCCGTGTCCTCGCGTCGCTCACACCGCGCGAAGAGCGCGTGTTGCGCATGCGTTTTGGCATCGGGATGAACACTGACCACACCCTTGAAGAAGTGGGTCAGCAGTTCAGCGTGACCCGCGAACGGATCCGTCAGATCGAAGCGAAAGCGCTGCGCAAGCTCAAGCATCCGAGCCGGTCGCGCAAACTGCGGTCGTTCCTCGATCAGTAAGTCAAACCGGAAAATACTGTGGACGGTGGTCTCTGACAGGCCGTCCACGGCACCTCGCCGTGATGCGCGACCGGGTTAAGCCAGAGCGCACAAGTCACTATCCGCTGACGGCGTGATCTGCGTTTGACGGCACCTTTCCGTCACTGGCAGACTGATCGGCGGGAACAAGGGAGTACTGTCATGTCACTGTTGAAAAGACTCTTTGGCGGAAGCGGCGGTGGCGCATCGCCGGAACTCAAGGTCGAAGAGTATGAAGGCTATCGCATCACGGCTGAACCACTGCGTGAGGGCAATGACTATCGGGTTGCCGCGCGGATCGAAAAGGAAGTGGATGGCAAGACGTTGACGCACAACCTGATCAGGGCGGACACCATCAGCGATTTGTCAGATGCCGAAGCGGCGTCGATCACCAAGGCCAAGCAGATGATCGATCAGCAAGGTGACAAGATCTTTCGCTGATCCGGGACCTGTTCGGGCGACATGCTGCAAACAACCTTTACCATCCAGACCCGTGGACAGGGCCTCTATGAGTTCACCCGCGATGTCACGACGTGGTGCGACGGCGATGGCCTGCTCACCCTTTTTGTGCGGCACACGTCTTGTTCGATCCTGATCCAGGAAAACGCCGACCCCGAAGTGCAAACGGATCTGGCCAACTTCTTTCATCGGTTGGTGCCACCCAGCACCGATCCCGCCATGTCATACCTGACACATACCTATGAGGGCGCGGACGACATGCCCGCGCACATCAAAGCTGCGTTGCTGCCGGTCAGTCTGAGCATTCCGGTCGCAAACGGTCGTCCGGTGCTTGGAACATGGCAGGGCATCTATTTGTTCGAACACCGTAACGCGCCGCACGTCCGGCATGTTGTCGCCCACCTGAGCGGATAGCGTGGCTGCCGGTTCCCGGGCAAACGCAACTGTGATTTCCAAAGCAACAGGAATGGCTTAGGCTATACGCGGACAAAGGAGTGTTTCCATGCTAAGAATTCTGGCGCTTGCCTGTCTCATGGTGTTTCCATCTCTGGCACATGCCGAAGGCTTTGGCTTTGCCACGCGACAGACCTTTACAATTCCGGTGTTCCCGATCGATTCCACGACCTTCGAAACAATCGAGGCCAACGGCGCAGGCGGTACACAGCTTTGGTGTGCTGCAGGCATCTATGCGACGCGGGTTCTGGGCCTGGATCGTCAAAGGCTTTACATCCTGGAGGCGCGCGGGCCGTCCCGATCCGTGCAAGGGCGAAGGGGCGTCGTCTTTACAACACAGGAAGTGCCAAACGCGGTCCGGACCTTTTCCGAAGGCGTGCGCACGCCCGGAAAAAACCTGTCGGTGGGGCATGCACATGCGCTTTGCTTTGGCACAACCTTCGGCAACGTCAGGATCCGTTTGCCAAACGGGAACCTTGTCCGACGCTGAGGCTGGATGAACACGGCTTATCTAGCGGTGTCATTTCTGCTCTACCCAAAACCTAGTCGACCTTTTATAGTTTCATGAAAGTTGGGCAAATACCCTTCTGTGGGCGGGATGAACGTAAAGGGGGGTAGGCGATGCGCTGTCCGTTTTGTGGAAATATTGACACTCAGGTAAAGGATAGCCGACCCGCGGAGGATCATGTTGCGATTCGACGCAGGCGCTTTTGCCCGGCCTGTGGCGGACGGTTTACCACATATGAACGGGTGCAGTTGCGGGATCTGGTGGTCATCAAGTCCACGGGCAAGCGGGAAGATTTTGATCGGGACAAGCTCGAACGCTCGATCCGTATCTCCATGCAGAAACGTCCCCTCGATCCCGAGCGGATTGACCAGATGATTTCCGGCATTGTCCGGCGTCTGGAATCCATGGGCGAAACAGACATTCAATCCAAGCAGATCGGCGAGATTGTTATGGAAGCGCTGCAGCGGATCGACACCGTCGCCTATGTGCGGTTTGCAAGTGTCTACAAGAACTTTCAGGCGGCAGATGATTTTGACAAATTCGTCGCCGAACTGCGTCCAAACCCCGCGCCGGAAGAAGAGTGAACGCAAGCGACGACACGCGCTTCATGCGGCTTGCGCTTGGCCTTGGGCGGCGCGGGCAGGGCAACACGTACCCCAATCCGGCGATTGGCTGTGTGATCGTGAAAGACGGTCGTATTGTCGGACGGGGATGGACCCAGCCAGGTGGTCGCCCCCATGCGGAAACGCAAGCCTTGGCGCAGGCGGGCCCGGCGGCGGAAGGGGCTGACGCTTATGTCACGCTGGAGCCCTGTGCCCATCACGGGCAGACACCCCCTTGTGCCGAAGCGTTGATTGCGGCGCGGGTCTCGCGTGTTGTCGTGGCGCTTCAGGACGCAGACCCGCGTGTGAACGGTGGCGGCCTGCGGATGCTGCGCGACGCTGGCATCGTTGTCGAAACAGGGATCTGCGCGGATATCGCGGCCGCGGATCTGGCCGGGTTCTTTCTCAAGATTGAGCAGAATCGGCCCTTCGTGACCCTCAAACTGGCAAGCAGTTTTGACGGGCGTATCGCCGCAGGCACAGGCGAAAGCCAGTGGATTACCGGGCCGCATGCCCGCCGCGCGGTGCACGCGATGCGCGCGCGCCATGATGCTGTCATGGTCGGCGGTGGCACGGCCCGACAGGACAACCCGTCGCTGACGGTTCGTGATCTGGG
>CAYGQZ010000386.1:0-3326 GCA_964352055.1 uncultured Rhodobacterales bacterium
GAACAACGATGTGGCTGCGCGCGGGTTCATCCTTTTGCCATATGAGTTTGGCGCGAAACTTCCCCGGATCAAAGCCAAGTCCGGGCGCAATTTCGGCCCATGCGCCCAGCGCCAGTTTCATCCGCGGATCTGTTATACCAAAAACCATGCCCGACTTGACCATATCGACGCGCCGGATTGAAGCCATGCCGGGAAACACGCATATAACGTTCAACGCAAGGAGAAGCATCATGTCACAATCCGACTTTCCCGGCTGGCACGGGACTACGATCATCGGCGTCAAGAAAGGCGGCGAGGTCGTGATTGCCGGCGATGGTCAGGTGTCTTTGGGCCAGACCGTCATCAAGGGCACGGCACGCAAGGTCCGGCGCTTGTCTCCGGGTGGTTTTGATGTTGTCGCAGGGTTTGCCGGATCGACGGCGGATGCCTTCACCCTGCTGGAGCGGCTGGAGACCAAACTGGAAGCGACCCCCGGGCAATTGGCCCGCGCCAGCGTGGAACTGGCCAAGGACTGGCGGACCGACAAGTATCTGCAAAAGCTCGAAGCGATGCTGATTGTCACCGATGGCAACGAGCTTTTCGTGATCACCGGCGCCGGAGATGTGCTGGAACCCGAGCATAACGTGGCCGCCATCGGATCCGGCGGAAACTTTGCACTGGCTGCGGCACGCGGGCTGATCGACAGCGATCGCGACGCAGAAGCCGTTGCCCGCGAGGCGATGGCCATTGCATCCGATATCTGCGTCTACACCAACGGCAACCTTACTGTGGAAAAGATCGCGAAGTGATCGACAAGGACGATTTGCGGGCTTCGGTCGGCGCGGGTATTCTGACCGAAGCGCAAGCCGCGTCGCTGAAAGCGCTGGCAGACAGCCGTCGCGGGGCACGTGAAAACCTTGACCCCGGCGATGAACCGTTTGAACTTTTCCGCGGTTTCAACGAGATTTTCATTGTTGTGGGCCTGGCCATCCTTGCCACGGGATGGGCCGGGGTCGTTACCTTCTTTACCATCGACAGCGGAAACATACGCAATGGCCTGATGACCTCTGGGCTTGTGGGCGCTGCAGTGATCTGGGTCTTGTCCGAATACTTCATTCGCAGGCGCAGAATGGTTGCCCCGGCCATCGCCCTGTCGCTGATGTTTGCTGTCAATGCGGGATATGGATTTTCCGGTGCGCTGGCTGAAATCTTTATGGTGGCGCAAGGCGACAACAGCAGCCTTGTGATGCCTCTCGCTCTCGCGACGCTGAGTATGCTGGTCTATTGGTTCCGGTTTCGCGTGCCTTTTGCACTGGCCATTATTGCAGTCATGGCCTTCGGGGTTTCGATCCTGATCGCAGGGAACAGCAACGGCGCACCAAACGATATGCGCGATCTGTTCTTGTTGTCGGCCAATGGTCCGTTTGCCTTCATCACCCTTGGCATCGGTGTCATCGTTTTCGTCATCGCGATGGTTTTTGACATGTCCGACCCGCACCGGGTGACACGGCGTGCCGCGAACGGGTTTTGGCTGCACGTGGTGGCGGCGCCGGCCCTTGTGAACACGCTTGCATTGACGTTGCTGAATGCGAACGGCCCCGGCTCGAATGCACTGCTGGTTGCCGTGATGACCTGTTTTGCACTCGTTGCGATCATCATCGACAGACGGTCGTTCCTGATTGCGGCTGTTGGCTATATCGTCGTTCTGTCCTCAACGGTTCTGGAGGGCGAGAGCGAGGTGTTCACGGTGTTTTTCCTCGGCGCTTTCCTTGTCTTTCTGGGTGCACGGTGGGAAGGGATCCGCGCGAGGCTGCTGCGTCTTTTACCCGATTTTATCCCAAAACACCGCCTGCCGCCTTCTGTTTGAAGCATCCGGGGCAAAGGTCCGGGGCTACGAGCCTTGTAACGGGTTTCCAGTTGCATGCTCCCTGCCCCAAGGTTAACCACAGCGTCCAAGCATTCCGGTTTGGTTGTTTTCCCGATTTCGGTAATTACCTAAGCGGCGACGCACTGATGTTGATCGAAAGGACTTCAACTTGACTGACCTGACCCCGCGCGAGATTGTCTCGGAACTGGATCGATTCATCATCGGGCAAAAGGATGCGAAACGCGCTGTTGCGGTTGCCCTGCGCAGCCGGTGGCGCCGCAAGCAGTTGTCGGATGATCTGCGGGACGAAGTCTTTCCAAAAAACATCCTGATGATCGGCCCCACTGGCGTAGGTAAGACCGAGATCAGCCGACGTCTGGCCAAACTGTCCCGCGCGCCCTTTCTCAAGGTCGAGGCGACGAAATTCACCGAAGTCGGTTACGTCGGCCGCGATGTAGAACAGATCATTCGCGATCTGGTGGACAGTGCGATCACCATGACCCGCGAGTTGATGCGTGAAGACGTCAAGGCCAATGCGCGCAACGCGGCTGAAGAGCGTGTGATTGATGTCATCGCCGGCACCGATGCCCGCGATGGGACTCGCGAAATGTTTCGCAAGAAACTGCGTTCGGGTGAACTGGACGACACTGTGATCGAACTGGATGTTGCCGACACGTCAAATCCATTTCAGGCCATGGACATCCCCGGTCAGCCCGGCAGCAATATGGGCATGATGAACCTTGGCGACCTCTTTGGCAAAGCCATGGGCGGGCGCACCACACGCAAACGACTGACCGTCGCCCAAAGCTATGACGTGCTGATCGGCGAAGAGGCCGACAAGTTGCTGGACGATGAAACCGTGACCAAAAGCGCACTGGAATCCGTGCAGGAGAACGGGATCGTTTTCCTCGATGAGATCGACAAGGTCTGTGCACGGTCCGATGCGCGCGGCGGTGATGTCAGCCGTGAGGGTGTGCAGCGTGATCTGTTGCCCCTGATCGAGGGTACGACGGTCAGCACCAAACATGGGCCCGTCAAAACCGACCATATCTTGTTTATCGCGTCTGGCGCGTTTCACATCGCGAAACCGTCCGACCTGTTGCCCGAGCTACAAGGGCGATTGCCGATCCGGGTCGAACTGCGTGCCCTGACGGAAGACGATTTTGTGCGCATCCTGACAGAGACAGACAACGCGCTGACATTGCAGTATTCGTCGCTGATGGCGACCGAAGGTGTCACCGTGACCTTTGAAGAGGACGGTATTCGCGCCCTGGCCCGCATTGCGGCAGAGGTCAATCTGTCTGTGGAAAACATAGGTGCGCGTCGTCTCTACACCGTTCTGGAGCGTGTTTTTGAGGAGTTGTCCTTTAATGCTCCGGACCGCGAAGGCGAATCCGTTACCGTGGACGCTGCATTTGTCGAAAAGCATTTGGGCGAGCTGGCGCAATCAACAGACCTGAGCCGTTACGTGCTTTGACAA
>CAYGQZ010000387.1:0-3313 GCA_964352055.1 uncultured Rhodobacterales bacterium
GCCCGTGGGGGCGGGGTCGGCCGGGGTGGCATATCGAATGCTCGGCCATGGCCTATGAGTTGCTTGGGGATCGCTTTGACATTCATGGCGGCGGGAACGATTTGCAATTTCCGCATCATGAAAACGAAATCGCCCAGTCAAAATGCGCAGGTCACGGCTTTGCCAATGTTTGGTTGCATAACGAGATGCTGCAGGTCGAGGGTAAAAAGATGTCCAAGTCCTTGGGCAATTTCTTTACCGTGCGCGATTTGCTGGATGAGGGGGTGCCGGGCGAGGTGATCCGCTTTGTGATGCTGTCGACGCATTACCGCAAGCCGATGGATTGGACGGAGAAAAAGCGGGGTGAGGCGGAAAAAACACTAAACCGTTGGCTCGATCTGACCTCTGGTCTGGAACCGACCGATCCCGAGCTTTTTATTCCCAGGTCCGGGCTAATTGCTGCACTTTCTGACGATCTCAATACACATAAAGCGCTTCAGTACTTGCATTCGAGTTTGTATGTGGACCCTCAAGCATTGTTGGATCACGCCAGATGGTTCGGATTTTTGACCGACGCAAAAAGGGAACAATATGCCGCTCAATACTCGAGTCTGAGTGCAGGCGGAGGCAGCACTGCACAATTGGCGAATATCGCGACTCAGATGGACAGTATGAGAAAAGCAGCGCTGCTAAGCAAAGACTTCACTCAGCTGGACAATCTGAAATCTGCTCTCCAAGAGGCTGGTGTCGAAGTAAGGATGTCAAAATCAGGCATTGATTTGGTAGCTGGGCCGAGCTTTGACAAAACCAAACTGGAGGCGTTGTCATGAAGTGGCATCACGACCAATGTCACATTGACCAGCGGTTCATTCGTTTCAGAATGCCCGTAAGGCGCACCCTTGGTGCGCCAGTGTTGAAGGTGGTACAATGACCAAGGAACGCCTCTACCTCTTCGACACAACTCTGCGCGACGGGCAGCAGACCCAAGGCGTGCAGTTCTCTGCCGAAGAGAAACACCGCATTGCCGCTGCCCTCGACAGGCTTGGCGTTGATTATATCGAAGGCGGTTGGCCCGGAGCGAACCCGACGGACAGCGCGTTTTTCGACACCCCGCCCAAAACCCGCGCCACGTTCACAGCCTTTGGCATGACCAAACGCGCGGGCCTCAGTGCACAGAATGACGACGTTTTGGCTGCCGTTCTCAATGCCAATACACCCGGTGTGTGTCTGGTCGGCAAAACCCATGACTTCCATGTCAAGACTGCGCTGGGGATCAGCCTGGACGAGAACACGGAAAATATTGCCCGGTCCTTTGCCCATATCGTCGCGCAGGGGCGTGAGGCCATCTTTGACGCGGAACACTTCTTTGATGGCTACAAATCCAACCCGGACTACGCCTTGCAGGCGGTCCATGCCGCCTATGATGCGGGTGCACGCTGGGTGGCGCTGTGCGATACCAATGGCGGCACGCTTCCCGCTGACATTCACAAGATTACGGTGGCCGTGATCGCGTCCGGTATTCCGGGCGATCATCTTGCGATCCATACACATAACGATACCGAGAACGCGGTGGCCGGGTCACTGGCGGCCGTTGATGCAGGTGCGCGTCAAATTCAGGGGACGCTGAATGGGCTGGGCGAACGCTGCGGCAATGCAAACCTGACCGCGCTGATCCCGATCCTGCTCCTCAAGGAGCCCTATACCAGCCAGTTTGAGACTGGCGTGCGCCCTGATGCGCTTCGGGGTTTGACGCGCATCAGCCGGATGCTCGACGATATCCTGAACCGGGTGCCCCAAAAGCAAGCCGCCTTCGTGGGGGCGTCCGCCTTTGCCCACAAGGCGGGGCTGCATGCCAGTGCGATCCTCAAGGACCCGACAACCTACGAGCATATCGACCCGCATGTTGTCGGCAATGACCGCATCATTCCGATGTCCAATCAGGCGGGCCAATCTAATCTGCGCCGCCGTTTGACCGAGATGGGTCTGAAAGTGGCGCCAAAGGATCCGGCGCTGGCGCGTATTCTGAATGCGATCAAGGCGCGGGAGGCCGAAGGCTACAGCTATGATACCGCGCAAGCGTCGTTCGAGTTGCTCGCCCGCGATGAGCTGGGCCTGTTGCCGGAATACTTCGAGGTCAAGCGCTACCGCGTAACTGTTGAGCGTCGCAAGAACAAACGGGACCGGATGGTGTCCTTGTCCGAAGCTGTCGTGGTTGTCAAAGTCGATGGCGTCAAGATGCACTCTGTATCTGAGTCGATGGACGAACAGGGCACCGATCGCGGGCCGGTCAATGCGCTAGCCAAAGCCTTGGCCAAGGATCTGGGGCGCTACCAATCTTTTGTCGAGGACGTGCGCCTGGTGGACTTCAAGGTGCGTATCACCCAAGGCGGGACCGAAGCGGTGACCCGCGTCATCATTGACAGCGAGGATGCCCAGGGACGGCGCTGGTCGACTGTGGGCGTATCGGCCAACATCGTCGATGCCTCCTTCGAGGCGTTGCTGGACGCGATCCGCTGGAAACTGGTGCAGGAAGGGGCATGATGCACACTGTGTGTCAGGAATGCCCATCCAACTTGGTTTTGTATTTTGCTTCGTCTGATGGGCACCCTGATTTGCGACCCGGTTTGGGGCGTGTGACATGCGCCTGACTGATGACGTCATAGGCTGCGCCCGGTTGGTTGAGCAGGGGGACCCGGATCGTTTTCGTACCGTGATGGCAGCCCCGTTGGCGGCGCGCCGCGTCCTTTTCCCGCTTTATGCGTTCAATGTCGAAGTGGCGCGCGCGCCCTGGGTCACGCAGGAACCGATGATCGCAGAAATGCGCCTGCAATGGTGGCGCGACGCGCTGGAGGAGATCGGCGCTGGCGGCGCAGTGCGCAAACACGAAGTGACGACGCCCCTGGCGGATTTGCTCAGCCCCGCGCAGGCGGAACGGCTTGACGTGGCAGTCGCGGCGCGGCGCTGGGATATCTACAAGGATGCGTTCGAGGATCAGGCGCATATGGACGCCTATATCGATCAGACCTCGGGGCATTTGATGTGGACGGCCGCCGAAGTGCTGGGCGCGCCGCCGGACAGCGAGGCGGCGGTGCGCGATCTTGCGTTTGCCTCTGGCTATGCCGCATTTCTGCGCGCCGTTCCGGCATTGGCCGAAGCCGGGCGCGTTCCACTCCTGGATGGCACCCATGCCGGATTGCGCGATCTGGCCCGGCGGGTCAAAAGGCGTTTCGCGCGCCCGAACCTGCCAAAGCCTGCGCGGCCTGCGCTTTGGCCCGCAATCGGGGCAGGCAAAGTCCTGGAACAGGTCATAAAGGACCCAAGCGCCGTGGGTGAT
>CAYGQZ010000388.1:0-3287 GCA_964352055.1 uncultured Rhodobacterales bacterium
ACGTCCGAGGCCGATTGCACAACGCGCACCGCCCCTCGCGCCTCCAACGCCGCAAGCAGCGGCCCTTGCGACGGGTAACTCAGCGCGTCGCTGAACCACACGGTCTCAAATCCACCCTCTGGCAACAAGGCCAGAGCGGCCTCCGGCGCACCGGGTTGCCAGGGCATTGGCAAGATCCCGGGCAGGCGTGCGATCAACGTGTTTGCCGCCTGAAACACGGCCGCTTCGGGCATGCTCAGTTGGAGAATCGCGACCTCTCGACCAGCGACGCTGGCGCGGCGCAATTCGGCCTCTACGGCCTCCATCTGACGTGGCCACTGGCCTGCACCGGCCCAACTGCCGTCCAGCACAACCAGCAAGGGCCCATCGCCCCGATCCGCGTTGTCAGACGGGTTGAGGACCGGGCCCGCCAGGCCGATGATCATCGCAGCCACCGCCAGCATGCGCAGCAAAAGCAGCCACCAGGGGGTCCGATCGGACACAGCCTCGTCATCCTTGAGGCCCAGCAAAAGGGCGACCCCCGGAAACCGCTGACGGATTGGGGCGGGCGGGATTGCGCGCAGGATCAGCCACAGGATCGGCAGGGCGATCAGGGCGGTCAGCAGCCAGGGGGCGGCAAAACCGATGGCACCAAAAACTGTCATGCGCTGGCCCTTCCGCCATCAAGGGCGCGCCACAGCCAGAGCAATCCTGACTGGACGGATGTTTCGGTGTGGTGCAGACCGTATTGCCAACCCGCCACGGAACAAAGCTGTTGCAGCTCTGCCTTGCGTGCGGCCAGCCGTTCCAGATAGCGATCCTTCAGTTCAGAAGCTTTCAGCGTTTCGTGCTCCAGCGTGCCACCCACGCTTTGGAAAATGGTGCGCCCCCTGAACGGAAAGGCTTCCTCCGCCGGGTCAAGCACATGGTAAAGAACACCCCGAACGCCACGGTCTGCGGCCTTGGTCAGGGCCGTGCGAACCGCGTCGATGTCGCCCATGAAATCCGAGATGAACACGGCGCGCGCGTGTGGGATCATGGCGCGATGTTCGGGCGGGCTGTAATCCTCTGCGGCGTCTTCCGAGAACATCTGGGCCAGACGCAAGACCTGTGCGTTGCCACGGCGGGGCGGCAGGTTGGTGCCGGTCAACCCGACACGCTCGCCGCCCCGGATCAACAGGATGGACAGGGCAAGCCCCAGCACCCGGGCGCGCTCGGCCTTGGTTTCCAGATCCGGGCGGGATGCAAAGCGCATCGCGGCCCCCTGATCTATCCAGAGCATCACCGATTGCGCAATCTGCCATTCGCGTTCGCGCACAAACTGCACGTCCCCCATCGCACTGCGGCGATGGTCGATCATGCGAAGGCTGTCACCGATCTGCGCAGGCCGGTATTGCCAGAAATCATCCCCCATGCCCGCGCGACGGCGACCATGCTCGCCCAGCAGAACAGCACCGGCCAGATGTTCGGCACGGGCCAGCAAAGCGGGCAGGCGCGCGGCCTGCGTCTCTGCTTTTTCACGCAGGGCGATTGGGGTGATCACGCGGCGGCCTCACGACGGCCAAGACCCGCAGCCGTTTCGTCGATCAAAGCCGACAGGCTGTCGCCCCGCGCGCGGGCCGCAAAGTTCAGCGCCATGCGGTGGCTGAGAACAGGACGGGCCATATCGATGACATCTTCGGCTGACGGGGCCAGCCGGCCTTGCAACAGCGCGCGGGCACGTACGGCCAGCATCAGGGCTTGAGCGGCGCGTGGGCCGGGGCCCCACGCCACGGTTTCGCGCACCTTGTCCGAGGCATCCGCTTCGCCGGGGCGGAACGCGCGTACCAGATCAAGGATCATCTCGACGACGCTGTCGCCCACGGGCATCCGCCGCAGAACTTTTTGCGCAGCCAGCAGTTCGTCGCCGGAAAAGACCTGAACCGACTGTTCTTCCGCGACGCCTGTTGTGGCCAAAAGAATGTCACGCTCGGTCGCGCGGTCAGGATAAAGGACATCAATCTGGACAAGAAACCGATCAAGCTGCGCTTCTGGCAGCGGATAGGTGCCTTCCTGCTCGATCGGGTTTTGTGTGGCCAGAACGTGGAACGGCACCCCAAGCGGACGGTCTTCGCCCGCCACGGTCACGGTTTTTTCCTGCATCGCCTGCAACAGCGCGGACTGGGTGCGCGGCGAGGCGCGGTTGATCTCGTCCGCCATCAGCAGCTGACAGAAGATCGGGCCGGGTACAAAGCGGAACACACGGGTTCCGTCCTCGGCCGTGTCCAGCACTTCGGAGCCCAGAATATCGGCGGGCATCAGGTCGGGTGTGAACTGGATGCGGTTGCCATCAAGCCCCATCACGGTGCTCAGCGTTTCAACCAGACGGGTTTTGCCCAGACCGGGCAGACCGATCAGCAAACCGTGACCGCCGCACAACAGCGCAGTCAGGGACAGGTCAACGACACGCTCCTGCCCAATGAAACGGCGCGTGATCGACGCCTTGGCCTCGGCCAGTTTGGCCTCAAGCGCCTCGATTTCGGTCACAAGATCTTCTGAATCGGTCATGACTTCTCTTTCACCAAGCATATATGTTTCATCATAACCTATCTCTACAATGCGGAATGGCAAAACATATGAGCGGACAAAAAACCGTGACCCCGAACGCAGAAAGCCTTGTCGCGTCCATTGGTGCCACAAAATCACGCGGTTTGCCGCCTGTGCATCTGTGGAACCCGCCGTTTTGCGGGGATCTGGACATGCGGATCGCCCGCGACGGGACGTGGTTTTATCAGGGCACGCCAATCGGGCGACCCGGATTGGTCAAATTGTTCTCATCGATTCTCAAGCGGGAGGATGGGAAATACTTTCTTGTGACCCCGGTCGAGAAGGTGGGGATCACTGTCGACGATGCACCTTTTGTAGCGATAGATTTTGAATCCAAGGGCGAAGGGCAAGACCAGGTGCTGCGTTTCGTGACGCATGTCGACGACAGCGCCACTGCCGGCCCTGAGCACCCGATCCGGGTCGAGCGTGATTCCGAAACCGGTGAGCCGTCGCCTTATATCCTGATCCGCGCAGATCTGGAGGCGCTGATCGACCGCAAGAGTTTTTACCGGCTGGTCGACCTGGGGGTGCATCACGACGGTTGGTTCGGCGTCTGGTCGGACGGTCAGTTCTTTGGGATCATACCCTCGGCAGAATTGCCCTGAGGATGGCGCACCATGGGTGCGCCTTACGAGGCCGGTTTTGAAAACTGTGCATTTTGGGCACGAAAATGTGCAGTTCCGGTGGCGATCATCCCCGTAAGGCGGAGGCGTCCTCCGCCA
>CAYGQZ010000389.1:0-3273 GCA_964352055.1 uncultured Rhodobacterales bacterium
GTCAACGATGTCTGCCCGCAAACCAGATTTCGCAACAGGGCCTTTGGCTGATGTCCAACACACGAAAAGATGCGCCGCAGCCTTTCTCGTCATTGTTGGCAACTGCGGCACATGACAGTGCGCCGCATCCATTTGTTCACTCGGTCACGACGACCGACGTCATCACGTCCGGCGCACCTGTGATGGCACCCGAGCCCGCCTCTCCACGCTTGATCTGGTCCAGCACTTCGAGGCCCGAAGTCACTGCTCCGACAACAGTATACTGGCCGTTCAGGAAATATCCCGGCTCAAACATGATGAAAAACTGGCTATTGGCCGAGTTGATGTCCTGGCTGCGCGCCATACCGACGGTTCCGCGTTCGAACGGCGCGTCGGAAAACTCGGCATCGATGTCCGCATAGTCAGACCCGCCGCGCCCGGCAGCCCGGCCGTCGTAATCCGCAATATTGGCAAACTGCACATCACCGGTTTGCGCCATGAAACCATCAATGACACGGTGAAAGGCAACACCGTCATATTTGCCTTCCGAGGCCAGTGTCGTGATCCGCTCGACATGACCGGGTGCGACATCCTCGAAGAGATCAATGGCAATCACGCCATTCGCCCCCTCGCCTGCCACAGTGATCTCGATCCCCGTGGCAAAGGCCGGGCCCGCCATCATGGCCAGCAACACTGCAAGAGGCTTACGCATCCGCTGCAACCTTGACGCTGATCATGCGATCCGGCTCCGCTGGCGGCTCGCCGCGGGTGATCGCATCGACATGTTCCATCCCCGAGGTCACCCGACCATACACTGTGTATTGGCCATTCAGGAAGTTGTTGTCGGAGAAGTTGATGAAAAACTGGCTGTTTGCGCTGTTGGGGTTGGCCGAACGGGCCGCGCCGATTGTACCGCGGTCATGCGGCAGCTTGGAAAACTCAGCCGGCAGGTCCGGCTTGTCTGATCCACCTGTGCCTGCCATGCGGATGTTGAACCCGTCTTCCATGTCACCGTGCTGCACGTCGCCGGTTTGCGCCATGAAGCCATCGATCACCCGGTGGAAGGCCACGTTGTCATACTCGCCCGCACGCACCAGTTCCTTCATGCGCGCGGTGTGTTTCGGGGCCACGTCGGGCAACAGCTCGATTGTGACGGTACCGCCTTTGAGTTCCATCAGGATCGTGTTTTCTGGGTCTTTGATTTCGGCCATGAGTATCTCTCTTCTTTGCGATTGCGCACTTACCTATGCCTAGACGGTCCAAGGGACAAGTGATGCATTGACCGGCACGCCAATTGCCGCGATGCATAGGCCAACTTTGGATCAAGGAGCGTGAGTGATGGGCTGGAATACACTGGATGATATGGACCTGAACGGCAAACGCGTGCTGACACGTGTCGACATCAATGTGCCGATGGAAGATGGCCGGATCACGGACGCCACGCGCATTGAACGGATCGTGCCAACAATTGCCGATATCCGCGCGAAAGGCGGCAGCCCAGTTCTTTTGGCGCATTTTGGCCGCCCCAAGGGCAAGCCAAATCCGGACATGTCCTTGCAACCGCTTGTTCCTGCTCTGGAAGCGGCCTTTGGGTGCAAGGTGATTTTTGTCGAACGTCCCTCGCGTGAATGGATCGACGCACAACCCGCTGACGCAGTGATTCTGGTCGAAAACACACGGTTCACACCCATGGAAGAGGCCAATGACCCGCAAATGGCGCAGTTTCTGTCCACTTTGGGCGATGTGTACTGCAACGACGCGTTTTCGGCCGCGCACCGGGCCCATGCCTCGACGGCGGGTGTCGCGCATCTTTTGCCCGCTTGCGCGGGTCGTCTGATGCAGGCTGAATTGCAGGCTCTGGAAGCCGCGTTGTCAAACCCGAAACGCCCTGTGGGCGCGGTGGTCGGAGGTGCCAAGGTGTCCAGCAAGCTGGATTTGCTGCAAAACCTAGTCCGGAAGATCGACGTGCTGGTCATTGGCGGGGGAATGGCGAATACGTTTCTGGCCGCACAAGGCGCGGACCTTGGCGCGTCGCTGCAAGAGGCGGACCTGCATGATACGGCACGCAGCATTCTGGCTGCCGCTGACGCCGCAGGCTGCAAGGTCATTCTGCCCGTCGATGGCCGTGTTGCGCGGGCCTTTGCCGCCAACGCGCCGCATGAGGTGGTTGCGTTGAATCCGGACACACGACTGGACGCCGACCAGATGGTGCTGGATGCAGGTGATGCCGCTGCAGACAAGATTGCAACCGCATTTGCCGTGCTCAAAACCCTGATCTGGAATGGCCCGCTTGGCGCGTTCGAGATCGAGCCTTTCGATACGGCGACCGTTGCAGCCGCCAAAGCGGCCGCCGCCCTGACCCGGTCCGGAGACCTGATCACCGTTGCAGGGGGCGGCGACACTGTTGCAGCCTTGAACCAGGCCGGTGTCGCAAACGATTTCAGCTATATCTCCACAGCCGGCGGCGCGTTTCTGGAATGGATGGAGGGCAAGGACCTGCCCGGCGTCGCGGCCCTGTCGCGATAAAGGCTTTCATGCGATCTCCGCCCGCCCCATATTGATGGTTCATGCCATCTAAACCGGGGGTAGAATCTGGATGCCACAATGGACACTGATCACAGGTGCGTCCGAAGGGCTTGGCGTCGAGTTTGCACGCCTTGCTGCCAAAGACGGGCATAACCTGATCCTGACAGCCCGGTCCAGCGACAAGCTTGAAGCCCTCGCCGCCCAATTGCGTAGCGGCACTGTTCAGGTCGAGGTTATTCCCGCAGACCTGTCGCGCATGGCGGAGGCAGAACGGCTGTGGGCGGAAGCCGTGCAAGGGCGCGAGATCAACGTGTTGGTCAACAATGCGGGCCTTGGCTATCACGGAGCCTTTGACAGCGGTCAGGGCTGGGATCGGATGCTAAGCTCGGTTCAAGTGAATGTCCTGTCCCTGACACGGCTGATGCAACTTGCCATTCCGCACATGAAATCGCAGCCCAAGGGGCGGATCCTCAACGTGGCCTCGATCGCCGCGTTTTCACCCGGTCCCAACATGGCCGTCTACAACGCAACCAAGGCTTACGTGGTTTCGCTGTCCGAGGCTGTGGCGACCGAGCTAGCCGGTTCAAACATCACTATCAGCGTTCTGTGCCCCGGGGTGACGGCAACCAATTTCCTTGCAGATGCCGATATGAACAGTGTCTGGCTGGCCAACATTACCAAACCGATGTCGGCCGCAAAAGTCGCCCAAGAAGGATGGATACAGGCCCGCAAAGGGCGCCGGTCCCTTGTACCCGGCGTGATGAACAA
>CAYGQZ010000390.1:0-3254 GCA_964352055.1 uncultured Rhodobacterales bacterium
CTCCCGCAACCAAAATTACTGAACATTACCAAAGCCTTAGGCCCCGCATCACGTGGGGCTTTTTGCTTATGCGAATTCCACGTCAACGCCACGTCAACGTTTGGCGAGTCGCACAACAAATATTCAATGAAATCAATGTCCCGGCTCGATTGTGGGCAGTCTGTCACCCCGAGCAGTTTGAGGAAACGAATCCTCGGAACTGATGCCGAGAAATCGTGATGCCCAAGGCAACGCTCAACGAAGCCGATCTCGAAAGTCCCGGCGCGCCCAAGTTTGCGGAGCTGGTGCAGGGGTGACCGTCCACGTAGCCGGGGGAACTCCAGTTGCTTCCGTTTGGTGACCCAGCCCCCTGAAATCAGGCCACTGAGGTGTTAGTAATCCGTCCAAGAAAAGGATGGACCATGAAACGCAGATTTTCAGACGAACGTAAGCGTCCGGCCTTGCTGCTCTGACGGGCCATAGAGTGTGTTGATAGTGTCCACCAACGATAGTGGACATCTTGAGGACAGATATGGCGGGCAAGAAGGGTCAGAAGAAGCGGTTCTGGTCGGATGAGGAGAAGGTGTCGATCTGTGCGCAAACAAGCGCGCCGGGAGTGTCGGTAGCGCAGGTCGCGCGGCGGTACGCGATGAACACCAATTTGATCCACAAATGGCTACGTGATCCGAAGTTTGCGCCCGACCTAAAGGCCGTCGAAGAACAGACTGCCCCTGAGCCGTGCTTCCTTCCAGTTGAGATCGTAGACCGGTCTGTGACCGAGGAACCGGCCCCCGCGCTTGCGGCCAATGCCGCATCCACACAAAGCGCGATTGAGATCGATATCGCGGGCGGTCATCAGCTGAGGATTGTCGGCAGCTACGATCCCGAGGCGTTAGCCCGGCTGATCCGGGGTCTTTCTGCATGATCCCTGTTCCCGCGAACACGCGTGTCTGGCTGGCTGCCGGTGTAACCGACATGCGGCGCGGATTTACGACGCTGGCAGCTCAGGCGGAACAGACGTTGAAGCAGGATCCATTTACCGGGCATCTGTTCGTCTTTCGTGGTCGTCGCGGTGATCTCATCAAAATAATTTGGTGGGACGGACAAGGTGCCTGCCTGTTCAGCAAGCGACTTGAGAAAGGCCGGTTTGTGTGGCCATCGGCGAAGGAGGGCAAAATCGCCCTGACCGCAGCCCAGTTGGCGATGCTTTTGGAAGGGATCGATTGGCGTGTGCCGCAACGCAGTTGGACTCCGCTCAAGGCAGGATAAACGCCCGCATGGGATTCCCGTCGTGCTGTTGTTTTGCTATGGTCAGGCCATGCTGGACGTCGACAAAACTTTGCCAAAAGACCCTGATGAACTGAGGCAGTTCACAACGCTTTTGCTGGCCGAGGTGAAGTCGCAGGCAGTTCTGATCGAGAAGCTACGACATCAGCTGGCCGGGCACCGCAATCACCGGTTCGGCTCATCATCTGAGAGCATCGAACAGCTTCAACTGGCGCTAGAAACAAGCGAGATCGCTGTTGCCAAGATGACTGCAAAGCTGCGGCTCCCCGACGAAGAACCAAAGGATAAACCCAAGCGCCGCCCGATACCCGATCATATCCCGCGCATGGAAGTTGAGCTGACCACCGGCGACGATGATTGCGCCCAGTGCGGCGGCGGCCTGCGACGTCTTGGCGAGGATGTGACCGAAGAGCTGGAATATGTTCCGGGTCGGTTCATCGTGAACCGCATCGTGCGTCCACGCTTTGCGTGCTCGGGTTGTGAAGCCTTCACGCAGGCAGTGCTGCCGTCGCGCCCGATTGAACGCGGAAGGCCGGGACCGGGTTTGCTGGCCCATGTGTTGGTCAACAAATACGCAGACCATCTTCCGCTGTATCGCCAAAGCGGTATCTTCGAGCGCGACGGGATCGACATTGATCGTTCAACGCTGGCCGACTGGGTTGGCAAATCCACGGCGTTGTTAGAACCACTGGCGGATGCCATTGGACGGCATGTGCTGGCCGGGCAAGCGATCTTTGCAGACGACACACCAGTCAAGATGCTCGCACCTGGCACTGGCAAGACAGCGACGGCGCGGTTGTGGGCTTATGGCCGAGATGAACGACCCTGGGGTAGTGATGTCCCACCCGCCAGTTGGTATCAGTTCTCGCCGGATCGCAAAGGACAGCATCCCAAGGATCATCTGGCCAAATACCAGGGTTGGATGCATGCGGATGGATATGCCGGGTTTGAAGACCTCTACCGTTCCGGTGATATCCGCGAGGTGGCCTGCATGGCGCACATCAGGCGCAAGTTCGTCGATGTTCACCGCACCCAAGGTTCTGCGATCGCGGACGAGACCATCCAGCGCATCGCGCTGCTCTACGCGGTCGAGAAAGAAGCGCGCGGATCGCCACCAGATCGGCGTATCAAGAGCAGACAAGCACAGGCAAAGCCGATCTTTGATGATCTGGAGGCTTGGCTGCACGCCCAACTGCCCAGCATCTCGGGCAAATCGCCGTTGGCAGGTGCAATCCGCTATGCCCTGACCCGCATGGCGCGGCTGCGTCCTTACCTCGACCACGGCATCTTGGAGCTGGACAACAACACCGCTGAACGTGCCATGCGCTCCGTTGCAATCGGGCGCAAGAATTACCTGTTCGTTGGATCACTGACCGGTGGCCGCGCCGCCGCTATCGCCTATACCCTGATCGAAACCGCCAAGCTGAATGATGTCGACCCGCAGGCATGGCTGGCTGACACTCTCGCTCGCATCCCAGACTACAAAATCAACCGTGTCGATGATCTGCTGCCGTGGAATATGTGATTAGGATGAGGACGACTGACCGCCATGAATGACGCAAACGCAAAAGGGCAGACAACAAAGGCTTGGCCGTTTTTGGTAGGATTGGTAGTTGGTGCTGCTCTGAGTTGGGCATTGTTTGTCTTCCTCTACAGCCCAACTGACGCCCAGTTCCTAAGAACAGCTTACGCGCAGTACTTCAAAGAACTATCTGATGCAGGCCTTCGTCCGCACGGTGCCTACGGCGATTGCAGATTGGTCGATCCCGATCAGCAAGACGAACGAATAGGTATCAAGAAGATCGCCATATGCGACCTGACAGCATCTGACGGACAAAAGAAATCTCTGGTGGTTGCGCTGACACCAACCGCCAACATTCTGTACACAGACACAGAGGCTTTCTAAGCTAGCAGCAGTTAGGACGGACGCTTACAGACGAACAGATCATAGGGATGATCAAGGAATACGAAGCCGGTGTGAAAGCCCA
>CAYGQZ010000391.1:0-3230 GCA_964352055.1 uncultured Rhodobacterales bacterium
TTGTCGTCATAGCTGTAAAAACCTGCGTTTGCCTTGCGGCCCAGACGCCCTTCGGCCTCGAGCCAGAAAATCAGGTCATCTGCCCCCGATTTGGGATAGGCGTCGCCCATGGCTGCCATTGTGGCCCGCGCGATTTTCGCACCCAGATCAATGGCGGTCTCGTCGGTCAACTGTAGGGGGCCCAAAGGCATCCCGACCAGCTTGGCCGCGTTTTCGATCAGCGCAGGTTCAACCCCTTCGGTAACCATCCGTGCCCCTTCGTTGACGTATGGAATGATACAACGGTTGGCATAGAAAAAGCGCGCATCGTTGACCACGATCGGCGTTTTCTTGATCTGGCGGACGTAGTCCAGGGCCTTGGCAACGGCACGATCACCGGTTTTGGCCCCCTTGATGATCTCGACCAGCAGCATTTTCTCGACCGGCGAGAAGAAGTGGATGCCGATGAACTGATCCTGGTTCCTGGACGCTTTCGCCAGATCGGAAATCGGCAAGGTCGATGTGTTGGAGGCAAAGATGCAATCTTCGGGAATGATCGCTTCGACCTTTTTCGTGATCTCGGCCTTGATCGCAGGGTCTTCGAATACGGCTTCGATGATCAGATCGCAGCCTTTCAGCGCTTCCAGATCAGATGTAGGCGTGATCAGACCCAGCATTGCGTCTGCCTTTTCCTGTGTAACCTTTTTACGGGCCATGCCTTTTTGCAGGTACGTCTCAGTGTAGCTTTTGCCGCGATCGGCGGCTTCCTGATCGCGGTCAATCAAAACAACTTCGATCCCCGCCTGCGCCGAGACCAAAGCGATGCCGGCCCCCATCAGGCCCGCGCCCAGAACACCAAGCTTCTTGACCCGCTGATCCGGCACGCCAGCCGGACGCACCGCACCCTTTTCCAGCGCTTCCTTGTTCACGAACAACGACCGGATCATCGCGCCCGAGGACGGGTTCAGCAGGACATGGGTGAACCAGCGCGCCTCAATTTTGAGGGCGGTGTCGAAGGGGACAAGCGCGCCTTCGTATACCGCGCTCAAAAGTGCCTTGGCGGCAGGGTAAACGCCTTGGGTCTTGCCGTTGACCATGGCGCTGGCACCCACGAATGTCATGAAACCGGCGGGATGATAGGGTGCACCTCCGGGCATCTTGTACCCCTTGGCGTCCCATGGTTTGACAAGGTCGGCGTCCTTGGCGCTCAGCACCCAGTCGCGCGCGGCGGCCATCGGGTCGTCCACAACTTCGTGGATCAGGCCCGCGCGTTTGGCGGCGTTCGGGTCCGACAGCTTGCCTTCCAGCAGGAACGGGGAGGCTGCCATCGCACCCAGCATCCGCGTCAGGCGCGTTGTGCCGCCGGCCCCAGGAAAGATACCAACGAGGATTTCGGGCAAGCCTAGACGGGCTTTGGGATTGTTGGCGACAAAGGTGCGATGCGTGGCCAGTGGCAGTTCCAGACCGATGCCAACAGCGGTGCCCGGGATTGCAGATGCAATCGGCTTTCCGCCTTTCTGGGTCTTGGTGTCCATACCGGCCAATTCGATCTTGCGCAGAAGCCCGTGCATTTTCATGGTGCCTTCAAAAAGCCCTTTGGCGGCGTCGTCGCCTGCACTTTCCTTCATCTTGGCGAGCAGGTTCAGGTCCATACCGCCGGCGAACGTGTCTTTGCCGGACGTGATCACGATCCCTTTGACGGCATCGTCGGCCAATGCGTCATCCACGAGGTCGTTCAGCGTTGCCAGCCCCTCAAAGGACATGACATTCATCGACTTGTCTGCGACGTCCCATGTGATGGTCGCAACGCCGTCGGCGTCTTTTTTCATGGTGAAATCGGTCATTGGGGATCTCCCTTCTTTGGAGTGTCTAGGGGAATGTCTTCGATGTCCGCACTGCTTTGCGCGGACCAGTTCAAATGCCCCATGGCACGCATGACTGTCGTCACACGCCAAACGCCGTTTTCGCGGCGCATCGTCACTGACGCGTCCCAAGGGGGGATTACATGTCTGGCTCGGTTCAGGATATGGGTGCGGAACGTACCAACCATCTGGTCGCCGCCAATGATCTCGGCGGACTTGGCCTCGCGGATGATGTCGGTCACACCATGGATCTTGTACTCGCGCTGGTAGACTTCAAAGTCGCGGCGCAGTTCGGCTTCTGTCGTGAAGGTTTCAACGCCTTGCCGTGTGACCAGCTGCAACGGCAATGAGGATGCGTTCAACCATGCCTCAACGTCGCCGGACAAAAACGCGGCACTGATCCGGTCCAGAATTGTCTGGAACAGTTTGAGGTGCTTGTCTTTTTCGGAAACAGCCTTCGGGAAGGTCAAGCCGGACGCTTCGTTGACCCAGTTCGGGATCAATTGCCAATCCGTCGATCGCAAAACTGTGTCACTCAGATTCGCCCGCCAACGCCCGTCTTTTGACTTGTAAAGGCCAAGTCTGGTCACATAGGGAGACAGCACTTCGCGATCGCCAGAGGTCACGCGACTCGTATGGTGTCCCGTGATGTGATCAGTCGCCAGAAACCGCGCCGAGTCGCAGGTTCTGACAAACTTGGTCACATTTGCGATCTTCAATTGTTCCGCAAAGCTGTCAACGGAACGCGCCATGTCGGAGTCGTTGTGGCAGGTGAAGGAGCCATCCATAACCCGAACCTCGTAAGGATAGCTGACGTGCTGCGCAAAAGCAGTCGCATCCCGAGACAGAATGGCCCTCGTCATATGGTCGAGCGTTTCCTGATATATTTGGCGCGCGTCGACCACAGGATTACACCCGCTCGATGATTGTGGCGGCTCCCATGCCGGATGCAATGCACAGGGTTGCAAGGCCAACCTCTTTGTCTGCGCGCTCCAGCTCATCAAGGAGCGTCCCGATGATGATCGCGCCCGTGGCGCCCAGCGGGTGCCCCATGGCGATCGATCCGCCGTTCACGTTGACCTTGTCATGTTCGACATTGAACGCCTGCATGAAGCGGAGCACAACAGACGCAAACGCCTCATTGACCTCGAACAGATCGATGTCGCTGATGGCCATGCCATTGTCCCTGAGGATCTTTTCCGTCACCGGGACGGGGCCGGTCAGCATGATGGTCGGGTCAGTGCCGATCTTGGCTGTGGCCCGAATGCGGGCGCGGGGCTTGAGGCCCCATTTCTCGCCAAACTCCTTGTTGCCAATCAACACGGCTGCTGCGCCATCGACAATACCGGACGAATTGCCGGCATGGTGGATATGGTTGATCCGCTCAAG
>CAYGQZ010000392.1:0-3226 GCA_964352055.1 uncultured Rhodobacterales bacterium
AAAACACGGGCAGTTCGTCCGCGACAATCGACATCTGATCACAGCCTGCACGGATATCAGCGATGGCGGCCTGGCGCTCGCGGCCTTTGAGCTCGCCGAAGCCTCGGGCGTCGGGCTTGCTCTCGACAATTCAGAGACGCCGTTTCTCTTTGGCGAAGATCAGGCGCGTTATCTTGTGGCCTGCAATTTCGACAAGGCAGAAGCGTTGATGCTGGAAGCAGGGAAAATCGGCATACCTATGCATACGGTTGGGAAATTCACCGGCGATACGGTCTGGCTGGGCAACGCCTCTGCACCGCTCGCGGAGTTGCGCGACATCTACCGCAGCACGTTCGGCGCAACGTTCGCCTGAGATTGCGCACAGGCCAAGGAAGGGTCGGTGGGCAGGCGCCTTTTGCGCCTGCGCAAAACAGACCAATCCAACGGCCTAATCGGACATCATACGCAACAACCGGTCGCGATCGCCAACGTCATCGCGGCGCGAAATGACGGCCGCCAACTCCTCCAACGACGCAATGGAATGACCGGCGCGAAAACTGTCCACATGGGGCAGCATCGCTGCAATGCCACGTGCCTTCGGTGCAAATGCGTCCCAGCGCAACAACGGATTGATCCAGATCAGGCGGCGCGCTGTCAAATGCAAGCGTTCCATCTGTGTTGCCAAAGCCTGCGGATCATCACGGTCGAGCCCATCTGTGATCAGCAAGACCACAGCACCCTGCCCCAACACCCTGCGCGACCAGTCGCGGTTGAACGATTCCAGACAAGACCCGATCCGGGTGCCCCCTTCCCAATCCTGCGCCTCGGATCCAGCAGCCTTCAAGGCAGCGTCCACATCCCGCTGCGCCAGATGGCGTGTGATATTGGTCAACCGCGTGCCAAACGTGAACGCATGCACCTTGGCCCAGCCCGCCCCCTTGGTATTGGATACAGCATGCAGAAAATGCAGCACCGCGCGCGAATACTGGCTCATGGACCCCGATATGTCACAAAGCACAACAAGGTTCGGATAGCGCAGTTTGGGGGTCTTGAACTTCAGATCCCGCAATTCTCCGCCTTGCCGCATCGCGGCACGCAGCGTGCGCGCCGCATCTATGCGCCCACGCCCTGCAGCCCTTTTGCGCCGCGACGCAATCGGATCCACGGGCAAGGTCATACGCGCCAGTATGGCCTTGGCTTGTGCCATCTCCGCCGTGCTCATCTGTTCAAAGTCGAGGGATTTCAGTTTTTCCTCGGCGGACATGGTCAACGAAGCATCAACCTCGATTTCGGTGCCTCCGTCCTCCTGCGGCTCCTCCGTTTGATCCGGCGCTTGTGCACCGTCGAGCAATGCTTCAGCCGCCCGCTTTTCGGCCGCTTGTGCGCCGCGCTCTTCCTGAACGCCACGAACAGCAGGCAACATGGCCGCCATCATATGCTCCAGATACCGTGGATCTCGCCAATACAGCCGGAACACCTGCGCAAAAACAGCCCTCTGTTCTGGCCTTGAGACAAAGCAGGCGTGCAACGTCCAATAGAAGTCGCGCTTGCTGGTAAAACCGGCGGCCTCAACAGCGCGGATTGCGTCAATCAGCCGACCGGGTCCTATAGGCAAACCTGCACGGCGCAGAGCGCGTGCAAAATGCGTTATGTTGCCAGCGAGCTTCGGGTCGTCAGGCAATTCAAGCGGTGCGTATTCTGGCATCTTTCAGAACCGGGGGCCAGCCCCCGGACCCCCGGAGTTTATGTGGCAAGATGAAGGTGGATCAGGCAGGCTCAAGTGACGCTTTGGCTTCATCAAGAATGCGTTTGGCCTCTGAACCGTGCAGTTTCTGGATGTCGTCCTGATATTTCAGGATGGCACCCAACGTGTCGGCAATCACTTCCGGGCTTAGCGTGATCACGTCCAGCGCCAACAGGCATTTCGCCCAGTCTATGGTTTCTGCGACACCCGGTTTCTTGAACAGATCCTCGGTCCGCAATCTTTGAACGAAGGCGACAACTTCGCGGCTCAGAGTGTCCGCCGCTTCAGGAGCGCGCGCCTGCAGGATTTCCATCTCCCGGTCAAAACCGGGATAATCCACCCAATGATACAGACACCGCCGCTTCAGCGCATCATGCACCTCGCGCGTCCGGTTGGACGTGACAATGACGATCGGCGGCTCAAGCGCCTTTACAGTTCCCAATTCCGGAATTGTCACCTGAAAGTCGCTCAAAGCCTCCAGCAAGAACGCTTCAAATGGCTCGTCCGTGCGGTCAAGTTCGTCGATCAACAGCACCGGCGCGCCGTTTTCATCCGGGCGCATCGCCTGCAAGAGCGGGCGTTCAATCAGGTAATCGTCCGAGAAGAGTTCCACCTGAAGTGCGCCACGCTCCGCCCCGCCTGCCGCCTCAGCCGTCCGGATCGCGACCATTTGTGCCGGAAAGTTCCATTCATAGACGGCCGAGGACGCATCCAGACCCTCATAGCATTGCAGCCGGATCAAACGACGCCCAAGTCCGGCGGCCAGCGCCTTTGCAATCTCGGTTTTGCCGACGCCCGCCTCACCTTCCAGAAAAAGGGGGCGTCCCAGCCGCAGGCTTAGAAACACAACCGTCCCCAGTGCCCGGTCACACACGTACCCTTGCGCCGCCAGCAACTCTTGCACGGCGTCAATTGTCGACAGGTCTTGCATCATCACATCCTTCGTTTCCGGACCAAACTGCATTGCCACAGTCTGAGGTCAAGAGGCGTTTACCCATGGTCGTTGACGGGATTTCCGCTGGCTGGCATGATGTTAACGTTAGAAAAAGAGGTCATGGGGCAGAAAGACACTCGGACCCATATGAGGTACATGGTGGATAAGCCCCTGGCACAAGACAAGCCTGTGATGCGCATTGCAGCTGTCACTTGCGTCAAGAACGAAGGCCCGTTCCTGTTGGAATGGATTGCGTTCAATCGCCTGATTGGTGTGACGGACCATTTGTTCTATTCAAACGATTGCACCGACGGGACGGACATTTTGCTGGACGCTTTGGCCGCGCGCGGGCTGTGCCAGCATTTGCCAAACCCCGCGACCGGACGCAATTACCAGATGGAAGCGCTCAAGGATGCGCGGCGACATGACATTGTGGCCAAGGCCGACTGGGTCTGGATTGCCGATGTCGACGAGTTTTTGAATATCCATGTGGGTGATCATACACTTCCGGCCCTGATCGAAGCCTGTGGCAATCCTCAGGCCATCTCGGTGAATTTTCAGTTCTTTGC
>CAYGQZ010000393.1:0-1182 GCA_964352055.1 uncultured Rhodobacterales bacterium
TCTGAACCTGATAGGGGATTTCGGTGACAACGATCTGCCACTGGCCCCGGCCCAGATCCTCGACCTCGTAGCGGCAGCGCAGGCGGAAACCGCCCTTGCCGGTGCGGTACGCCTGCGCAATCTGGTCTGCCGGTTCAACGATCACGCCGCCCGTGGGAAAATCCGGACCGGGCACGTGGTTCAGCAGCGTATCGTCGCGGGCATCGGGCGTCTTGATCAGATGCAGACAGGCATCGCAAAGCTCGGCGATGTTGTGCGGCGGGATGTTCGTCGCCATGCCCACCGCAATCCCGCTGGAGCCATTGGCCAGCAAGTTCGGGAATTGCGCGGGCAGCACAACCGGCTCTGTCAGCGTGCCGTCATAATTGTCGCGGAAGTCCACCGCGTTTTCATTGAGACCTTCGAGCAAGGCCTCGGCCACGGCTGTCATCCGCGCCTCGGTATAGCGCGCGGCGGCCGGGTTATCGCCGTCGATATTGCCAAAGTTCCCCTGCCCGTCCACCAGCGGGAAACGGACGTTGAAATCCTGGGCCAGACGCGCCATCGCGTCGTAGATCGCGGCGTCCCCATGCGGGTGATAGTTGCCCATCACATCGCCCGAAATCTTGGCGGATTTGCGGAATCCCCCGGTCGAGGACAGGCGCAACTCCCTCATTGCAAACAGAATGCGGCGGTGCACCGGTTTCAGACCGTCGCGGGCATCGGGCAAGGCGCGGTGCATGATCGTCGACAGCGCATAGGTCAGATACCGATCGCCCAGCGCGCGACGCAGCGGTTCGGAAAGGTCCATGTTGGGGGTATCGGCCTGATCTGACATAGATGATGTGTAGCCAAGGGGCCGCGCGGGAACAAGCGCCCATCGCATCCAACTCAAAAACGCTGTGGCACCGCGCCCGCAAGCCGTTGCGCGCGCACAACACCTGTCGAACGCCGGAACGTTTTCATTTTTTCAGTGTTGTGAATCGCTTGATTTGATAAGATCGGTTCACTTCTTTGTGTGATGGGTTTGCTGGGGGGCATTTCTGTGCGGTACGTGATTGTTGCATTCTTTTTCATGGGGCTGGTCTTTTACGAGATGAGCGGTGGTGCGGATTTCGATCCCGAAGCCACCCGCCTTGCGCGTATCGACGTGCCGGAACTGGTTGAGCCCGAGAAGGTGAAACAGGTTCTGGCCGAAACCAA
>CAYGQZ010000393.1:1282-3218 GCA_964352055.1 uncultured Rhodobacterales bacterium
AACGTGACCCGGGTGTCCCTGAACCTGAGCAGCGTGGAAGATGTGGTGCGCCCTGTGCGTCGCACTTCGTCGGCGCTTGCTCCGATCCCCTCTGCGCTGGACGCACCGGGCACACCCGTGAGCGAGGCCCCGCCCGCCGAATATCTGCCCAGCCTTGTCGGGGACAGGGTGGTGAGCACAGGCCCCCTGATCGACACGTCGGTGATCACGGTGGTTGATTTCAACAACAGCGCGTCAAACCCCCTGCCCATCCGGGCCACGCCCGCGCCGAACGCGCCCGTGGCAGCGACGGATATCCGGTCCGTCACGGGGTCGTCCGTGAACGTGCGCGGCGGGCCGGGCACGGATTATTCGGTGGTGAACCGCCTTGTGCAGGGCGACGAGGTCGAGGTGATCGAGGATTCCGGTGACGGCTGGGTGCGCCTGCGCCCGCTCAACGGCAGCCCGTCAGGGTGGATGGCATCGTTCCTGCTGACCGAAGACTGATTGCATCCGGCGCGACGTAGGATATGACAACGCCTGACTTATGATCAGGCGGACGCTGTGGCGCAAAAATCCATTCTCATCACCGGATGCTCTTCGGGTATCGGGTACAGTGCGGCACAGGGTTTGCGGGCGCGCGGATGGCAGGTTTTTGCGGCCTGTCGCAAGGCCGAAGACTGCGCCCGGCTGACGGACGAAGGCTTTGTCAGTCCGCTGATCGACTATGAAAGCCCCGAAACACTCCGAACCGGCCTTGATGACGTCCTGAGGGCGACCGGCGGCACCCTTGACGCGGTGTTCAACAACGGCGCCTACGGGATTCCGGGCGCCGTGGAAGATTTGCCGACCGACGCGCTGAGGACAATTTTCGAGGCCAACCTGTTTGGCTGGCATGACCTCACGCGGCAGGTGCTGCCCGTGATGCGACGTCAGGGGCACGGGCGCGTTGTGCAGTGTTCGTCGGTTCTGGGGTTTGTTGCGATGCCCTGGCGCGGTGCCTACAACGCCACGAAATATGCGCTTGAGGGGCTGACGGATACGCTGCGCATCGAAATGCGGGACACGCCGATTCATATCGTGCTGATCGAACCGGGGCCGATCACGTCCGAGTTTCGCGCCAATTGCGTCATCCAGTTCGAACGCTGGATCGATTGGGAGGCCTCGCCGCGGGCTGACCAATACCGCAATTCGCTTTTGAAACGGCTTCATCAAAGCGCCGAAACACGCGATACCTTTGAGCTGCCGCCGGAGGCGGTTGTGGCCAAGCTGGTGCATGCGATCGAAAGCCCGCGCCCCAAGCCACGGTATTTCGTGACCAAACCGACATACATCATGGGCGCCCTGCGCCGTATTCTGCCCACACGGGCGCTGGACGCAGTGTTGTCGCGCGGATAATCCAAGACATCGTTCGCCTTTCCGCAACAATCCGCTAGGTGTGGCACTACCTGAAGAACGCAAAGGACACGGGATATGATCCAAGACCCACTTTTTATCCTCATCATATTGGCCTGCCTCGCTGTTGTGGTTGTGCTGATGCTGGGCTTGGGCGGTTTTGCCAAAGGCTCTGGCTGGGCCCAGAAGAACTCGAACAAGTTGATGCGGTACAGGATCGGTGCCCAGTTCATCGCGGTGTTGCTGATCGTGGCCTATGTGTTCCTGCGCAAGTCCTGAGGAGAAGAGCAAATGGTTGTCCTGAACAAGATCTATACCAAGACCGGCGATGCCGGCGAAACCGCCCTGGGCAATGGCGCGCGGGTCGCCAAACACGCCATGCGGGTCACGGCCTATGGCACCTCTGACGAGTTGAACGCCTTTCTGGGGGTCGCGCGGCTTGAGGCCAGCGGCGAGATGGACCAGGGATTGAGCCGCATTCAGAACGATCTGTTCGATCTGGGCGCAGACATGTGCCGCCCGGACATGGAGAAGGACGCCGAAAGCGAATATCCGCCCTTGC
>CAYGQZ010000394.1:0-3214 GCA_964352055.1 uncultured Rhodobacterales bacterium
TGCGTGCGGTCCATTCCACCAATGGCCGCTGGGATGTGATCGTCGAGATCGGGACAGATACGCTTGAGACATTTGACGCGGTGCTGTTTCGCATCCGCCGCCTTGAGGGCGTTGTGGCCAGCGAGACGTCGCTGCTGTTGTCGACGCGGAAGTCGGCCTAACGTTCCGCGTCTGACAAAAGATGCCCTATGGGCACAGGTTTTCGGTCACCACGCCAAGATACCTGCGCAAAGTTGTCAGATGGCGGCTGTGAGCCCGCAGGAGAAGTGCCAAATTTATGTTGCGTGCGTTCGTAGAAAAAATATTGCCGCGATCCAATGGATTTCCAAGCAGCGATGCAGCAGGAGGAGCGGCCATTCATGCAAGCTGCGCAAAGATTCAGATCGGCAATAGCGGGATTGCAGGACGAAACGCCAAGAGCAGTAGTTCATACAAACCGTAACGAAACCGACGGCTCAAATAGCTGATCAGCGAGCTTTCCGGCGACTAATAGCAGAGCGACCAACTGAAAAGATCTCTGGAACTTCACCAGAAGCTGTTCACGAAACCGTTGGATGATACGCTACCACTATGAAGTTGAATACCGGCCTGATCCTTGTCGGATTGTTGCTTTTGATCGCTCCAACCGTTGTTCCTGCCCCAGAAGGTATGTCGGATATGGCATGGCGTGCATCTGGCCTGGCGTCCACCATGGCACTGTGGTGGATTTCTGAAACCCTGCCGCTCCCGGCTACCGCGCTTTTACCGGTGGCCGTCGCCCCGATCATGGGTCTCACGGAGCTTTCTGACGCTGCTCGTTCTTACAGTGACCCTCCTAATTTTCCTGTTTCTGGGTGGTTTTCTTATTGCCAAGGCGATTGAAAAATCGGGTTTGCACAGGCGGTTGGCTGATGTGCTTCTCAGACAGGCGGGGAGCAGGTCTCATCGAATTCTCGGGAGCTTTATGCTCTGCACGGCGTTTCTCAGCCTTTGGATCAGCAATACGGCGTCAGCCATGGTTGTTGCTCCGATTGCTGCCGCAGTCGCTAGTTCGCAAGACGACACACCACGTTTTGGCACGGCGCTCATACTGGGCGTCGCGTTTTCAGCTACGATCGGTGGTATGGAATCGCTCATCGGGACGCCACCCAACGCCATTTTCGCCGGTTATGTTCATACGGCCTATGGAGCTAACGTGGGTTCGCTCAGTGGGCGGTGATTGGCATTCCAGTTGCATTGGTTCTCTTGCTGGTCACGTGGCTTGCACTCACCCAAGTTTCTCCAAGACTGCCGTCAACTGCGCTATGGCTGACCGACAGACCGCCGGAAGCGGTGATTCAGAAAGCTGAGCGCAGGGTCGCAGCTATTGCCGGGCTGACTGCGCTTGCGTGGATTTCAAGGCCATTGATTGAAGGGATTCTTCCAATGGTTGCGCTTTCCGACGCCGGTATTGCGATGATGGCCGCGCTGGCGCTTTTCATGATTTCTGACGGCAAAGACGGGCGGTTGCTGGACAGGGAAGCTGCCCCGTCTTTGCGCTGGGATGTGCTGACACTGTTTGGCGGGGGACTGGCGCTTGCCGGTATAATACAACAGTCAGGTTTAGCGGATTGGATCGGCGGAAGTGTTCAACTGGCAAGTGACTGGCCCCAATAGAGTGAAATTGAGCATACAGAGGAAGTGGAATAGACTGCATATATGAAGCCGCTCTTTCCAGTAGTCGCGTATCTTGTCGCCGTCACATTGCCATTGATCTTGTCCTGGCTAGGCGGCGGGGCACCGCGCGCTTTCCACCAGGAACTTGCTTCTGGTCTTGGCATTCTAGCCTTTTCGATGATCCTCATGGAGTTTGTCCTGTCTGGTCGCTTCAAGAGTATTTCCAATGGCGTTGGCATGGACGTGACTATGCGGTTTCATCAGGTCATGGCGCGCACGGCACTGGGTTTTGCCTTGCTTCATCCCTTCCTTTACCAAGGTACCCCTTCGGGGGGTCAGCGTCCTTGGGACCCCACGCGACAACTGACGATCGCAACCGATTTTTCCGCTCTGTCCACAGGCATTGCCGCCTTTCTGCTTCTTCCAAGCCTCGTATTGTTGGCAATCGGACGCACTCAACTGGACTACAAATATGAGACATGGCGCCTGATACACGGGATCGGCGCACTCCTGATCGCGCTACTTCTGTTGCATCATACCGTGTATGCGGGGCGCTATGGATCGCAGCCTGCAATGACCTGGGTGTGGCTGGCCATGACAGGTGTTGCTGTTGGATCGCTGCTTTATGTTTACCTGATCGTCCCACTCCTGGATAAGGCGCGCGCGTGGCGCGTCACGTCCGTTACCCAATTGACGCCCAAACAATGGGAAGTGACCGTCAAGCCCGACGGCCACCGTGGTCTTGATTACAAAGCCGGGCAATTTGTCTGGCTAAACATTGGGCACAGCTCATTTTCGATGAAAGAAAACCCATTCTCCATTTGCTCCGCCCCGGCGGCTGGGCCGGAAATGTCCTTCATGATCAAAGAACTTGGCGACTTCACGCAAACCATTGGCCAGATAAAGGCGGGATCAGTCGCATATCTTGACGGCCCTTATGGAAACCTGTCCGTTGATGGTCGCACCGAGCCTGGGGTCGCTTTGATCGCAGGGGGTGTGGGCCTTGCGCCGCTGCTGGGCATCCTCAGGCAAATGCGCATGACCGGGGATCCGCGCAAGGTGAAGTTGATCTATGGAAACCGGGTGGTTGATCAGATTGCCTACCGTGAGGAATTGGGCGCAAAGGACGTATTCTATGTGCTGTCAGACCCCCCAGAACAGTGGAACGGAGAGACAGGCTTTATCGATGCCGCGCTGATAGATCGCGTTTTTTCAGCAAGGGAGGCCAGCGAATGGGTCTTTGTCTTGTGCGGACCTGCGATCATGATGGATATCGTTGAAGATCACCTGATTGAAAGGGGCACGCCCTCTTATCGAATTCTGTCGGAGCGGTTCGACTATGACTAATCCATTCAAGCACATGAGTCTGCGGCGGCGGGTTTCTTGGACAATCCGGGTTCTGAACATCATGCTATGCTTGATCATTCTCGCCTTTGTACTGCGCTGATCGATGCCTTTGCGGCGGCCCGTTTGCCTTGCTTGCGCCGGAAAAGGGGCACCATTGAAGACCCCTTAAGTTTCGTTGTTGCCAGTGAGGTGTTGATTTCCGCTGAGAAGTGACCCGGTATTTTCACCGAGA
>CAYGQZ010000395.1:0-2638 GCA_964352055.1 uncultured Rhodobacterales bacterium
CAAATCGCATCAGTAGATAGGAGAGCTTATGCCCCTGCACCCAATGCTTGAACGCGTCACAGAGCGCGTCATCGAACGCAGCGCCGCGACACGTCGTCGTTATCTTGACCGGATGGCCGCTGCGAAATCCCAAGGCCCGGCGCGCGCGCATTTGTCGTGTAGCGGGCAGGCCCACGCCTTTGCAGCGGCGGGTCCGGACCAGGATCGACTGGCCGAAGCGTCCGTGGGCAATCTGGGGATCGTGACGGCCTATAACGACATGTTGTCCGCCCACCAGCCGTTTGAACGCTATCCCACATTGATCCGGGATGCCGTCCGTGCAGCGGGTGGCACCGCCCAGGTCGCGGGCGGTGTGCCCGCCATGTGTGACGGCGTCACGCAGGGTGAAGCGGGCATGGAACTGAGCCTGTTTTCCCGTGACGTGATCGCCTTGGCCACAGGTGTTGCCCTCAGCCACAACACGTTTGATGCTGTTGTCTATCTTGGCGTCTGCGACAAGATTGTTCCGGGCCTGATCATCGCCGCCCAGAGCTTTGGTCACATGCCCGCCGTGTTCCTGCCGGCCGGGCCAATGGTCAGCGGCTTGCCCAATGATGAAAAGGCCAAGGTACGCCAGCGTTTTGCCGCAGGGGAGGCAACCCGCGAAGAGTTGCTGGCCGCTGAAATGGCCGCCTATCATGGCCCCGGCACGTGCACGTTCTATGGCACGGCCAACACAAACCAGATGTTGATGGAGTTCATGGGGCTGCACCTTCCCGGTGCGTCCTTTGTGAACCCGAACACAGAACTGCGCGACGCATTGACCGTCGAAGGGGCCAAACGCGCGTTGTCCCTGTCGGCCTTGGGCAATCACTACACACCCGTCTGCGATGTGCTTGACGAAAAAGCATTCGTGAACGGCATTGTGGGCCTGAACGCCACGGGCGGTTCCACGAACCTGCTGATTCACCTGATCGCGATGGCGCGGGCCGGTGGAATCATTCTCGACTGGGAAGATTTCTGCGACTTGTCGGAAGTGACACCGCTGATCGCGCGGGTTTATCCAAACGGATTGGCGGATGTGAACCAGTTCCACGCGGCTGGCGGTCTGGGCTTCATGATTGGTCAGCTGCTGAACGCAGGCCTTTTGCATGATGACACCAAGACCGTCGCAGGCGATGGTTTGGACAATTACACAGCCGAACCCAAGCTGGTCGACGGCGCGCTGAACTGGACACCCGGTACAGGAGAGAGCCTCAACACCGGCATTTTGCGCCCCGCCTCAGAGCCATTTCAGGCAACGGGCGGGCTGAGCCGGTTGGTCGGATCGCTGGGAACGGGCGTCATGAAAGTTTCGGCTGTCGCACCCGAGCACCGTATCGTGGAAGCGCCCTGCCGGGTGTTCCACGATCAGGACGCGGTCAAAGCCGCCTTCAAGGCCGGTGAGTTCACAGGCGATACGATCATTGTCGTCCGTTTCCAGGGGCCCAAAGCCAACGGGATGCCGGAATTGCACAGCCTGACGCCACTGCTGGGCATATTGCAGGGACGCGGCCAGAAGGTGGCGCTGGTCACCGATGGGCGCATGTCGGGCGCATCCGGCAAGGTGCCGTCTGCGATCCATGTGTGCCCGGAGGCGTTGGATGGCGGCCCGATTGCGCAATTGCGTGACGGTGACGTCTTGCGCGTGGATGCCGAGGCTGGTGTATTGGAAATCATGACCGAAGGTGTTCTGGACCGCCCCCTCGCAACCGCGAACCTCGAAGACAGCACCTGGGGCGTCGGACGTGAACTTTTTGCGACGTTCCGCGGGGCCGTTGGATCCGCCAATACAGGCGCAACCATATTTGGAGATTTCTAGGAATGATGACTGCTAAAGCCGCCGCTGCCCGGACGCGCGAAATCTGTGAGATGGCGCCGATTGTGCCTGTTTTGGTTGTGGACGACGTGGCACAGGCCAGACCATTGGCCGAGGCGTTGGTCGCGGGTGGATTGCCCGCGTTGGAAGTAACACTGCGCACACCGGCGGCGCTTGAGGTCATCGCGGCCATGGCGGCCGTGCCCGGTGGCGTTGTGGGTGCCGGCACGCTGGTGACGCCGGACGATGTCAGGAATGCCAAGGCTGCGGGCGCGCAATTTGGTGTGTCTCCGGGAGCCACGGATGCGCTCATCGCGGCATGCGAGGCCGAAGGGTTGCCTTTGCTGCCGGGTGCGGCCACGGCCACCGAAGCGATGGCGCTTCTGGCGCGGGGCTATGACATGCTGAAGTTCTTTCCAGCCGAGGCATCGGGCGGCGCCCCCGCGTTGAAAGCCATCGGCGCGCCGCTGCCACAGATATCCTTCTGCCCGACGGGCGGCGTGAGCCCTGCAAATGCTGAAAGCTATCTGAGCTTGCCAAATGTGATTTGTGCAGGTGGAAGCTGGGTCGCGCCCAAAAACATGGTTGAAGCCGGAGATTGGGCCGGGATCGAAGCGCTGGCGCGAAATGCCGCTGCGTTGGCGCGCTGAATCCACGTCACCCAAGAAAATCCATCCGAATTTTCTCGGATGAGTCGCTCAACGCACCATGGCTTCGCATAGGTGAAGCAGAGAGGCGTCGTTGCTCTGCACCGATCCAACTTCATCTTGCCGGATAAACTCCGGGGGGAGGCCGCAGGCC
>CAYGQZ010000395.1:2648-3213 GCA_964352055.1 uncultured Rhodobacterales bacterium
ATCGCCGCCGGGCCGCCCCGCGGGGGGGGGGCGGCCCCGGGCCCCCCCCCCCCCCCCCCAACCCGCCAAGACAAAAAAAGGCCGCCTTCAGTGGGGCGGCCTTTCGAATTTTGCGAGTGTTCCGGCTTAGAAGCCAAGACCTGCATATTTGTTCTTGAACTTCGACACGCGGCCACCAGTGTCCATCAGGCGCGACGTTCCACCGGTCCAAGCCGGATGTACCGACGGGTCGATGTCCAGGGAAAGCTGGTCGCCTTCCTTGCCCCAGGTCGACTTCATTTCCACAATGGTGCCATCGGTCATCTTGACGTTGATGATGTGGTATTCGGGATGCGTATCGGCCTTCATGCCTCGGCTCCTTCGGACTTGGATTTGTAGTTTGTAACCTCTGAGATCCGGGCGGATTTGCCGCGACGCGAGCGCAGGTAATACAGTTTTGCACGACGCACGCGACCGCGGCGCACCACGGTGATGCTGTCGATGTTGGTCGAGTACAGCGGGAATACACGCTCCACGCCTTCGCCAAAGGAAATCTTGCGGACGCAGAACGATCCGGCAATGCCGT
>CAYGQZ010000396.1:0-3199 GCA_964352055.1 uncultured Rhodobacterales bacterium
ATCAGGGGCAACGGTCACAGAATGTACCTCAAGCGGATCCAGCGTGTCGGCGCCAAACCTGTTCGCATAGGTTTTGATCGTGTTGACGGAAACGCGGGCGTCCGCGCCTGCGGCCTCCCATTCGCCGTTCGTTCGATCGGAGGCAGCCATGAAGGTGCTGACCCTGACCGGGCCGGAACGGCCGGTCTGCGACCCGAGGTCAATGGTGACGTCTTCTGCAAAGGCCGGTGCAACCAAAGCAGGGCATGCAGCACGCAAGCCTGCTGCGGAAGTCAAATTGATGAACATGGTATCTCCTGGACGTTTGCAGCAGTGACTGCTGCAACTGAAAGCAGACCTGCTACATCCGTGTGTCATCCGTATGACTTTTCTGACCTGCGAGGTCTGGGCCACACATTCATCAACGGGATTAACAGGTCTTCGTTATCGTGCGTTACTTTGTCGGCCAAGATCGTGGTGATCATGGCGCGCTTTGATCTGCCATGTTTTGAACGGTCGGTGATCCAGCCCTTGCTGCGGACGAAGCTGCGCGGTACGCCGCAGGTGAATGATCCCAAGGCGCTGAATTGTATACTCTGGCGGTTGAGTGTCGGCGTGCCCGGGGACGAACTTCGGGCGCCCTACGGGCTTCATTGGATCTGCGTGAACCGGTGCAACCGCTGGCGGGATGCAGGCCAATGAGCGCGTATTCCTGATGTGGTATCAGAGGCTTGTGCGGGTGAGGGCCAAATGATCGACGGCACTTCCGTCCCGGTACGCGAACAGGGCGCCAAGGGCCCGAAAAGGAGGGGCGATCCAATGGCCCGGGGTCGCTCAAGGGGCGGGTTCACCACAAGGATCAACGCGTTGGTGGGTGCGCTCGGCCGTCCGACGCGGCTCATGCTTGTGCCGAAAGAGCATGTTTTGAAGTCTGGCCCGAAAGATGTGCGCTTACTGATGGCAGGTCTTTTCCGGGATATTCGGCAACACGGGCGATGGGGCTTGCGCCGACCATTTCATTGCGCCGCCGTTGTGTCTGCAACGCGGGGGCCATCTGAGCCCCGCGCAGTTTCAACCGAAATGCGCTCTCGACCAAGGCGCGGATGCAGTTTACCAGCCAGCGCCCATGTGGCCAGCAAGGCCGCACCACCCGCCACGAACACACCAGAAAGTGGCGCAATCAACAGCACCAACCAGGCGGCCCCCGGCGTCAAAATGCCCGAGACATCCCGGAAACTGGAATAAATGGCGGACATCTCGGTGCGCTCAGACGGTTTGACGGCGAGTAGAAAGGGCAGACCGGCAGAAACGTCGAGCAGGATCAGGAAAACGGACCCGACCATCAGGCACGCGACCGCCGTTGCCGGGATGCCGAACTGCACCCCCGCCGCAACAAACAGCAAACCCGATACCAAAAAGCCGGTTCTGATGGCCGTCCGCACTGAACTGTGCTGCATGAAACGCAGCATCACGGGGGTGAAAAACAAGGCCGCGTTGGACATCGAAAGTGCGATACCTCCAAGCTGGCTGCCCATGCCGTTCTGCACAGCAAAAATCGGCAGATAGACCACGTAAACCCACCAGCCGCAGGACCGTATCACCGCAAAGATCCAACCCGTCACCAGACGCGGTTGCGCAAGAAACCTGCCGAAATAGGCCAATGGGTTGGCCGGGGGGCGGCGGCTTTTGGTGATCAGTTTGCCGTTCCCCAGTCGCATAACCAGAAAAATCAGCAACATGGCGATCGCGGCAATCGCTGCAATCAGAAATGGTGCAGGTCGCCACCAGTCATAGAGAAAACTGCCAAGGGCGGGCCCTGCCGTCCACCCCGCAGCGCTGTAGAAAAGCCGAGATGTCTCGAACCGGCCAAGTTCGATCTTGGCCACATGATCCAGAACATAAGCATTGAAGCAAACGAAAGTGGTCACAACCGCGAATGTTGTCAGTGCCAACCCGGAAACCGTGGCAAGGGGGTGGTCAATGATTGCCACGCCTGCGCCGCCCACGAACATCAACGACCCGACCGTGTAGATCCACCACCGTGGGATGAACCGGATCAGATAGGGCACAAGAAGTCCGATCAACAGCGAAGCTAGGCCAACCGCGAAGTAGACCCCCGAAACAGCACGTGCATCACCAAGCGCGTTGTACATCACAATAGGAAAAACCGAGATCAGAATGCCCCTTGCCACGGCCTCGGCACCTGCAAGCACGGCAAAGCCGCGCACACTCGGCGCTGGCGCATGGCGCAACCATTCGGGTATTCGACGCTCGTGCATGATCTCTTCTTGGTCCGTGCAGCACCAAGATGGTACGAGACTTCACGGTCCGCTCACTTACTTGCGACCGGATGTCGTTTTCAGTCGATTTCTGACAATCCGGTCAAACTTGTTCAGACTTCGGTATCGTGGGGCGTCCCAGTGAAGCGTTTTTGCGCAATTGAGGCGATCCGCCAAGGCGGTCATCTGGTTGTCTGTTGACTGTGTTTGGGTTTCGCAGGCGCTCCGTTGGGGGTCTTGGGGTGCATGCGTTGGTGCGTGGTCAGCGCTTTGGCTGCCAACATGAGGCTGGTTCGATGTGATTCCGATGTGCCCGTGTCATAGGCGTGCTGGATGGGTGGCAGCGCCGCTCCAGACTGGACCTGTCACTGTTTCGTGCCGACCGAAGTGCTCGTTCACGCCACTTTCCGTTCCAAGACGACAGGGCTTTCCCAGCACAATGCTGAATGCCGCCGTCGCGGATTGTAAAAGCCGTTGATGTATTCAAAAATGGCTATCTCTTCTTGGCCAGTCCCGTAGTCGATAACCAAGTTGTTGGTGATGAGGTGGAACTGGCTACTGAACAGGTGGACCCATCGCTCGCTGATCTCGCAACACCGCTGAACAAAAGGCCGGAGCAATCTGAGACCGTCTACGAAATCGGGCGGCAACGAATGATGATGACCTTTCGCCTCAAGAGGCAAAAGCGGTTGGACGTCGGGCCGGGTAATTTCGAAGGTCTGCGTCATTCCGTCGAGTGGCATAAAGCACTGATGTGACATGATTTTGGCACGATACTGGTATCATTGAAGGGTGCGCCCACCCTTGGATGTTGACTGTTTTGTGTTGCAAAACTTTTGCATAACCAAAAGCCACCTTCAGCGAACTGGTTAAACCCTTGGTCTAAATAGAAGAAATGGCTCCGGCGGTAGGGATCGAACCTACGACCAATTGATTAACAG
>CAYGQZ010000397.1:0-3150 GCA_964352055.1 uncultured Rhodobacterales bacterium
TCAACGCCAGACCGAACAGAGTAGCCACCATCAGCGCGGCTCCGCCGAACATCATGGGCCGGTCCGGCAACACATCGAGAACACGCGGCAGGACCAGCGCGGCGATCATCGACCCTGCGCCGAAGGCGAACATCGTCCAGGCCAGAGCACTTTCCGAAAGGCCGAGCGAGCCGCGCACAAGAACGACGGTATTGACCAGCACCATCGCACCTGCCGCCGCCGCCGCGAGGTTCAATGCCAAGAGCCCGCGCAAGCGGGGCGTGGCCAGATAGATGCGGATGCCGCGCGTAGTGCGGTCATAGACACCGCGCGGCTCGGATGGGCGGGGACTCGGCAGCACGACCGAAACAACCAGAAGGGCCGATGCGGCGAAACCGAGGACCGTGCCGAGGAAAAGCGAATTGTAGGACATCACCGCGAGCAGAAGGGCCGCCAGCGTCGGGCTGACGATGTTTTCCAGATCGTAGGCCAGCCGCGACAGCGACAGCGCGCGGGTATAGCGCGCCTCGTCGGGCAGAACGTCCGGGATCGTCGCCTGAAAGGTCGGCGTGAAGGCGGCGGAAGCCGATTGAAGAAGGAAGATCAGGACGTAGACCTGCCAGACCTCGGTCACGAAGGGCAGTGCGAGCGCGACACCGGCACGCACCAGATCGAGCGTCACCAGAAGCGCGCGGCGCGGCACGCGGTCTGCGAAAGCCCCTGCAATGGGCGCGATGCCCACATAAGCAACCATCTTGATGGTGAAGACTGTGCCGAGGACCAGCGCCGCCCCGTCGCCCGAAAGATCAAAGGCGAGCAGGCCGAGTGCGACTGTGGCGAGTCCGGTACCCAGAAGGGCTACGACCTGTGCCAGAAACAGGTGCCGATAAGTGCGGTCGGAGAGAATATCGAGCATGGTCAGCCTCAGAGATATCGGGCGATCGCCCGCAACTCGGCGCGATCAGTTTCAGAACTTTCAACGTCGATACAATGGTCCATGTGATCATGGATCAGCGCACGCTTGGCGTTCGTCACGGCCTTTTCGACCGCTTGCATCTGCTGAGCAATCTCCAGACAGGGTTTGCCCGCCTCGATCATTTCGATCACGGCGCGCAAATGGCCGTCAGCGCGTTTCAGCCGGGCGACAAGGGCGGGATGGGTTGCATGGACTGGATGTTTTGTCATAAAGTAGTTCTATCCCCCCCGGGAGGATAGAACAAGATGGTGCCACGACGCACCACGCTAGAGACGGGCAGACGGGCAGAACCTATGGATACCTTGAGGACAGTTGTAAACGCCGCGTTTGCGACACTCTTATGTTTGGCCGTACTCCTCTGGTCTGTGGTGCCCGCAACCTCGCACGCGCCCTCAGTCTTCGGCGTCCTTCAAGAGCACGCAGAAATGGTTGCTGAGCACGGTCATTCGCATGGACTGGAAGAAGACCTCGCCTGGGCCATGCATGGACATAGCCATGACAGCGTCGATCACGATCACAGTCAGGCGGTCGTGCCTGGCCCCGACCGATCGCCGCACCCGCTCGATATTTACAGAGCCGCATGGCCGTTGAGTTCGGCCACGTCGAACACCTTACAGACATACCAAATCGAACGACCTCCGCGCGTCTGATCGACTGCGCGCCAACAGCGCGCTGCATTCGATCATCAACACATATGCGGAGTCAAATCCATGAATACAGTCCACCAGGGCTGGACCGATCCCGGCATACGCCGGATCGTGATCCTGTCCTTCATTGCCCTTTCGGCGCTCGTCCTGGGTGCGGAAAACGCTCTTGCCCATGCCGTCACAGAAGGTGACGCAGGCTATATCCAGGAAATCTGGGGGGTGAACATCATCCCCTTCATGTATCTCGGTGCCAAACACATGGTGACGGGTTATGACCATATCCTGTTCCTGCTGGGCGTCGTCTTCTTCCTCTACAAGATGAAGGATGTCGGCATCTATGTCAGCCTCTTCGCCCTCGGGCACTCGACCACGATGCTGGCCGGTGTCTGGTTCGGCTGGGGCATCAACGCCTACATCATCGACGCGATCATCGGCCTTTCGGTCGTCTACAAGGCGCTCGATAATCTCGGGGCTTATCAGCGCTGGTTTGGGTTCCAGCCGAACACCAAGGCCGCAACGCTGATCTTCGGCTTCTTCCACGGCACGGGCCTGGCCACGAAGATCCTAGACTACGAGATCGCGTCAGAGGGCCTACTGGCCAATCTTCTGGCGTTCAACGTGGGCGTCGAGCTTGGCCAGATCATGGCGCTTGCCGTGATCCTCATCGTCATGGGGTTCTGGCGGAAATCCCCAAACTTCTTCCGCCAAGCCTACACCGCCAACGTCGTCATGATGTCCATGGGATTCATCCTCATGGGCCTGCAAATCACCGGCTACTTCGTAGCCACCTGAGAATTTAGGAGACCAAAATGTTTAACGCAAAAAAACCGAGCCTTGATGAGCTTCCCAGCTCCGCGCAGCTTATCCGTTCCACTGCCATTGCGGCGGCCAGCGCCGTTGCGATCCTTGTGACCGTCGTGCTGCCTGCCGAATACAACATCGACCCGACCGGGATCGGCGGGGTTCTCGGGCTGAGCGAGATGGGTGAGATCAAAGCCCAGCTTGCGGAGGAGGCCGAAGCCGACAGGCTGTTGGAGATCGAAGCCGAAGAGCAGTCGAGCCTTATGAACGATATCTTTGGACTTTTTGTCGGCACGGCATATGCACAGGAGGCCGAAATCTGGCGTGACGAAACCACCTTTACGCTTGCACCCGGCGACAGTGCCGAGTGGAAGCTGGTCATGGAAGAGGGCCAGACGGTGGAATACCGAATGCTGGTCGATGGCGGTCGGGTGAATTTTGACATGCACGGCCACGGCGGCGGCAATTCGGTGACCTATGAAAAGGGCCGCGGTTCGACGGGCGACGAGGGCGAGATCATCGCGGCATTCGACGGCGAACACGGATGGTTCTGGCGGAATCGGGACAGCCAGCCCGCAACCGTGACTGTCCAGGTGCGCGGCGAATACACCGAATTCAAAGACGCAAGTTGACACAAGGGCAGCCACCCGCATGAAAAGATGCGGGTGGTTGCCTGGCTCCGAAACAGACCTTGGATGAGTCCGCAGTCTCGCCTCAGATTTTCCCCCGAAACCAACCTCGGGCATC
>CAYGQZ010000398.1:0-3146 GCA_964352055.1 uncultured Rhodobacterales bacterium
CTAATCCCGCTTGGCTTGATTGCCGCCATATCCGTAATGCCGACGGGCGCCGATGCTGACAGTGGCCTTGAAAGAGTGGACCAGCATCACCTTGATAGCCTGGTCGCCAGCGGTAAGGGTGCCGCGGCTTTCAGTCAGGCGTTCGAGGCTGGCGACGCATTGTCCGAGTTCGACTTTACCGCCGATCACGGAGTCGGCGCCAACATCGGCAATGGCCGTCGGTTCACCCGGTTTCCGCGCTCCGATCTGACCGGTCCCGGCGAATGGGCGACCCATTTCCCCAAGCGGGAAGGGGGTGCGAACGCGACAAGCTGTATCTCTTGCCACAGCACACCGTTCGCCAATGGCGCGGGCAGTGTGGCGATGAATGTCGTGCTGGACCCCGACCACACCGGCGATCCTGCGCAATATCTTGAGCGTAACACCACGCCGCTGTTCGCGCTTTCGATCCCGCAGCGTTTGGCCGAGGAAATCACTCTGGACCTTTACCTCCAGCGCGAAGACGCAAAAACGCGCGCTTGTGCCCAAGGGACGGCCGAGGTCTCGCTCATCTCAAAGGGTGTGGAATTCGGTACGCTCGAACTGACCCGCGAACGCACCGACCCCTGCGAGGTCCATATCGACACAAGCGGTCTGTCCGGAATCGACGCCGATCTTGTGGTCCGGCCCTTCGGCTGGAAAGGCAACCATGCAACGATCAGGGCCTTCACTCGGGGTGCCGCGCACAATGAACTGGGTCTACAAGCGACGGAACTGGTGGGTGCGGTCGACGGTGATTTCGACGGCGTGATCAACGAGCTGAGTGTCGGCGACATGACCGCGTTGTCGATCTACATGGCAGCACTCGAGCGGCCCGTCAGTACGGTGGAACTGGCAGAGATTGGTTTGGCGACCCTGACCGACACGCAGATTGGAGACATCGCCTCGGGCGAGCGCCTTTTCAACCAAGCCAAGTGCAGCAGTTGCCACACGCCCAGCATGACAATCGAATATCCCGTCTTTCATGAACCGAGCCTTGTGGCAGGGTTCTACGAAGAACTGTTTCCGGATGGCTCTGCGCCCGAGGTACATGGCCTGCAACGGGACACCGCCATCACATTCGATATGCGGCTGGATCAACCGAACAATCGGGTGTTGCTGGTAGATGGGACGTCATACCATCTGGGGGCCCTTGAAACCGATCCGGATGGCAAAGCCATGGCACGTTGGTTTACGGACCTGAAGCGGCACGACATGGGCCCGGGTCTGTCGGACCCGTCCGATCCGCTGGGGGTGGGTGCGGCGATGTTTCTGACACGTTCGCTGGCAGGCGTGGGGTCGACAGGTCCGTGGCTGCACGACGGTCGGGCCACCACCCTGAACGAGGCCGTTCTGACACATGGAGGTGAGGCGGAAGCGAGCCGGAATGCCTATGCCGCCATGTCAGACGATGAGAAGGCCCGGATCGTGGATTTTCTCGAAAGTCTCGTGATTTTCAGCGCTGACCCTGATCACTGAGATCCGATTGGACACAACCATGAAACAACCGAAATTCAGGAGATCTTCGATGCGAAATACAAGCATGCATTGGCAAAGCCTGCTGGTCTGCGCCTCGCTCGGCGTGGCCCCCATGGCATCCGCACATCCCGATCTGACGCAGTTTGCTGAAACCGCATTTGCCGAACAACCTGCAACGGTCGATTGCGTTTTGGAAGACGGCACGGCGACGACCTGCTACGAGATCACGGTCAACTACCTGCCCGAGGGGCTGGAGATCGGGCCGTTCTGCCCTGCGACGCTGGCCGACGAAGGTGGGATCTGGCAGTGGACTGGCGAGAATGCCAGACTTTACCGGGTCGATGAAGCGTTCTTCCGGATGCTCGATGGTCTGGGATACCGGTTTTTCGATGAGGACGGGACAGTGCATGTCGTGGAAAATGCCACGGAACGGCCCCAGGTCGACCACGCCTGCATCAATGTCTCCGTGGACGAGGGCGTCCAGATCACCATGCTGCTGCCCGTGACGCCAAAAATGGCGGCAAGCCCAACCGCGCTTGGCACCGTGTCCAAGGTGGGGGTGGCGCTTGATGGCGCGCCGATCTTCTCGGACGCGCCCAGTGTCCAGCAGACCGGACACTTGCCCGCGCTCGATACCTGCGGCGGCCATGTCGATCCGGGTGGCTGGTATCACTGGCATGCGACGTCCACCGACATCGAAACCGTGTTCGACAATGAAGGTGTCGTGGCGGATTGTGCGCTGGACCAGAATAGCGGCGCGCTGTTCGGTTATACCTTCGACGGGTTCCCGATGTTCGGCAGTACCGAGGCGGATGGGGTGGCCGCGGTCGGCCTTGATGCATGCAATGGCCACATCGGCGTGACACCGGCTGGCGAGACATATCACTACCACGCCTCGGAAGACTTCCCGAACCTGCCGAAATGTCTGGTCGGCGTTCAGGTGCAGGACAACTTTTTGACGACTGCAACTGCCGGTATCGGTGCGAAACGAGCCGGGCAAGACGCGCGCAACGATCCGCCGCGGCCCAGTGGCGATGCGCCGGGTAAGATGCCAGCGGGCTTTGACGATGCGGCCAAGGCGCTCGGCGTCACGACGGACGCGCTGAACCAGGCGTTGCGCAATCCGCAGCAAGGTCGGCCCGATCTGGCTGCTGCCGCAAAAACGCTTGGGATAACCGAAGACGCATTGCGTGCCGTTCTTCTGCCGCCGCCAGATCGATGAGCCGAAGCTGCCGGGAAATCGACATGAATGTATTTGATGATGCAGTCTGCACCCTTGTTCGCCGTCAGGTCTTGCTGGGCCTCAGCGCAACCGCACTTGCCGCCTGCACCTCCACATTTGAAACGCCGCCGCGGCCACGGCCGGGGACGGATCCGTTGGCAAAATTTCGGATATTTGCGGACGACGGGTCGCAAAAAATGGCTGGATCATCTGCGTGACCCTGAAACGGCAGACGGGCCACGCGCGCTGGCGCTGTCAGGTGGTGGCGAGGATGGCGCGTTTGGGGCCGGAGCAATTGTTGGCTGGTCCGCCAGTGGGCGGCGACCGGACTTCGATGGTGACCAGGATATCCACCGGTGCCCTGATGGCGCCGGGAGTGGGTAAAACTTGGGGGTTATGCGGCTGCTCTTTGGTGGGCGCCGGTCAG
>CAYGQZ010000399.1:0-1730 GCA_964352055.1 uncultured Rhodobacterales bacterium
GTCCTCGTTGTGATGTCCATGCTCGCCAGGCCGCGATCCGTGATCAGCAAGGGCTTTGTGATACCCGCAACAGCGCAGGCCTCCGCGATTTCGGAAATGCGACCCGCGCCAAAGCGGATGGCAGTGGGGTAGGACCAGTTGGCGGTCATGCTCATGGGTTCAGGCCTTCTTGAGGTGGTATGATTTGGGACGGGTCAGATTGTGGTAGCCGATGACAGACAGCCCCCCACCGCGCCCGGTGTCCTTGCAGCCCGTCCAGCACAGCCCCGGATCCAGATAATCGGCCCGGTTCATGAACACGGTGCCGGTTTCGATCTGGTCCGCGATGGCCTCGGCACGCGCTGCGTCCTGGGTCCAGAGCGAGGCTGTCAGGCCAAAGTTGCTGTCGTTCATCAATGCGATGGCTTCGGCGTCGTCCTTGACGGGCATGATGCCCACCACGGGGCCAAAGCTTTCTTCGCGCATCACGCGCATGTCGTGGGTCACGTTTGTCAGGATTTGCGGCATCAGATATGCGCCGCCATCTTCGGGAAAGTCTGCCGGGTCAATGTGCGCCTTGGCCCCCGCAGCAATCGCATCTGCGGTCTGCGCGCGAACCTCTTCGGCAAAACGCACGTGCGCCATGGGCCCGAGCGTCGTTTCAGGCTCCAGTGGATTGCCCAGCTTGTAGCCGTTGACGATGGCCACAGCCTTTTCGACAAAGGCGTCAAACAGGCTTTCATGCACGTAAATCCGCTCGATCCCGCAGCAGCACTGGCCCGAGTTGAACATGGCCCCGTCAATCAGCGTATCCACAGCGGCCTCAAGGTTGGCATCGTCCATGACATAGCCGGGATCCTTGCCGCCAAGCTCCAGCCCGATGCCGGTAAAGGTCCCGCTGGCCGCCGCCTCGATGGCCTTGCCGCCACCAACAGAGCCGGTGAAGTTCACAAAGCCAAAGGACCGATCTGCGATCAGCGTCGAGGTCGTCTGGTGATCCAGAAACACATTCTGAAACACATCCTCGGGAATGCCGGCCCCATGAAAGGCCTGCGCCATGCGCTCGCCCACCAGCGGTGTTTGCGAGGCGTGTTTCAGCATGACCGCATTGCCTGCAATCAACGCAGGGGCCACGGTATTGATCGCTGTCATGTAGGGGTAATTCCACGGGGCCACGACCAGGACCAGCCCATGCGGAACCCGCTTGATCACGCGGCGAAACTTGTCGCTGTCCTCGACCGTGATCGGGGCCAGTGATGTTTCGGCAATCCCGGCCATGTAGCTTGCGCGCTCGTTGAAGCCGCCGAACTCTCCGCCATAGCGCACAGGCCTGCCCATTTGCCACGCAATCTCGGGCACGATTTCGTCGTTCATGGCACCCACGGCGGCAACACCGGCCTGCACCAGGGCGATACGTTCCGCCAAAGGGCGTTTGGCCCAGCCGGCCTGGGCCGCCTTGGCGCGCGCGACGGCCGCCGCCGCGTCGCTGAGTGCAAGCGTTTCGCGGGTGGCATAGACCGACCCGTCAACGGGTGAAATGCACGTGATCGTCATGGTCCCTAAGCCCTTTCAAATCCGCGCGCGATTTCCCAATCGGTGACAACGCGGTCAAATTCTTCCTGTTCCCACTCTGCGGCGCGGGTGTAGTGGTCAACGACATCGTCGCCCAGCGCCGCGCGCAACAAAGCCGAGCCACGCAGTTTTTCTGTCGCGTCGCGCAGCGTTTGGGGGATGTCCTGCGCCTTGGCGTC
>CAYGQZ010000399.1:1830-3140 GCA_964352055.1 uncultured Rhodobacterales bacterium
GCCAGAAAATAGGTGTAGTCCGGCGCATAGTGGATCAGACCCGCCATGTAATGGCTCATCAGCTTGGACATGCCGTATTTGGCAGATGCGTCAAAAAACGCCGCCTCGCCGTCTTTCCACAGGGACTGGTGCACATGGCTGGATGATCCCACGCGGTCATGGTGCCACTTGGGCAGGAAGGTCGCCGCGCGGCCGTGCTGCCAGGCGATTTCCTTGATTGCATGCTTGGCGATGGAGTGATGATCGGCGCAGTCGAGCGCCCCAGCATAGCGAATGTTCAGTTCTTCCTGACCTGCCTCGGCCTCGCCTTTGGAATTCTCGATGGGCAGACCTGCCGCATAAAGGTGGTTGCGGATCGGCCGCATGACCCCCTCTTCCTTGGTGGTTTGCAGGATGTTGTAATCTTCGTTGTAGCCGCTGATCGGTTCGAGGTTGCGAAACCCGTCCTTGCGGATCTCGTCAAAGCTTTTCTCAAAGAGAAAAAACTCAAGCTCCGTTGCCATTTTCGCCTCGAACCCCATCGCTTCAAGGCGGGCAATCTGCTTTTTCAGGATGGCGCGCGGGGAATGTGGCACCGGCGTGTGATCATGGTGATCAAGGATATCACACAGCACCATTGCCGTCCCCTCCAGCCATGGCACCGGGCGAATGGTGGTCAGGTCAGGCTTCATCACATAGTCGCCGTAGCCTGTCCGCCAACTGGTCGAGGCGTAACCATCCGGGGTCGCCATCTCGAGGTCCGTGGCCAACAGGTAATTGCAGCAATGCGTTTCCTCGAAGGAAGTTTCCACAAAGTTGGCACCGTGAAAGCGCTTGCCCATCAGGCGGCCCTGCATATCGACAAAGCAGACCACAACCGTGTCAACCGATCCATCTGCAACGCTGGCTTTCAGGCCCTCGAAACTCATCAATCCGCGCATGTCTTTTCATCTTTCTATCAAACGATGGGGGCAGCAATGAGCCGCCCCCAAACAGGTTGGCTGGTCTCAGGTATAGCGGTAAGGACGACCGGCCTTGACCATGTCCGCGTTGTACTTCTTGAAGATATCAACGACCCGGCGTTTCACATCGGATTCCGCTGCGATCTCTTCCCAGAAGACCTGTGCTGCGGCTTCGACGGTGGCCCATTCTTCGTCTGGGATTGTGGTCAGTTCCAGCTTGGTTCCGTTGACGCGCAGGTTGGCCTCGCCGCCCCAGTACCACCACTGGCGGTAATAATGCGACTGGTCACAGCAGACCCGGAACAGGGTTTGCAGATCTTCCGGCAACTCGTTCCAACGCTCCATATTGGCAAAGAACGATCCCGCCCA
>CAYGQZ010000400.1:0-3113 GCA_964352055.1 uncultured Rhodobacterales bacterium
ACAGCAGATGGGGACAACTTATCCGTCAGCCGACCGCTTGCCTGCCGCGTCAAAGTTCATTTCATCGCCTTCCGCCCAAGCCAAACCAACCCCGGCGTTCTCTTTGGGCAAGGCTAGGGTTGCGTCTTGCCGCACGGTGATTTTCGACCCATCCACTGCCAGCAAATGCACAAGGGTCTCAGCCCCAAGCGCCTCGCAATAGGTGACGCGGGCATTCAACTTGCCCGTATCTGAGATCGTGATGTGTTCCGGCCTCACGCCGATCTTGGTATCAGCGGACCGGCCCAACAACGACCCCGTCATGAAATTCGTGGGCGGCGAGCCGATGAACCCGGCCACAAATTCCGTCGCCGGATTGGCGTAAACCTCAAGCGGTTTGCCGATCTGGTCAGCGATTCCGCCATTCATCACGATCATGCGGTCGGCCATTGTCATCGCCTCGACCTGATCGTGGGTTACATAAAGCGAGGTCACCCCCAATTCGCGTTGCAGGGCGCGGATTTCCAGCCGCATCTGCACGCGCAGCTTGGCGTCGAGGTTGGACAGCGGTTCGTCGAACAGGAACACCGCCGGTTTGCGCACGATGGCACGTCCCATGGCCACGCGCTGGCGCTGACCTCCAGAAAGCTCGCGCGGCTTGCGTTTGAGGTAGGGTTCGATCTGTAGCAGTTTGGCCGCCTGAGCGACCCGCTCTTCGATCTCGGGCCGGGGCACTTTGGCAATCTTGAGCCCATAGGCCATGTTGTCGAACACTGACATATGTGGATAAAGCGCATAGTTCTGGAACACCATCGCAATGTCGCGGGCCATGGGTTCCTCTTCGTTGACCCGCCGTCCGCCGATCTGAACTTCGCCATCGGTGATGGTTTCAAGCCCCGCCACCATGCGCAAAAGCGTGGATTTGCCACAGCCCGAAGGCCCGACGATGACAATGAATTCACCATCCTCTACGTCGATGGATACGCCATGAATGACGTCCGTCTTGCCAAAGGATTTCTTGACGTTGTTAAGGGTCAGCGTTGCCATTGTCTTATTTCTCGCTTTCCACAAGGCCACGGATAAACAGTTTCTGCATCCCCACAACAACGATCACCGGAGGGATCATCGCAAGGATCGAGGTCGCCATGATGACCGGCCAGTCTGCGATGTCATCGCCCGAGGGGAACATCTGTTTGATGCCCATCACGATTGTGTTCATCGACGGGTCGGTGGTGATCAGAAGCGGCCAGAGGTACTGGTTCCAGCCATAGATAAACAAGATGACAAAAAGCGCGGCGATGTTGGTCCGGCTCATCGGCAGCAGGATGTCAAAGAAGAACCGCATCGGCCCCGCCCCGTCGACCCGTGCCGCCTCGGCCAGCTCGTCGGGAACCGTCATGAAGAACTGCCGGAACAGGAAGGTCGCAGTGGCCGATGCGATCAACGGCAGGATCAGGCCCTGGTAGCTGTTCAACATCCCGAAGTTCGCGATGACTTCGTAGGTGGGTACGATCCGCACCTCAACCGGCAGCATCAGCGTCAGGAAGATCAACCAGAAGAATATCTGCTTCCCCGGGAACTTGAAGTAGACGATCGCAAAGGCAGACAGTAGCGAGATCGCGATTTTCCCGATCGCAATCCCCAAAGCCATGAATAATGAATTGCCCAGCATCAGCGCCACAGGCGCATTGACCCCAGCTGTCAAAGCTTTGGAATAGTTCTCAAAGAAATGGTCACCGGGCAAAAGCGGCATTGGTGGCCGCACGATTTCAGGCTGGCTGACCGTCGACGCGACGAAGGCGAGCCAGATCGGAAAAAAGATGAACGCCACGCCGATGATCAAACCCAGATGGGTCAGCCACAATCCGGCGCCACGTTTTTCAACCATGCCAGTCTGTTCCGCCATCAGTAGTGCACCCTGCGCTCGATAAATTTGAACTGTATCACTGTCAGGATGGATACGATGAACAGCAGGATCACGGACTGCGCCGCGGAGGAGCCCAGATCCTGTCCGACAAAGCCATCCGAATAGACCTTGTAGACAAGGATCGTCGTGGCCTGTTGCGGACCGCCCGATGTGATCGTGTGGATCACGCCAAAAGTCTCGAAGAAGGCATAAATGATGTTCACCACCAACAGGAAGAACGTGGTCGGCGACAAAAGCGGCCAAACGATCGTACGAAAGCGCGTCCAGAAGTGCGCGCCGTCAATTGCAGCCGCCTCAATCACAGATTTCGGGATTGCCTGAAGACCTGCCAGGAAGAACAGGAAGTTATAGCTGATGCGTCCCCACGCGCTGGCTACGACCACAAGCCCCATCGCCTCACCTTCATTCAAGACGTGGTTCCAGTCATAGCCCAGAAGGCCAAGATACCACGTCACCACACCCACCCGGGTGTTGAACATGAAAAGCCACAGAACACCCGCAACGGCGGGTGCCACCGCATAAGGCCAGATCAAGAGCGTTCGATAGGTGCCCGATCCCTTGATCAGCCGGTCCGCCAGAACGGCCAAATAGAGCGCGACCCCCATCGAAACGACTGTGACCAGGATCGAGAAAACAGCCGTCGTGACAAAGGACGCACGGTAGTAGCGGTCTGACAGCAGGAATTCGAAATTACCCAAGCCGACCCATTGCATGGACAGACCAAATGGATCGGGAATGAACAGGGACTGCCAGATTGCTTGCCCTGCCGGATAGAAAAAGAAGATGGCGGTGATCAGGATCTGCGGCAACACCAACAGCAGCGGCAGCCAGACGCCCTTGAACGTGACGCGCTTTTCCAAATATGCCTCCTTTTCCCGAAAGTTGCGCGCCCCGCCAAAGGGGCGCGCTCTGGTTGCTTAACGCGAGGCTTGCTCAAAGCGGCGCAGCAGCGCGTTGCCGCGCTCTGCTGCCGAATCGAGTGCAGTTTGCGCGTCTTTGTCCCCAGCCCAGACCGCTTCCAGTTCCTCGTCGATAATGCCACGGATCTGGTCAAACGATCCAAGGCGCAGACCCTTGGAGTTCGCCGTCGGCTCTTTCGCAGTCATCTGGATCACCGCAATATCGGTGCCCGGATTGGCATCATAGAAGCCTTGGCTGCGGGTCAGATCCCCTGCTTCGGACGTGATCGGCAAGTAACCGGTATCTT
>CAYGQZ010000401.1:0-3089 GCA_964352055.1 uncultured Rhodobacterales bacterium
AATACGGAACAACGCCTGCGCAGTCGGCAAGAAACCGCAGTCAGATGCAGGCTTTGGGTGAACAATTGGGCATTATATTTCGCTTTTCCGAGGAAAGCCGAATCGTCAACAGCTTTGCAGCCCATCAATTGCTGGACTTTGCTTTGGGGCAGGGGCTGCAGCATCCTCTGAAAATGGCACTGTTCGGGGCGCATTTTTCGGATGGCAAAGACGTTTCTGACAGGACGAACCTGCTTGACGTGGCGGAGTCTGTCGGACTTGACCGGGCGCAAGCGGAACAGGTTCTTGAGACGGGCGCATTGGCGGCATCGGTCCGCGAAAAACAACAGTTCTGGACGTCTCGTGGCATTTCGGGCGTACCCTCCATGGTCTTTGGCGGCAAATACCTTGTGACGGGGGCCCAAGGCGCTGAAAACTACGCGCAGCTATTGCAAAAAGTCCTCCGCGAAGACGCCGCCTGACGATCATGGTTGAATGGATCATCACCCCTGGCCTGACAGACTACCGCGCCGCCGAGGCGTGGATGGAGGCGCGGGCCACCGCCATTGCGGCAGGCGAAGCGGACGAGTGCATCTGGTTGCTGGAGCATCCGCCGCTTTATACGGCTGGCACCTCCGCCAAACCCTCTGATCTGACCGACCCCGACCGGTTTGAAGTCTATCAGACCCGGCGCGGCGGCCAGTACACCTACCATGGGCCCGGCCAGCGGGTCGCCTATACACTGCTGGATGTGGGCAAACGGGGTCATGACGTACGGGCCTTTGTGCAAGATCTTGAGGCATGGGTGATCGCAACCCTTGATTCATTCAACATCAAAGGCGAAATCCGCGAGGGCCGCGTGGGCGTGTGGGTTACCCGTCCGGAAAAGCCTCTTCTGCCCGATGGCACTCCGGCCGAAGACAAGATCGCGGCCATCGGCATTCGTTTGCGCAAATGGGTCAGTTTTCACGGAGTGTCGATCAACGTTGAACCTGACCTGAGCCATTTTGACGGGATTGTTCCCTGCGGGATCACCGATTATGGCGTGACCAGCCTTGTTGATCTGGGGCTTCCGGTGACGATGGATGATTTGGATGTCGCACTGAAACGGTGCTTTGCGGATGTTTTTGAGCCCTGACGCCGTCAGGAACTCTGGATCAGCGCCGTTAATGCGCGCGCTTCGTACCCTTTGACGACGTGGCGTGCACTTTCGCTGGCACAGAGCAAAAGTTCAGGAAACAGTCGCATGATTTCATGCGCGACGGCGGCACCGTCGCATGCACCATCTGCTGCCTCTTCGACAGCTTCATGCGCAAGGTGGTAGCTTTCGGTGAGAACGCCTTCAGCTGTGATAATTTCGTGGCGATCCATCAGGATATGAAAATAGGTGACGCGATCACAGGGCGCACGATAGACCATTTCACCGCGCAAAAGATTATTGGCACTTGCCAGAACTTCATCGGTTCCGAAGAGCAACTGGGCCCGCCAGTCCGTAATCAGTATACGGTGCGCGGGTGAAACCATCAGATCCCGCACGTTGCCGAAGGCACCCGATCCAATACAGATCGGTGCAAGATCACCCAAACCGCAAACGGTACGCTGCAGCACGGCGCGTACAGGTTGCATGCCGTTATCCAACGTTTTGAGATACATCCCGCTGCGCAAGTCTTCGACTGCGACGGCTCCTTCCTTGGTCTGGATCAGCGTTCCTGACGTGAAACACGCTACGTTGGTGGTGTCTTCGGTCAGGTCGCCCGCAGTAATACCCGTTAGAGTGATTGATCCACCCAAGCTGGTATTGTCAGAAAAGTCACCGACAGATTGATTGAGGATCCCGTCGTCCTCAAAGTCGTCGCGCAATTCAAAGATATTGGTGTAGAAGGCACTCAGATCTATGAAATCGTTGTTTGCTTGGTCACCATCGTCTATTGGCCCGCTGTTTCCGGCTCCAAAATCGGTAATGATGTCAACACCGTCGCCCGCATCGTAGACAAATACGTCGTCGCCGGCGCCACCGGTCAGCGTGTCGTCATCTTCGCCTCCGGTCAGCGAGTCGTTGCCTCCGTCACCTGAAATAAGGTCATTTCCGGCACCGCCCCTGAGGTCATCATCGCCTTCAATACCTGCGGGTACCCCAGTAACAGAGTATTCAGGACCAGGAGGAAGGCCGATCATGGGCGATGTCAAAAGGTCTTGGGTCGTTCCGCTGGTGTCAGGGCCATTGATGGATGCGCTCAGAACATTCTGGCCTTGGTTCTCCCAATACCTGACCTGGATCGTGTATGTCTCATTGGGATCGAGATCCACGTCGCCAAACCGTGTGGTGGCTCCTTGATGAAAGTCGTTGTTCAGATAGTCGCGGACACCGCCTGTCTGATTGTCGAATTGCAAAGCGTTTCCGCTGGAGTCGAAGATCTGAATGGTGGAACCGTCGTCTGATCTGGTGGTCAGACGGTACGTACCGCCCAGAGTTGTATTCAAGGTGCTTGTATAAACCAGGCCAAAATCATTGGGGTTGCGACCCGCAGGGTCGCTGCGCAATGTGTTGGCGATTTCTGCCACCGAAAAATCTGTGACGTAACCGGAGCCGAACCGCGTGCCACTTTCGATGTCAAAAGCTTGCCCGGGCGATGAACTGAAATTTCGGTCAAAGGCCTCGTAGTGCCAAGCGCCCTCAACCGGACCGTCGCCCGACAATACGTCATCGCCAAGACCGGTACCGATTGAGTCTGAGCCGAACCCACCGGTAATCGTATCATCGTTGGGTGACCCAACGATACCCTGATCGGTTTCGGTGGCCGGCTGTGTACTGTCGTTTGAAGCCATATTTTTACTCGTTCAAAGGCGTAAACCACGCCAACTCTTTAAAGAAGTGCTCGCTTTTGTTCGAATCGCCAGCGGATCGGAGCAGCTATTATGCGTTATAGTTACAAATTGAACACCAATAATTACTCGTTTGGTTAAAATCAGCTCATTGCGACATGTTGACTGCAACAAAAAAGCGTGTGCGTGCCCGGCTTTATTTCGGACGCGCGACAATTCATCCCGCCGCAGGCACAGATCTTCCATTGATGCAGCCGAGCCAAGTCTTTACAAGAATTCGAGAATCC
>CAYGQZ010000402.1:0-3045 GCA_964352055.1 uncultured Rhodobacterales bacterium
AAAGTCGGGTCGAGCTTTCTAACGTCCTCAAAATCAACATCTGGAAACGCCAGCAGCTGGAACGCGGTACGTTTAGTCCCGTCTTGATTGATACGAATACCGGATTCTACTATTTGCTTGGGCGTGAACGCTTTTTCGACCAAAAGCGCCCTACCTGAGTCCAGCAAGGACTTCTTTTTTGAAAAAGCAGCTTGTCGCGCTTCGCCGACACATCGCAATTCTGAACCCCATTCCGTCAACCGCTGATCTGCATTATCAGCTCGCAAAGAAAGTCGGAACTCCGCGCGCGACGTAAACATTCTGTAAGGCTCCGTGACGCCGCGCGTTGTCAAGTCGTCGATCATTACACCAATGTAGCTGGTATCTCGCCTGAAATAGACTGGTTCGCCGCATTTTGCCGCCCTGGCAGCGTTCAGTCCGGCGACAAGCCCCTGAGCGGCGGCTTCTTCGTATCCTGTCGTGCCGTTAATTTGACCTGCTAAATACAATCCAGGAACTGCCCGAACGCGCAAGTCAGCATTCAAAGCACGCGGATCGACGTAATCGTACTCGATAGCGTATCCTGGCTGGAGGATTTCTGCTTCCTCAAGCCCCATGATGGACCGCACATAGTCTATCTGGACATCTTGCGGAAGCGACGTGGAAATTCCATTGGGATAAATGGTGTCATCATCAAGCCCCTCCGGTTCGAGGAAAATCTGGTGGGAGTCTTTATCCGCAAACCGAACGATCTTGTCTTCAATAGACGGACAATACCTGGGTCCGACGCCGTCAATATGCCCGCCATACATTGCCGATCTTTCGAGGTTTCGACGGATAATCTCGTGAGTCCGCACATTTGTATGCGTGATTCCACAATCAACCTGCCGCAAAGATGCTTTTTCTGACATAAAGGAAAACAGAACCGGTTCTTCGTCTGCCGATTGAACGGAGAGCTTGTCCCAAGAAATCGTGCGCCCGTCCAATCGAGGCGGCGTTCCAGTTTTTAAGCGGCCCAAGGGCAAGGAAAAGCTGTCAATCCGCTGCGCGAGTTTTGAGGATGCTTTATCCCCCATTCGACCCCCAGAATAGGACTCATCTCCGATGTGGATGATGCCTCGCAGAAACGTACCGGTTGTCAAAACAGTTGATGAGGCGGATATTTCAGACCCGTCATCCAAAATAACACCGCAAACGCGACTTCCATCCATCAGAAAATCTACAACCTCACCGACAACAACGGTCAGACCTTCGGTGTTCTCCATGATGTGTTGCATTTCGCGCTGATAGACGCGCCGATCTGCTTGTGTCCTTGGCCCCTGCACTGCCGGACCCTTGCGTCGGTTCAACAGGCGAAACTGGATACCTGACGCATCAGCCACACGGCCCATGACACCATCCAAGGCGTCAACCTCGCGAACGAGGTGCCCTTTTCCCAACCCTCCGATCGCGGGGTTGCAAGACATCACGCCAATACCTTCGCGTTTCATGGTCACCAGCGCTGTAGACGTTCCCATGCGCGCGGAAGCGTGCGCCGCCTCGCAACCGGCGTGCCCCCCTCCAATCACGATGACATCAAATTGTTTCACGTGAAACACTCCATCATTTGCCAAGGCAGAAGCTAGCGAATATCTCGTCCAGCAGGTTCTCTACGTCTATGCGTCCCACAACGGCTTCGAGCGCCCGGATGGCTAACCGAATCTCCTCTGCAGCAATATCATAATGGTCCGGGCCAAAACCAACCCGTTCTTTCGCCGACTCAAGGTTGGCCACAGACTGGCGAATTGCAATATTATGGCGCTCATGGGTAATCAAACCAGCCTCGGATGTCCGTCGCTTTAACTCCTGTGACACCCGATCTATGAGGTTTTGCAAACCCTTACCCGATATACCAGAGACGGCTGGCACATCATCCACTCGATGATCAGCTTTTGGCGCAACGACGATATCGCCGATCACCGTTTCAAGTGGTAGTATCTCGTCCGGCTCTTTCAGGAAGATACGCAGATCAGCCCGGTTCGCCCGCTCCACTGCGCGTTCAATGCCCAGGATTTCAATCTCGTCCTGGCCTTCACGCAGGCCTGCCGTATCAAGCAACGTAACGGGGATGCCCTCCAAGTCCATCCGAACTTCGATAATATCGCGGGTTGTACCCGCTGTCTGGGAGGTGATGGCGGCGTCGCGTCTGGCCAACGCGTTTAACAAAGTTGACTTGCCCGCGTTTGGCGGTCCAACAATCGCTACTTCAAATCCCGTACGGATCCGTTCGGCTGCGGAAAAGCCGTTGAGTTCGCTCTGAAGTTCTTTTTGGATCGCATCAAGGAGCATCAACACTTCAGGGCTTACATCAACGGGCACGTCTTCATCAGCGAAATCGATTGTTGCTTCAACAAGAGCAGCTGCACGAATCAATCGGGAACGCCAGCTTTCAATGCGATTGCCCAAGTCCCCCGCCATTCCCCGCAAGGCTTGTTTGCGCTGCGCTTCCGTTTCAGCCTCGATGAGATCCGCAAGTCCTTCGACTTGCGCCAGGTCCATCTTGTTATTTTCCAAGGCGCGGCGCGTAAATTCACCCGGTTCTGCAAGCCGCGCAAGGCCATGGCCAAGCGTCTTCAGCACGGCTGCGACCACGGCTATACTTCCATGCAGATGGAATTCGACAACGTCCTCACCCGTAAAGCTGCCTGGGCCTGGAAACTTCAGGACCAGTGCCCGATCCAGAACCGATCCGTCACCATCCGACAGTGTTCTTAGAACAGGGTCCCGACCGGGCGGCAACGATCCACAAACCTCTAGAGCTGCCGCAAAAGCCTGATCGCCAGAGATTCGAATTACAGCCACACCTGCCCTGCCCTGCGCCGTGGCAAGTGCGAAAATCGTATCCATTCTGGTTACCCCAAGGCTACGTCAGGTGTTCATTGAATCGAAGAAATCCGCGTTTGTTTTGGTCTGTTTGAGTTTCGAAATCAGGAATTCGATGGCGTCCGTCGTACCCATTGGATTCAGAATGCGGCGCAACACGAAAGTCTTTGCCAGATCAACCTTATCGACCAACAGGTCTTCCTT
>CAYGQZ010000403.1:0-3045 GCA_964352055.1 uncultured Rhodobacterales bacterium
TGCTGGCGTTTCCAGATGTTGATTTTGAGGACGTTAGAAAGCTCGACCCGACTTTATCAGCGATCACACCAGAAATTTCAGAACAACTGTCACGTGATGCCCTTTACGCGAACTACATTGACCGACAGAAGAAAGATGTTGAAAAGCTCAGGAAGGACGAAAAGCACGCGATTCCACAGGATTTCAGCTATGACGACGTTTCTGGGCTGTCTTCAGAGTTGAAAAGCAAACTGGAACAGGTGCGCCCATCGGATCTTGGGCAAGCTAGTCGGATAGAAGGAATGACTCCGGCCGGGCTCGCGCTCATTCTTGGTCGGATAAAGGTCCTTGAAAAGAAATCAGCATGATCGACGCTCCAGGATGGTTTTCAGGAGATGTTTCACGTGAAACATTGAACAAGCTGGATGCCTATAAAAACCTTCTGAGGAAGTGGACACAAAAAATAAATCTGATCTCGAAATCCACAATCGACGAGATCGCGGATCGGCACATTTGGGATTCGGCACAGATTTATCAAAAAGCGTCTGGAAAATGGGTGGATCTGGGGAGCGGGGGAGGTCTGCCAGGCGTTGTCCTGGCGGTTCTTGCACAAGGTGCTGGAGAGGTGCTGGATTTGACCTTGATCGAAAGCGATCAGCGAAAGGCCACATTTTTGCGAACATGTGCGCGAGAGTTGGACGTCTCGTTGACCGTCATTCCTAAACGTATTGATAAAGTTGAAGGACAGAAGGCCAGTATCGTGTCAGCCCGCGCCTTGGCAGATCTGAACAGTCTCATAGAACTGTCCCAGCCGCATCTTTCCGAGGGCGGTATGGGGATCTTCATGAAAGGTGTAAAGTGGCAAGCAGAAATAGAAGACGCGCGCAGAAACTGGCTGTTTTCATGTGAGGCCACACCAAGTAAGACCAATCCAGAAGCGGCCATCTTGAGAATAAGGGATATTCAACGTGTCTGATCCAACGCGGCCCCAGGGACCAAAGATTATCTCAATCGCCAACCAGAAAGGCGGTGTCGGCAAGACCACGACAGCCGTTAACCTTGCGGCTGGGCTGGCGGAGTTGGGCTATGCCGTGCTTGTTATTGACCTCGACCCCCAGGGCAACGCGTCCACCGGATTTGGCATCGAAACGGATGACAGGACCTTTACAACATATGATATGTTGCTCGACGAGGTCGATTTGAAGGATGTTATTCTGAAAACACAGTTTCCAAACATTTCGATTGTTCCGGCGACTGTGGATCTGAGCTCGGCCGACATAGACCTGATGTCGAACGAAAAGCGTAGTTTTCTGTTGCGTAATGCGTTGCGCACACCGCAAATGGATGCGTTTCACTTCAATTATGTACTGATTGATTGCCCGCCATCTCTCAACTTGCTGACGGTCAATGCGATGATTGCATCGCACTCGGTTCTCGTTCCTTTGCAAAGTGAGTTCTTTGCCCTGGAAGGCTTGTCGCAATTGATGTTGACCATTCGGCAGGTTCGGCAAGCCGGCAACCCCGATCTTCGGATCGAAGGCGTTGTCTTGACGATGTATGACGCGCGAAACAATCTGTCGTTACAGGTCGAGCAGGATGCAAGGGACAACTTGGGTGATGTTGTGTTCAAGACGCGCATTCCGCGCAATGTGCGCGTCAGTGAATCGCCGTCCTTTGCAATGCCCGTTCTGAATTATGATACGGCCTCAAAAGGAGCGATGGCATATCGCGATTTGGCGCAAGAGCTGGTCGACAATAATATGGATGTGAGGGCGTAGGAAATGGCAGGCATCGATAAAAAACGTGGTTTGGGGCGCGGGCTTTCCGCGTTGATGGCGGACGTGAGCGAACAGCAGTCCAGCGCGGCAAGGGCTTCGGGGCTGGATCAGATGATTCCGATTGAACGGATCAAGCCTAATCCGGACCAGCCGCGCAAGCAATTTGACTCAGCTCCTTTGGATGATTTGGTTGCGTCTATTCGCGAAAAAGGTGTCTTGCAGCCACTGATCGTCCGTCGCGTTGGTGACGGTTTTGAGATTGTAGCAGGGGAGCGTCGCTGGCGCGCAGCGCAACAGGCGCAATTGCATGAACTGCCGGTGGTTATCCGGGACTTCACCGATACAGAAGTCCTTGAAGTGGCGATCATCGAAAACATTCAACGCGCTGACCTGAACCCCATCGAAGAGGCGGCGGGCTTTAAACAGTTGATGGATCGGTTCGGTCATACCCAGGAAAAGCTTGCCGAAGCACTGGGCAAAAGTCGTAGCCACATTGCCAATTTGTTGCGGCTTTTGAATCTGCCGCAGTCCATTCAAGAACATGTTTTGAGGGGCGACCTGAGCTCGGGTCACGCGCGGGCATTGGTCACAGCCGTCGATCCTGAAGCTTTGGCCAAAAAAATAATCGCGGGTGGTTTGTCCGTCCGGCAGACAGAAGCCCTTGTGAAGAAGTCTGCGGCGCGCTCCGGGGACGAGCGGACAGGTGGATTTGGATCATCCAAGCCATCCGAGAAAGATGCGGACACCCGTGCACTTGAGGCGGACCTGTCTGCGGCGACAGGTGTGAAGGTCGTGCTGAACCATGCGCCCAACGGCGAAACAGGTCAGATGACGTTGCATTATTCGTCACTGGAACAATTGGATGACCTGTGTCGCCGGTTGAGCAGCTAAGCCTCCAGTAACTTTCTCACAACACCATTGAGAACCATAAACCCTTGATTAGTAACAGTAATTCTATGCTCGGTGTCTGAGATCAGCCCAAGTGAAACAAGTTCTGCCAGTGCGGTTTCGTCAAGTGGCTGTCCTGCCAGCTTTGTAAACCGACCTTTGTCCACACCCTCGACGAGCCGCAGACCCATCAGCATAAACTCACTGGCCTGTTCTGCGCCGCTAAGGATGTCGCGCGTTTCACGTGACGTTCCGGACAGCCATGCTGTGGGCATCCGCGTTTGCTCGATCGCCAGTCGATGGCTGTTTATGGTGATCCGACCATGGGCACCGGGGCCAATTCCGACATAATCGCCGTATCGCCAGTAGATCAGGTTGTGTCGCGATTCATTTCCGTCTG
>CAYGQZ010000404.1:0-3009 GCA_964352055.1 uncultured Rhodobacterales bacterium
ATGGGCCGCATTCTGGCCTTTGGCGGCAAAATGGATGCCTTTGCCGAAGGACTGAAGAAGACTTTCGCCAAACCGGGTGACATCTGGCAGTACACTTCCATCGACACGCATGTGATTGGCATGGTTGCGCGCGGTGCCACCGGGCGTGAAATCCCCGATCTGATGGCGGAAAAGGTCATCGCACCGTTGGGGATGGAACGCGCGCCCTATTACCTCACCGACGGGGAAGGCGTTGCCTTTGTTCTGGGTGGGCTGAACATCACGACACGAGACTTTGGGCGCTTTGGCCAGATGGTGTTGCAGGATGGCATGTGGCAGGGTCACCGCGTGGCCCCGGCCGACTGGATTGCGGCGTCAACCACCCCGAGTGCCCCAACACAACCCGAAGAGCTGGGATATGGCTATCAGTGGTGGATGCCCGTCGATGCCGAACCGGGTGAGTTCATGGGGCGTGGCATCTATGGGCAATACATCTATATCAACAAGCGGGCCAATATGGTCATCGTCAGCACCGCCGCGGATCAAATGTTTCGTGAACCGGTGATCATAGAGCAGAATATCGACATGTTCCGCCAGATCGTGGCGGCCAGCGAAGGGGAACAAGATGGAACCAGATGACAGCGTCAACGTCCTTGGAACCGCATTGGAGCTTTGCGGCATGGACCCAGTGACCGGCTTTTACCGCGATGGCCACTGCAACACCTGCGCCGCGGATCAAGGCAGCCACACGGTCTGCGCCGTCATGACCGCCGAATTTCTGGCGTTTTCCAAATATGTCGGCAATGACCTCAGCACTCCACGTCCGGAATTCAGATTTGCGGGTCTGAAACCCGGCGACAGCTGGTGTCTGTGTGCGGGCCGGTTCCTGCAAGCCCATGACGAGGGCTGTGCGCCCAAGGTCAGCCTGTCCGCCACGCACATCCGCGCCCTTGACGTGGTGCCGCTGGAGGTCCTGCAAAGCCACGCTGCGGACTGAACAGGCGCGCGGACCGCACGCCCGTTCACATCAACAGGCTATGCGGTTGTGCCCATGTCGAACCCAAGCGCGCGGGCAACGGTAAAGATATCCTTGTCGCCACGCCCACACATGTTCATGCAGATGATGTGATCGGCGGGCAGGTCCGGCGCAATCTTCATCACATGGGCCAGGGCGTGGCTGGGCTCCAAGGCGGGAATGATCCCTTCGAGGGTGCAGCACAGCTGGAAAGCCTCCAGCGCTTCGACATCGGTGATCGAAACGTATTGTGCCCGCCCGATATCGTGCAACCACGCATGCTCCGGACCGATGCCGGGATAGTCCAGCCCTGCCGAGATCGAGAACCCTTCGAGGATCTGGCCGTCATCGTCCTGCAGCAGATAAGTCCGGTTGCCGTGCAAAACGCCGGGGCGGCCGCCGGTGAGCGACGCGCAATGCTCCATCTTGGCATTCACGCCCTTGCCGCCTGCCTCGACCCCGATGATCCCAACCTCTTTATCGTCGAGGAAAGGATAGAACAGACCCATGGCGTTCGATCCGCCGCCAATGGCCGCAATCACGGTGTCGGGGAAACGGCCTTCGGCCTCGACCATCTGTTCACGCACTTCCTTGCCGATGATCGCCTGAAAATCGCGCACCATGGCCGGATAGGGGTGCGGGCCTGCAACCGTGCCAATGCAATAGAACGTATCGCGGACGTTGGTCACCCAGTCGCGCAGCGCGTCGTTCATGGCGTCCTTGAGGGTGCCACGTCCCGAGGTCACCGGCACAACCTCGGCCCCCAGCAGGCGCATGCGGAAGACGTTCGGGGCCTGTCGTTCGACATCATGCGCGCCCATGTAAACGACACATTTCAAACCGAACTTCGCGCAGACAGTCGCCGTGGCGACACCGTGCTGTCCGGCCCCGGTTTCGGCAATGATCCGCGTCTTGCCCATGCGCCGCGCCAGAATGATCTGGCCCAGCACGTTGTTGATCTTGTGTGCGCCGGTGTGGTTCAACTCATCGCGCTTCATATAGACCTTGGCACCCCCCAGATGCTCGGTCAGCCGTTCGGCGTGGTAAAGCGGGCTGGGACGACCGACATAGTGCTTCCAAAGGAAGTCCATCTCAGCCCAGAAGCTGTCATCGGTTTTGGCAATCTCATACTGCTCCTCAAGGCTGAGGATCAAAGGCATCAGCGTTTCCGAGACAAAGCGCCCGCCAAAATCTCCAAACCGTCCCTGCTCGTCCGGGCCGTTCATGAAGGAGTTAAAAAGATCGTCTGCCATGGGACAAGCCTCCGCGTTTCCAGTCTGGATGATCTATCGCGAACAGCGACCGGGGTAAATGCGGCACCCGTGCTTTTTACGCAGGCACGCCCGCCTTGGCGGCCGCGACAAAAGCACGGATCAGGTCCGTGTCCTTTTCGCCCGGCGCGGATTCGACGCCAGAGCTTACGTCCACCTGGCGCGCGCCGGTCAGGCGGATCGCTTCGCCGACATTCTCCGGGGTCAGTCCGCCCGCAAGCATCCAGGGCGTGGGCCAGCGCCGATCCGCAATCAGACGCCAGTCGAAGGCAAGCCCGTTGCCTCCGGGCAGGTCCGCATCCTTGGGTGGTTTGGCGTCAACCAGAATCTGATCGGCGACACGCGCATAGGTATCAAGGGCTGGCAGATCTTCTGGCGTGGCGACGCCCACCGCTTTCATTACGGGCAGCCCATAGCGGGATTTGACCTCGGCCACGCGCTCGGGTGTCTCGACCCCGTGCAATTGCAAGATGTCCAAAGGGACAGCCTGGGTCAAGGCGTCGAGAAATTCGTTATCTGCGTTGACCACAAGTGCGACCTTGGCAAGGCCCGCGGGGGCGTGCAGTGCCAAGCCGCGTGCGGCATCAAAACCGATGTTGCGCGGGGACTTTTCAAAGAACACAAGACCCACATAGCTCGCGCCCGCCTCGGCCGCCGCAGACACATGTTCCGGGCGGCTGAGGCCGCAAATCTTGACCGAAACCGGGGACATTGCGCTTAGCTGGCTTCGTCCAGCAGGGCGAA
>CAYGQZ010000405.1:0-2995 GCA_964352055.1 uncultured Rhodobacterales bacterium
CCATCGCCAAGTTCCTTCTGAATGGCCTTCATCTGCTCGTTCAGATAGTACTCGCGCTGGGTGCGCTCCATCTGGGATTTGACGCGGGTCTTGATCTTTTTCTCGACCTGCAGAACGCTCATTTCGCCCTGCATCAGGCCATAGACTTTCTCAAGACGCTCGGACACGGCCAGCGTTTCCAGCAGGTCCTGCTTCTGTTCAACCTCGATGCCAAGATGGCCTGCCACCAGATCCGCCAGTTTGGCAGGCTCGGTGGTTTCGCTGACAGCGGCCAGCGCCTCTTCGGGAATGTTCTTCTTGACCTTGGAATAGCGTTCGAACTCGGCACCGACCGACCGCAGCAGGGCTTCGGTGATGGCCACATCGCCCGGCATTTCGGTCAGATACTCGGCACGCGCCTCGAAAAAGCTTTCGTTTTCAAGGTATTCGGTGATGCGCACCCGCGCCTGACCCTCGACCAGCACCTTGACGGTGCCATCGGGCAATTTCAGCAGTTGCAGCACATTGGCCAGGACACCGGCCTTGTAGATGCCGGAGGTATCGGGGTCATCGACCGCAGGGTCGGTCTGGCTCGACAGCAGGATCTGCTTGTCATCCGCCATCACCTCTTCCAGCGCGCGGACCGATTTTTCGCGGCCCACGAACAGCGGCACGATCATGTGGGGAAACACCACAATATCACGCAGCGGCAATACCGGATAGGAAGCGTTGAGTGGCTCTTGCATGCTCTTTTCCTTATATTTGGCAAGACAACTTGGTCCCGACATCGGCAACCGTGGCTGTCTCCTTTTCAGGGTCTAGAAGTGTGTCCGCAGCCCCGCTCTGTCAAGGTGCAGAATGACGGCTCGCGGCGCGGGACGCAATGGGACCCTGCAAACTGTCCCCAATTTTATAACACAATACTTTGAAGTTTTGCCCGCACCAGACGCTATATCTGCAACAGAGGTGCAATCGCGGACGCTGGTAAGCAACGGAATGTGCGCACGCGCAAACGCACGTGCGCACATATGTTTTGTGACAGTCAAAGCCCCGCCTGAAACCACTTACTCACTTCAATCCGGATACCATCAGGCGAAGCCCGTGCAGCGTGCGGATCGCCCCCAGAGCGATACCGCACACCGTTGACCCCTTCTTATGCCAATACCAATGCCGCCAAAACCAACACGGCGAACCAGGTAACTGAAAACACTGCAAATTGCATAACAACCTTCCCCCAAAGGTATTGGAACAAGGGCAGCATACGCCTAAAATGATTAAGGTCCGATGGCGGAATACCTTACCTTTTGTCACAAAGGATCGATGTCGCCCTGCGCCCGACCCGCGTGGAACTCTGCCTGCCAGGCCGCAAAGGTGCCCGCCGCAATCGCACCCCGCATGCCCGCCATAAGGTCCTGATAATACTGCAGGTTGTGCCAGGTCAGCAGCATGGAGCTTATGATCTCCTGACTGCGGAACACATGGTGCAGATAGGCGCGCGAATAGCTGCGACAGGCGGGACAGGTGCAATCTTCGTCCAACGGGCGCGGATCATCGGCATGCCGCGCGTTCTTGATGTTGAGCACGCCGCGCCGGGTAAAGACTTGTCCCGTGCGCCCCGATCGCGAAGGCAGGACACAATCCATCATATCAATGCCGCGCGCCACCGCGCCCACGATGTCATCGGGTTTGCCCACGCCCATCAGATAGCGCGGCTTGTCGCTGGGCAGTTGCTCCGGCGCATAATCCAGACAGCCAAACATCGCCTCCTGCCCCTCGCCCACAGCGAGGCCACCCACCGCATAGCCTTCGAACCCGATCTCGCGCAGGGCCTCGGCGCTCTGGCCACGCAGGTCTTCTTCCAACCCGCCCTGCTGAATACCAAAGAGCGCGTGACCGGGCCGATCCCCAAAAGCCTCGCGCGACCGTCGCGCCCACCGCATCGACAACTCCATGCTTTGTGCAATCCGGTCCCGATCCGCAGGCAGCGCGGGGCATTCGTCAAAACACATCACGATGTCCGAGCCCAGCAGGCGCTGGATTTCCATCGACCGCTCGGGCGTCAACTCATGCTTTGAGCCGTCAATATGGCTTTTGAACGTCACGCCGTTTTCGGTCAGCTTGCGCAGGTCCGAAAGGCTCATCACCTGAAACCCGCCGCTGTCGGTCAGAATGGGCCGATCCCAGTTCATGAACCTGTGCAAACCGCCCAGGGCATCAATCCGTTCAGCGGTCGGGCGCAGCATCAGGTGATAGGTGTTGCCCAGCAGAATATCGGCGCCCGTCTCGCGGACCGATCCGGGCAGCATCGCCTTGACGGTCGCCGCCGTACCCACGGGCATGAAGGCCGGCGTGCGAATATCACCGCGCGGGGTCGAGATGACACCCGTCCGCGCCCGCCCGTCCGTCGCCTTCAGATCAAATGAAAATCTGCCCATTTCGCCCTCGCGTGCCGCATGTCGCGCCTCCTTATCGCCCGCCCTGCCCTTTGCCAAGCTGCACGGGCTTGACGCCGCGCGACCGGCCCGCTCATAGTTCACGCATTTGCAGCCGAGTTCATGTGATGGCCGATTTGCCCCCCGAAGTGACCCGCATCAACGCGCTGACAGCCAATGCCCGCACCACATGGTTCGCCCTTCTGGGTGTGCTGGTCTTTGTGGGCATCACGCTGATGGGGGTCGAGCATATCGACTTTTACGGCGTGAACCGCGCCACCAAACTGCCGCTGGTCGATGTCGAGGTGCCCACGCGGCTGTTCTTTATCGCAGCCCCCATCCTGACCTTTGCGATCTACGGGTATTTCCACCTCTACCTGATCCGGCTCTGGGATGCGTTGGGCGCGGCCGGCCCCTTTGTCAAACGCGCGCCCCTCGGGGATGCAATCGCGCCCTGGCTGGTCAGCGACGCCGCCCTGCATCTGCGGAATAAAAAACGCAAGGACAACTGCACAACGCCAAGATCGCTTGAGGGGGCCGCGATGCTGCTGAATGTGGCACTGGCCTGGGGCTTTGGCCTCGCG
>CAYGQZ010000406.1:0-2984 GCA_964352055.1 uncultured Rhodobacterales bacterium
AGCCGTCAACGCGACCCGACCATCGCAAAGCCGCAACGCATCTTCACCAAACACCTCGGCGCGCCAACCGCGCAAGGCCGGTACATCCCGCATCCCTGCCGCAATCGCGTCGAGGTCAGACGCTGAGGCGATGAGTTTGGCAGCGACACCGGCACTTTCTGTCTTGGCCTTCAAAAGAACCCTCAAAAGATCCGCCAAGGCCGGATTCACCTGCATTTTCTCGCGGCTGCGATCAGGTTTGGGCATGTCATCCGGCGCCATATCAACACCGCGGGTCACAGCTTTGAGGATCCCATCCGCAATCTCGCCCTTGCGGGCCTCACGCAACAGCAGGCGTGAACGGCCAAGATCCTCGTAAGTGCGGGGCTTGTTGCTCGCCAGTTCGACCAGCGCATCGTCCTTGTAGACGCGGTTGCGGGGAACGTTCTTGGATTGCGCGTACGCTTCGCGAAAGGCGGCCAGCTCCTGCACCACCGCCAGAAACTTCGAGGACGAGGTCCGCGTCTTTACCCGTTTCCAGGCTTGGTCGGGCGCGATCAAGTAGGTTTGCGGCGACAAAAGAACCTGCAACTCCTCGCGCACCCAGCGCGCACGCCCCGTTTCCTCAAGCTTGGCTGAAAGAAACTCGTAAATCTGGCGCAAATGCGTAACGTCCGCGATGGCATAGGACTTTTGTGCATCTGTCAGCGGCCGCCGCGACCAATCGGTAAAGCGCGAGGATTTATCCACTCCGGCACGCGCAATCTTGCGTACCAGCGTCTCGTATCCAACCTGTTCGCCAAAGCCGCAAACCATCGCCGCAACCTGCGTGTCAAACAGCGGTTCGGGAAACACCTCGGCATCGACATAGAAAATCTCGAGGTCCTGACGCGCGGCGTGAAACACCTTCACAACGGACGTATCGCGAAACAGCTCATAGAGAGGTTCAAGTGACAGGCCGCCTGCCAAGGGATCCACCAGAACGGCGTTCTCGTCCGTGGTTCCGGGCATCGCTAACTGGATCAGACAGAGTTTGGAATAATAGGTGCGTTCCCGCAAGAATTCTGTGTCGACAGTCACATAAGGCTGTGCGCGCGCCTCTTTGCAGTAAGCGGCAAGCGCGTCGGTTGTCGTGATGGTTTTCATTTGCGGCTTCTTGTTGTTGTTTTGTTGTGCACGGCACCCAGTTGCATGGGTCTACACCAATCCAATGACAGTGACTAGAGTGTCACGAGACGCGCATCCCCAGCGGCAAAGCGGCGCAGAACGGCGGGATAAAGACGGTGCTCCTGCTTCAGCACGCGGTCGGCCAGACGATCCGGTGTGTCGCCGGGCAGGATCGGCACGCGGGCCTGGCCCAGGATGGGGCCGTCATCCAGTGCAGCCGTCACCAGATGCACGGTGCAGCCATGTTCCGCATCACCGGCCTCCAGCGCCCGCGCATGGGTGCGAAGCCCTTTATAAAGCGGCAACAAGGACGGATGGATGTTCAGCATCCGGCCCGCCCAAGGCGTGACAAAGCCCGCCGTCAGAACCCGCATGAAACCGGCCAGACACAGAATATCCGGCGCGTGCGGGGCCAGCGCCGCCGAGATCGCAGCCTCGAACCCGGCGCGGTCTTCGCCGTAAGGTCGGTGATCTATGACTTCGGTCGGGATACCCTGCGCCTTGGCCCAGGCAATGCCGCCAGAGCTTGCGTTGTTCGATACCACAACAGCCGGACGGGCTGCATGATCGCCAACCATATCCTCGACCAGCGCCCGCATGTTCGAGCCACCACCAGAGACAAAGATACCGACCCGCTTGTGCACCTAAAGCGCCCCGGAATAACGCACGCCCACGCCCGCCGTCACGGAACCGATCCGCGTGACGATCTGGCCTTCGTCAACCAGTGCTGCGGTCACGCGGGCTTCCGCGTCAGGGCTGACCACAACGACCATGCCAATGCCAGCATTGAAGGTCTTGAGCATTTCGGCCTCGGCCATCCCGCCCTGCGCCATGAGCCACTGAAAGACCGCTGGCAGCGTCCAGGCGTTTAAATCCACGTCCGCGCCCAAACCCTCGGGGAATACACGTGGCAGGTTTTCCGTCAGACCGCCGCCCGTGATATGGGCAAAGCCGTGCACACCCCCTGCCCGGATCGCAGCGAGCGCCGCTTTGACATAAAGTCGCGTCGGGGTCAGAAGTTCTGATCCAAGGGTTCCGTCGCCCCAGGGACACGCGTCATCCCAGCCAAGACCGGACGCCTCGACAATGCGACGCACCAGGGAATAGCCGTTGGAATGCACCCCGTCCGAGGCCAGACCCAACAAAACGTCGCCGTCCGCCACGCCCGCAGGCAGGGCCGTGCCCCGCTCCATCGCACCAACAGAGAACCCGGCCAGATCGAAATCTCCCGCCGGGTACATGCCGGGCATCTCTGCCGTTTCCCCACCAATCAGGGCGCATCCTGATGCGGCGCAGCCCTTGGCAATGCCTTCGATGATCCGGGTGGCCTGATCCAGCTCCAGCTTGCCGGTCGCAAAATAGTCGAGGAAAAACAGAGGCTCCGCACCCTGACACACCAGATCGTTGACGCACATGGCGACCAGATCGATGCCAACCCCGTCCACGTTCCCGGTGTCTATTGCAATCCGCAGCTTGGTGCCGACACCGTCCGTTGCCGCCACCAGAACAGGATCTGTGAACCCCGCCGCCTTGAGATCGAAAAGCCCCCCGAAACCACCCAGACCCGAGGCAACACCCGGCCGTGTGGTCGCAGCGGCCGCCGGTTTGATCCGATCCACCAGCGCATTGCCCGCATCGATGTCCACGCCCGCCTGTGCATAGGTCATGCCGTTCTTGCCAGCTGTCATATCTGCCCCCGCAATTGATTGCGCATCTGCTAGACCATTGGCTGCATGCGCGCAACGCGTCTTGACGATTGGTACGCGCGCGCATAGCAATCACCCCATGGCGGGCCTGTAGCTCAATTGGTTAGAGCAGAGCGCTCATAACGCTTTGGT
>CAYGQZ010000407.1:0-1487 GCA_964352055.1 uncultured Rhodobacterales bacterium
ATCCTGCGCGAACCTGACCGGGACCCTGATCGTGTTCTCGCCGTGGCCAGCCACAGGGTATTTCAACCCGATACGGTAACTACCGATGCCCTTGTTGGCGCGCTCTTGCGAAAATACGGTGCCAACCCCGAAACATCCGAAGATCAGGGGCTTTACGGCCCGCGCCCCGCGCAAGTCCTCACCTGGGGTGTTCGTGCCGGATGCATGCCGCAAATGCGGGACCAACTGAAAGCAGACCTGACGGCTTTAAATCAGGATCCGAATGCACAACTTTTGCGAAATATGGTGGCAAGGTTCAGGGGTCCGCAGTTGCAATACAATGGTGCAGAGCAAATGATCTACGAGACTTGCGCCCCAGCCGTGTGGGCAATGGTCGGCGCAGACCAGCAAGGGCAGGTGCATCTGATCGTTTGGTCACTGGACCTGGCGCTGTTGCATGAAGTGGCCGAGATGGACGACAACAGACCCCAGATTGATGGTACGGAAGGGTCTCAAAGCCTGATGGAAAAGGCTGCCGATATCGATCTTTAGGGGCAGCACCGAGGTGGGGTGTGTCAGGCGTTTTCGGCCAGAAACCGATGGACATGACTGATGCACACCGATCCCTCACCAACGCCGGACGCCACGCGTTTCACCGAACCGGATCGCACATCACCGACGGCGAAAATACCGGGCACGGATGTCTCAAAGGGTGAAACCTGGCCCGATTGCGTCTCGACACCTGTTTTGACAAAGCCCTTGTCATCCAACGCAATGCACGCGCCTGTCCATTGCGTGTTGGGGACCGCGCCGATCATGACGAAAATGTGGGCCACGTACTTGATGTGTTCTTGTCCGGTCCTGTTGTCCCTGAAATGCACCTGTTCCAGCGTGCGACCACCTTGCAGAGCGGACAATTCTGTATGGGTGTGCAGGGTAATTCTGGACGACTGTTCGATCCGGCTGACCAGATAGTCGGACATGCTGTCGGCAAGACCATCGCTGCGCACCAGCACATGAACGTGGCGTGCATGCTGCGACAGGAAAACAGCGGCTTGCCCGGCGGAATTTCCGCCGCCGATGACGGCGACCTCGGTGCCTTTGCAAAACTGCGCCTCGAGTGCGGTTGCCGCGTAATGAATGCCCTGGCCTTCGAACTTTTCGTAATTCGCCAGATCGAGTTTTCGGTAGGTCGCCCCGCAGGCCAGGATCACGGCGCGCGCGCGGACTTCGCTGCCGCCCTCGACTGTCAGTTTGAACGCATCTTTGTCCGGCGAGATGCCGGTTGCGCCGCGCGCAATGGCGAAGGTTGCGCCGAACTTCTGCCCTTGTATCCATGCGCGGCCAGCCAGCGCCTGACCGGAAATGCCGGTTGGAAAGCCCAGATAATTCTCGATCTTGGAACTGGTCCCCGCCTGACCACCGGGGGCTTCCGCCTCGATCACGATGGTATCCAGTGCTTCGGATGCACCGTAAACGCAGGCCGAGAGCCCGGCCGGACCGGCCCC
>CAYGQZ010000407.1:1587-2977 GCA_964352055.1 uncultured Rhodobacterales bacterium
TGAACAATGAAGGCCGTCCGGCGCAGAATAAAGGCGCGCATGATGATCTCGCCTATGTCCTGTTCCGTGCTGGACATGAGGCGAAACTGGTCACGAGTCAGACGCACAACGGTGCTGTCTTCGCCCGTGCGGCCGCCAACAAGGATTTTCCGCCTGTTGAACAGATCAAGCTCGCCGGTAAATTGGTGGGGTCCATGGGTTGTCACGACAATCTCGTCGCCGTCAGGCGTGCTGTCGGTGATTTCGATGGACCCGGACAGGATAAGAAAGAAATCAACACCGCGCTGCCCGCGCTTGAACACGACAGTCCCCTGCTCCAAATCCTGAACGGTTCCATAGGCCTGAAGGCGCTGGACCTGATCCGCGTCAAGCACGGGGAAGGTCTGGCGTTCCCGCTGATAGGGATCGCTGGAATTGACCGTGTTTCGGGCCTCTTCCATCACAGTCTTGTCGTTTTGCATTGTCGCGTTGATCCAGTTGGCGTCCTGTAGGGCATATAGTGCCCGGTCCGACGATGCCCAAATGGCGAATGCGCGGTTCCGATGAACCTTCGGGTATTGCGATGCTTTGCGGCGTTTTCAGGTGGTGTTCAGCGCCCATGCCGGCCCAGAATGCCGGGCAGGTTCAACCCGTGTTCCCGCGCGCAATCCAAAGCGACCTCATATCCGGCATCCGCATGGCGCATCACGCCCGTTGCAGGGTCATTCCAGAGCACATTCGCGATCCGTCTGTCCGCGTCATGACTGCCATCGCAACAGATGACCATGCCGGAGTGCTGGGAAAAGCCCATCCCCACGCCGCCCCCGTGATGCAGCGAAACCCAGGTTGCGCCACTGGCCACATTCAGCATCGCATTCAGCAAGGGCCAGTCCGACACGGCGTCCGAGCCGTCCTTCATGGCTTCGGTTTCGCGATTGGGAGAGGCCACCGATCCACTGTCAAGATGATCGCGCCCGATCACCACTGGCGCAGACAGCTCGCCCGTGCGCACCATCTCGTTGAATGCCAGACCCAGCTTGTCCCGCAATCCCAGCCCGACCCAGCAAATCCGGGCGGGCAGGCCCTGAAACGCGATCCGTTCGCGCGCCATGTCCAGCCAGTTGTGCAGATGCGGATCGTCGATCAGTTCTTTCACCTTGGCGTCGGTCTTGTAGATGTCCTCGGGGTCGCCGGACAGGGCGCACCAGCGAAACGGGCCGATGCCCCGGCAAAACAGCGGGCGAATATAGGCGGGCACGAAACCGGGGAATGCAAAGGCGTTCTCAAGCCCTTCCTCCTGCGCCACCTGCCGGATGTTGTTGCCGTAATCCAATGTCGGCACGCCCGCGTTCCAGAACGCCACCATGGCCGCGACCTGAACTTTCATCGAGGCGCGGGCAGCCCTTTCAAC
>CAYGQZ010000408.1:0-1747 GCA_964352055.1 uncultured Rhodobacterales bacterium
TTCTCCGTGACGTCGAGAACACCAAGATTTGTGATGATGCGATCAACAACGCCTGCACCGGTCAGGGGCAATGTGCAGGCCTTGAGCACCTTGCTTTCACCATGTTTGTTCGTGTGATCCATCACAACAACGACTCGGCCAACACCAGCCACCAGATCCATCGCGCCACCCATGCCCTTGACCAGCTTGCCGGGGATCATCCAGTTGGCAAGGTCACCATTCTCGGCCACTTCCATTGCACCCAGGATCGCCATTGCAATCTTGCCGCCCCGAATCATGCCAAAGCTTTGGGCGCTGTCGAAATAGGCCGTTTGGGGCAGTTCGGTAATCGTTTGCTTGCCGGCATTGATCAGATCTGCATCTTCGGTGCCTTCAATCGGAAAGGGGCCCATGCCAAGCATGCCGTTTTCGGATTGCAGTGTCACCTCGATCCCCTCGGGGATGTAGTTGGACACAAGTGTCGGAATGCCGATACCGAGGTTGACATACCAGCCGTCTTCAAGCTCTTGCGCGGCGCGCGCCGCCATCTGGTTTCGGTCCCAAGGCATGTTGTGTATTTCCTATTTGATAAGCGTGGCGCCCGCAGGCACGTCAATCGTGATATAACTGCCTGCCGCACCGCGTCCAAGCTGCATTGTGCCTTCGAGGCCCTCGATCAAGCCCGTCACCATGCGACCGCCAACCGTCGTCGGGCTGGGCCACTGCATGGTCGAAGGAATGCCGAGGCCGTCATCGGACACGGTCAGACGCAGGCCCCCGCCGCTGAGTTGAGACATGCGGACCTCAACCAGACCGGTTTCGATCCGGTCAAAGGCATGTTCGAAGGCGTTCACCAACAGTTCCGAGACCACAAGGCCAACGCGCGATGCAATCTCGATGGGCGTATCAATAGGCTCAAGTTGCAGGTTGAGGCGCACTCCGGAGCGCCCGTAGATATGCCCGATGGCACAGGCGAGCCGCGAAATATAGCTGCCCATGTGGATCGAATCGTAATTCGAGTGCTTATCCGCTAGCTTCATTTCCTGATAGAGCAGTTGCAGCGTTTCAATCCGCCTGCTCAAGGCAGCATATTCAACCGGTTGCATGGACTGGTTCGTCTGGTGTCGCACCATGCCGATGATCATCGACATGTCGGCTTCTACGCGATCCTGTACTTCTGACAGTTGCTTGTTGATGTGCTCGGCGTCTTCGTCGCGGTGATTGCCGTTCAGTTCCTTCTGAATACCGACGTAGTACCGCAGATTGCCGTTTTCGTCGCTGAGCGGGGTGACAAGCAGACGGTTCATGAACGGCTCGCCGTTGGCGCGATAGTTCAGCAGGTCCACGCTGACCGGTTCCTGCGCCTGAACAGCTTCGCGGAGCCGGTCCACGGCTGCCTTGCTGGTATCTTCGCCCTGCAGAAACCGGCAGTTGCGCCCCAAAGCCATACTGCGCGCATAGCCGGTCAGCTGGGTAAAGGCGTGGTTCACATAGATGATCGGATTGTCTTCAAGCTGCGGGTCGCTCACGACCATTGCCACCTTGGCCCGGCCAAAGTTTTCAAATGTCGTATCCTGAAGCAGTGTTTGCTGGAGAGTCTCTGTCATCGCTGACACCTCTAAGCTGCTCGGGTGGTACGCTGTTCGATCCGTTTCTCATGGTCGCCCTGGATCAGGCGATGGACGTAGATCCCGGGCAGGTGAATGCTGTCCGGGTCAAGACTGCCGGTGGGTACGATTTCTTCGACCTCGGCAATGCAGATTTTGCC
>CAYGQZ010000408.1:1847-2966 GCA_964352055.1 uncultured Rhodobacterales bacterium
TCAGGATTTCTTGTCCGCGGGCTTTTTCCGGGCAGCGGTTTTCTTGGCGGGCGCCTTGCGCGGCTTTTTCTTGGCCGGTGCCCTTTCAAGGATCAGTTGCATCGCCATTTCCATTGTCACGTCATCGGGTTCCGTGCCTTTGGGGATGGTGGCGTTGACCTTGCCCCATTTCACATAGGGCCCGTATTTCCCCTTCATGATGTTGACGGGACCGCCCTCATCCGGATGTTCGCCCAACTCGCGCAGGGGGACAGCCGGTGTTCCGCGCCCACCCCGACTGGCCACTTTTTCGGCAAGCAATTGCACAGCGCGGTTCATACCGACGGTGAACACTTCCTCGATACTTTCCAGGTTGGCATTTGTGCCGCCCCGGTGCGACGTTGATTCGGCGTGTTTCAGATATGGGCCATAGCGCCCGATATTGGCCCAGACCATGATTCCGTCTTCGGGGTGCGGTCCGATTTCACGCGGCAGGCTGAGCAGGCGCAGGGCCTGTTCCAGATCCACCTCTGTGGGGGGCCATTCCTTGGGAATGGATTGACGCGGCGGTTTCTTGTTGTCGTCGGTGACCTCGCCCCGCTGAACATAAGGGCCAAAGCGGCCCTTGAACGCATAGATCTTGTCGCCCGCGTCCTCGCCCAGCAGCTTGCCTTCGGGCGGGATGCCGCTGTCGTCTTCAGCGCCCGGAGGGCCGAAGGCGCGGGTATAGCGGCACTCGGGATAGTTTGAACAGCCAATGAACGCGCCGCCAGAGCGGGCTGTGCGCATGCTGAGCCGACCCGCGCCGCAATTGGGGCAAAGCCGGGGGTCCGTGCCATCCTCATTGGCGGGAAACAGATGCGGTTCCAGCACCTCGTTGATTTTTTCCAACACCTCGGTGATCCGCAACTCGGACGTCTCGGCGATGGCGGCACTGAAATCCTTCCAGAAGCGGCCCAGTACGTCCTTATAGTCTCGGTCACCGGCACTCACGTCATCCAGTTGTGCCTCGAGGTCGGCAGTAAAATCATAGCCCACATAGCGGCGGAAATAGTTCTCAAGGAATGCAATGACGAGACGGCCCTTGTCTTCGGGAATCAGGCGGTTGCGGTCCTTGCGCACATAGCCGCGATCCTGAAT
>CAYGQZ010000409.1:0-2947 GCA_964352055.1 uncultured Rhodobacterales bacterium
GTTGACTATCAGCCGCCCGAAACACCTTTTCCCGAAGCAGAGATGAGCCATTTTGCAAATTTGTGGCACGATAGGCTGGTGCGCATCCGTGATGAAGCCACACGCCTTCAGCCCGGCAGCTACCTTGAAGTGCGGCATGAAGCGGTCCTTGCGAAGCCCGAACTTGAACTGACTCGGATTGCGGAATTCGCGAAATTGTCTGAAGATCCTTCATGGCTCGCGCGGGTGCCATCTTTTGTTGATCCGAACCGGACTATGGCACGCCGTAGGCCGATGGAGGCACTCAGACACTTTGGCGAGCGCCCAACTCAGCTACTCTCAGACCTTGGATATGAGACGGAATAGAACGACGGATGGAAAACCTCGAGTGTATAAAAGACGGTCCGAACATATCTTCGGACGCGATCATCCTTTTGGCGTGCGTTAGGAATGAGTCCTTACGCCTCCCAGGCTTTCTCGCCCATCATAGAAAGCTCGGCGTGTCCGCCTTCTTCATGATCGACAACGGTTCAGACGATGGAACGGCCGAATTGCTGAGCGCTCAGGATGACGTGCAACTTTACCATACCACAGAGCCTTACTCGGAGAGCAGTTGTGGCATCGATTGGCTGAATGCGGTGCTTGCTGAGATCGCGATCGGTCATTGGACGCTGGTCCTGGACGCCGACGAACTCTTTGTTTTTCCCGGGTTTGAAAACACATCTTTGGCGGAGTTTGTTAGTTGGGTAGCGCGAAGCGGGGCCAACGCCGTGGCAGCCCCCATGCTCGATATGTACCCGCAAGGGTCTATTGGCGGTATAGGATACCAGCCGGGCGGATCGCTGCTCGAATCCTGTCCCTGGTTCGACAGCACAGGTTACAGCACCCACCGCATCGCCCCCAATCTGGAAGTGATTCATAGAGGCGGTCCACGCAAACGGCTCTTCTGGGACGGGTATGACAGGGACTACCCTTCGCCCGTGCTCTCCAAGATACCGCTCATGAAATGGCAGTCGGATTTCGCCCTGACAGCATCAACCCACCAATTGGAAGGCGCCAAACTGGCGGAGGCAACCGGGCTCTTGCTTCACTTCAAGTTTTTGCAGGACTTTAAAGACAGCGCTGAATCGGAAACCCAGCGCGCGGAACATTTCATGGGCGCCAGACAGTACACTGCATATAGCGGCGTCCTGCAGGAAAATGCGGAACTAACCGCATTTTGTGATCGGTCAGTGCGATTCAAAGACAGTCGCCAACTGGCCATTCTGAATCTTATGTCGGTTCCGGCAGATTATCCCTTTTGGCCCAAAGCCGATCCCAGTCCGCCCGACACAGAAAACCGGGAGGGCACAATCATTCAAGGTACATGGAAGGACTTTTTTGTTGTTGACGAAGGCGCACGTGACCTCGGAGGCAATCTTCGCCACGGTGATGGCAAAACCATTACGCCGGCCTTATGGAAAGCGCTTATCGATCGATTTGCGCCTCGCACAATGCTCGACGTCGGCGCAGGAGAGGCGCATGCCGCAGCCTTCTTTGCGCGACGGGGTATTATCGCCCACGGGTTTGATGGACTTCGAAGGAATATAGAGCGAGCGGTGCACCCCATCGCTCTTCATGATCTCAAGTCCGGACCCTACATCTACCCCTGTGACTTGGTATTTTGCGCCGAGGTGGTGGAACATATCGCCGAAGAGTACCTCGACCACTTAATGGTAACAATGACAAACGCTCCGGTGGTCGTGATGACCCACGCGCTGCCTGGCCAGAAAGGCCACCACCATGTGAATTTGCAGCCCCCGGAGTATTGGGTTGAGAAGTTCGGCAAGTATGGCTATCGACCTACCATTGAAATCGACGTTCTGCGCGATATTGCGCGCCGCGAACGGGCCGACAGTTTCTTTGCTCAGTCCGGGCTGGTCTTCCTGAAGGCAGAACACGAATGAGCGTTAAAAAAACTTCTTTCTATTTTAAGACGTTGGGCTCGTTTTGAGTTTGAGTTTGAGTTTGAGGTTCGAGGCATTGCGCAGCGCCCAATGGCATGCGACCCGGACCCGAAATATGTGTTAGGAACCGTCTATGGCTACCTCCCCCACCGCAGATATTTTCCGTGAGGCCGTACGGGAAAAGGGAATCGAAACCGCGCTTTTCCTGGCAAGCGATTTTCGGACGGGATCAACACTGATCGGGCGACTGTTGGAACTGCAAACGGGGCTTCCGTTTCAACGAGAGTCGTTCAACACCGTTCCAACCTGGCACGTCATGCAAAACGAGCCGCTGCGCCAGGCCGTGCTGGCAGCGCTCGGGCCAGTTCGGTTCGGGCGCATGGCTGCCAAGCTCATGTGGCCCCACCGAAACAATCTCACCCGCGTCTTGAGCACCAACACCGCAGGCGGCGTCGCCACTTTCCGTGAGGTCTTTCCAAGCGCGCGTTTTGTGCACGTGGCGCGCCGGGACAAGGTGGCCCAAGCGGTCTCTTTCCATATGGCGCGGCACAGCAACGTTTGGTCATCGTTGCAAATGACCAGAGATCGGGGCGGTTCAGCCGCCTACAATTTCGCAGAGATCCATCATTATTTCATGCATTTCATCATGTTCGAGAAACTGTGGGCAGAATTCCTGTCTGCCAACGACCCAGACGCGCCTTTGATCTACTACGAGGATTTTATCGATGACGTCGCGGGTCATATGGAGCGTTCTATGGCACATTTCGGGCTCGACTTCGACCGGTCAAAGTTACCGGATGATTTGCCTTTCGAGCGCCAGTCGGGAGAACAAGCGAGCCATTTTTGCGACCGGTTTCGCGATGAGATCAGCCGCTACTCGCCAGTCGAGTTCCTGCCCGGGCGCCTAATTGGCCCTCCGACACCGTAAACGCCGCCGCCTTTGTTCTTGTGGTGTTGCCTTTTGGGTTGTTCCTGAGGGTTTTGGACAAACCGGTCAACGCCGGAATCCCGGCCCGGCGGCA
>CAYGQZ010000410.1:0-2946 GCA_964352055.1 uncultured Rhodobacterales bacterium
CATCGCCGTCGTAGTTCTTGCAGGCCCAGACAAATCCGCCGTTCCATTTCATCGCACAGGCCACCATGTCGTCGATCAGACGATGCTGGTATTCGATGCCCTTGGCGTCAAAGGCCTGTTTGAATTCAGCGTCAAAGATTTCCTGAAAGAGTTCAAGAAAGCGCCCGTCATATTGTTTCAGGATCGTGTTCTTGGTCGACAGATACACCGGCCAGCCAAGGTTCAGCCCGTAATTGAACGAGGCGCGGGCGAAATCGCGGATCGAGGCATCCAGATTGTACATGCCCATGAAGACCCCGGCCGAGGGCGCGTCAAACACTTCGCGCTCATCCACAGTGCCGTCTTCGCCCACGAATTTCATCGTCAGCTTGCCCGGGCCGGGAAATTTCATGTCCGTGGCCTTGTACTGGTCGCCAAAGGCGTGGCGCCCGATCACGATCGGCCGGGTCCAGCCGGGGACAAGGCGCGGGACGTTCTTGCAGATGATCGGTTGGCGAAAGACCACGCCGCCGAGAATGTTGCGGATCGTCCCGTTGGGGCTGCGCCACATCTTTTTCAGACCGAATTCTTCGACGCGGGCCTCATCCGGCGTGATCGTGGCGCATTTCACGGCGACACCGATTTCCTTGGTCTTTTCGGCGGCATCGATGGTGATCTGATCGTCGGTCGCGTCGCGGGATTCCATCCCCAGATCGTAGTAGAGCAGATCAATATCCAGATAGGGGGTGATCAGCTTGGTCTTGATGAAGTCCCAGATGATCCGGGTCATTTCATCGCCATCCATTTCGACAATCGGGTTTTCCACCTTGATCTTGGTCATGAGGGGGTCCTTTGATGAGGCTGCGCTGGGGCTGATGTACTCTTGGTGCGGCACTTTGGAAAGACGGTATGCAATGGTATGCAGGGTTTTGTGCTGACGGATGCGGTCGCATCATGCAGGGCAAAGCCCGGTGATCAAGGGCTAGGCTCGGCTTTGAGCGAAAAAGGCTGAAATCCGGGCTCTGGCATACTCCCACAATCCAGGCGCACCGCGCTCGATCTTGGTTCCGACGCGGGCGGCAATTGTGTCTTCGGTCACGTTATATTCCGTCCAACTGCCGCCACCGGACACAAGGTTCTGCATTGGTGGCTGAAACCGGTCGAGCGCCTTGGCAAACAGGGCGGTGGGGGTTTCGGCGGCCTCGAACTCTTCCCAGATGGGGCGGAGGTTTTGGGCAATGTCAGCGGGCAGCAGGCCAAAGATGCGATCTGCCGCGATCTGTTCCTGCGCTGCGATCGCGGCGTGGTCCAGATCACCAAAGATCGGATTGTCGCCGGCGTCAATCTCGACCAGATCGTGCAGGATCAGCATCTTGATCACCCGGTCGATGTCGACATCGGGGCCCGCCTGATCCGCCAGCACCAGCGCATACAGCGTCAGGTGCCAGGAATGCTCGGCGCTGTTTTCGGCGCGGCTGGCATCGGCGAGGGTGGTGGCGCGCAGAACGGATTTGAGCTTGTCCGCCTCATTCAGAAAGGCGATCTGTTGGTCCAGACGTGTCACGTGTCGGACTGAGCCGCGCGATGCGCCTTGAGCCGTTGCGCAAGAAAGCGCCGCGCCGCGTCATTGGCCATACGGGTGCGAACGGCAGTCAGAAACGCCTCTTCGAGGGTTTGCGACGATGCGCCCAGCACATCGCCGACTTTCATGAACAATCGGTCATCGCCGACCTCGCTTTGCACCGCAAGGCACTCTTCGGCCAGATTGTTTGCCATCTCGATGACGACGGCATCACTCATCAGCGCGTGGTCTCTGTCAGCCGCCGTTTGACGTATTCATTGGTGTGTTCGATCAGCGTGTCCATATACGGATCTTCAAAGAAGTGCCCGGCACCCGGGATCTGGGTATGGGTGATCGTGATGCCCTTTTGTTCGTGCAGCTTGCTGACCAGTGTTTCGGTGTCAGCAGGCGGTGCCACCCGGTCGGCGGTGCCATTGATCACCAGACCGGACGAGGGGCAGGGCGCCAGAAACGAAAAGTCGTACATGTTGGCGGGCGGAGCAACCGAGATAAACCCGGTGATCTCGGGCCTGCGCATCAAAAGCTGCATGCCGATCCACGCCCCGAAGGAAAAGCCCGCAACCCAGCAATGCTTGGAATTGTTGTTCATCGATTGCAGGTAATCAAGTGCTGAGGCCGCATCGCTCAGCTCTCCGATCCCCTGATCATATTCGCCCTGACTGCGCCCCACGCCACGGAAATTGAACCGCAACACGGTGAACCCCATGTTGTAGAACGCGTAGTGCAACCGGTGCACCACCTTGTGATTCATCGTGCCACCAAACTGGGGGTGGGGATGCAGCACAATGGCAATCGGGGCGTCACGTTCTTTTTGCGGGTGATAGCGGCCTTCGAGGCGGCCTTCGGGTCCGGGAAAAATGACCTCGGGCATGCGTGTATATGTCCTCGCGCGTCTTCAATTTTGTCAGGCCCGATTTCTTGACGAAATTGATCGGACACCTTAGAACTGTTCTAAACAACGCATCAAAAGAATGCGTTCGTGGGTTTTTGGTCAGGTTTGTCGCCTGTCGTGGTCGTTCAGGTGCTTTGACCTGTTTGGCATGGGATGTATGGCGTCTGGGCTGCGACGTCAATTGGGAGCGTGTAGCGATGAAACTCTCGACCAAGGGAAGATACGCGATGGTGGCCCTGAGCGACATTGCGTTGCAGCCGGAAGGCAGCCTTGTCAGCCTCGGCGACATTGCCGCGCGGCAGGATATTTCGCTGCCCTATCTTGAGCAGTTGTTTGTCAAATTGCGCCGGGCCAACCTGGTGACCTCCGTGCGCGGGCCGGGGGGTGGCTACCGTCTGGCGCGCTCGCCCTCGGACATCCGCGCGTCGGACATTCTGGCGGCGGTCGATGAGACGGTCGATGCCATGCACAAGGGGGCCGGGGTGTCGGGCGG
>CAYGQZ010000411.1:0-2944 GCA_964352055.1 uncultured Rhodobacterales bacterium
CCCGCCTCACGCTCAGGGCGCATCCGGTGGCCTTGCTGCGGCACATCCTGACGCCGGGGGCGAAAACGCCAACGTTGGACACGCCGGATCGTCAGGCCCCGGACCTGTCGAAATTCAGCTATACCCGGGGCAACCCGGATTGACCGGGCGGCTGCGATGCTCAGTTTATCGCCCGCAAGTCCAGAGTCTGCTATGCGCACGATGCGCCTAGCCGGAAGGGAACGACCGAAAGTTCACTGAATTGGGACGTTGTGGCCGTTTTCCGTCCCCAACACGTTCCTGGCAAGCATCGGCAATATCACGCCCCATTGTGTTTCCCGAGGCGGGCCAAACGGCTCAAAACCCAGCTTCTTGTAGACCGCTATGGCCCTGTCATTGTCCGGGTGCGGATCGGTGGCAATGACGGGTGCGCCCGCCAAAAACAGCGCCTGCATTCTTGTTCTGATAAATGCCGATCCGTGCCCGATACCGACCATTCCGGAATCCCCGATGTATTGGTCAATGCCGCGCGAGCCATTGGGAAGATGGGCAAAGTGATGATCTTCCCAACCATGGACCGTGTAGTCCTGCATGAAGGCAAAGGGCCGTCCGGCAAGACAGACGATCCAGCGCGCAACTCTTGTGTCGGCAAGGTCCGCTGCATCATAGGCCATATCTGACCCCCACCATTCACGAACATGCGGGTTGGACTGCCATCCCCTGAGCAAATCGAGGTCAGCCAGTGTTACCTTGCGAAAGCTGTATCGGTTTGTTGCCCTCATTTCGTCAGTTTCGCAGATAACCCATTGTCTGTTCTGGCTGAATTTTCCCGATTGAGCGCAAGAGGCGACCTTCGGGTCCGAACCTCAGACGGGCGCTGCAACGGGTGTGCGGGGCGTAAAGACCAGATCAGAGGGACCGTCCCGCCGTAATCTCGTCAGTTTGCCCCAGGCCTCTTCCAGCGACACCCGTGTTCCGCGCGGGGCCCACCAGAGCGCCAGTGTCGGTCCTTCGGATCGATCGACCCAGCCTTTGAGCTTGCGAATGCCTTCGGCGTGCAACGGCTCGCGGTAGGCAAACCTTTGCAGCGCCTCCAGATCACGCCACCCTGCCATGGTCATGATGTGAAAATTCTCCTCCGTTGCTTCGGTTTTTCGCGCAGCCACTTGCGCCAGATCCAGATACCCGCCGTCCGGCAGGCGCGCGCCGTGAGTGTGCCAGAACATATCGCCATCGTCTTTCGCGGCGGCGAAAACCTTTGGCAATTGAGTAAAGAAATAAACCGCATTTCCCTGCGTCGCGTTGAACGGCCCAAGAGGGCGCACGACATTCAGATGCACCAGCATATGTTCGCCCATTTCTTGTCCTCCATTAGGTGATACACACTAGCCTGCGATACCCTTTGGGCAACCGTTCTTTCCAAGGGCGCGCGAGCAGGTTAGAAGGCAGACGAACGTCGCAAACAGAGGACATTGGCATATGCCCGCTCCCAAACCTGTTGTCTTGTGCATCCTCGATGGATGGGGCCTGCGTGATGACACGACCGGCAATGCACCAGCGCTGGCCCACACACCCACATTCGACCACATCATGGCAACCTGTCCGAACGCGACGCTGATCACCCATGGCCCGGATGTTGGCCTGCCGCGCGGGCAAATGGGCAATTCCGAGGTTGGGCACACCAACATCGGCGCCGGCCGCGTCGTGGCGATGGACCTTGGGCAGATTGATCTGGCCATCGAAGAGGGCAGTTTTTTCCGGAATGCGGCATTGACCGAATGGATGACCTCTATCAGGGAAGCGGGCGGACGCGCCCATCTGATGGGCGTGATGTCCGACGGGGGTGTGCATGGTCACCTCAACCATTTGATCGCAGCGGCCAAGGCCTGCACGGATGCGGGACTTCAGGTCTTTATTCATGCCATCACCGATGGCCGGGACGTGGCCCCGAAATCGGCGGAAACCTACCTCAAGACCCTGAACGACGCTTTGCCGTCCGGTGCGCGGGTCTGCACGCTGATCGGACGGTATTACGCACTTGATCGGGACAACCGCTGGGATCGGGTTGAAAAGGCATATGCCGCCATGGTCCGGGCCGATGGCGTTATCGCGAACACGGCACTCGATGCAATCGAGGCCGCCTATGAGGACGGCAAGACAGATGAGTTCATTCCGGCAACGGTCATGGATGGATACAAGGGGGCCAAAAACGGTGACGGGGTGTTCTGTCTCAATTTCAGGGCTGACCGGGCCCGAGAGATCATGGCGGCACTTGGTGATCCGGAATTTGATGCGTTTGACGTGACAGGCCGTCCTGAGTGGGCGGGGCTGCTGGGGATGGCAGACTACTCCGAGGCGCATGGGGCCTATATGACAACGGCCTATCCCAAGCCGGAAATCGTCAACACTCTGGGTGCCTGGGTTGCAAAGGCGGGCTTGCGCCAGTTCCGCCTGGCCGAGACCGAGAAATACCCCCACGTCACCTTCTTCCTGAACGGTGGTGAGGAAAAACCCGAACCGGGTGAAGACCGCGCCATGCCGAAATCCCCATCCGTGGCGACCTATGACATGCAACCCGAGATGTCGTCGGTTGAAGTGACAGACAAATTCGTGGCCGCCATCGCAGAAGGCTACGATCTGATCGTGGTCAACTATGCCAACCCGGACATGGTGGGCCATACTGGCGACCTGGATGCGGCCATAGCCGCCTGCGAAGCCGTCGATGCGGGGCTGGCGCGCGTTCTGCCAGCGCTTGAGGCGGCGGGCGGTGCGATGATTGTCACGGCTGATCATGGCAACTGCGAAACGATGATAGACCCTGTGACCGGTTCACCGCACACCGCGCACACGACCAATCTTGTGCCGGTGGCGCTGGTCGGCACCGAAGGCACGCTGGTGTCCGGCAAGCTCGGAGATCTGGCGCCAACGCTGCTGGAACTGATGCAGTTGGAAAAGCCTCAGGAAA
>CAYGQZ010000412.1:0-2943 GCA_964352055.1 uncultured Rhodobacterales bacterium
TTCCATCCATCCGATAGCGTACGGCAATTCGGGCACACCCGTAAGGGTGGGAACTGGACATCATCACAAGCAGAACAGGAGGAGCCGATCGCCCTACCCTCGCGCAGCCCGTCCAGCCAGGGGGACAGCCAGCCTTCACCAAGTGTGTACTCCAACTCCATGCCGCGTTTCACGTCATACCCCCCGCGCTCAGAACGGTAACGGCACACGTCGTACCCACCCCGCCATGTGTATCAGCCAGTGCATGACCCAGCGGGCGATCCGGCTGTAGCCCTGTGTGATACCGGCCTTCCAGCAACAGCGCGCAGGTTGCGGTCTGAGCAACACCAGTGGCACCAACTGGCGCCCCCTGCCCCATGAGGCCCCCCGACAGGTTTATCGGACAGCGACCGTCAGCATCGAATTGCCCGTCGTGCAAGGCCCGGATGGGGTCGTCTGCCAGACCCAGCGCCGCAATGGCCTGCAATTCTGCTCCTGCATAGGCATCGTAAACCTCGGCGGCTGCAATCTGCGACGCGTCGATACCAGCCATGTTCAGCGCCCGCCCGGCAGCCGTGGCCTTGGCCGCAAACGCACCCGGCTGTCTGCGATGCCCCAGCCCCGGCAAATCGGACGCAGCCCCGATCCCGGTGATCCTCGACGCCGCCGTCTGGCGGTCCGCCGGAGCGGCATCGGCCGCGGAAAGGATCAACACTGCCGCGCCGTCGCTCAGCGGAGAACAATGCAGTCGACAATAGGGTGACGCGATCATCGGTGACGCAGCGAATGCTTCGGGAAGGTGCTGCCGCGGCAAATGCGCGTTCGGGTTGGACATCGCATTGCTGCGGTTCTTGATCGTGACCGCATTTAGATCATCCACCGTTCCGCCATGATCCGCCGCGAAAGCCTGCCACGAAAGTGCATAAAGGCTGGTGGCCGTGACACCGGAGAGCCCATCGGTCCAGAAGTCAAAGGAATAGCCATAAAGCTCGCGGATACTGTCGCCCGCCAAGGCGCTTGCCGACGGATCGACCCCGACGACGGCCACAAAACGGGCCCGTCCGGACAAGATACGCTCAACCCCCGCATGCACGGCAAGCTGTCCTGTTGCCCCGCCGCCCTCGACCCTGAGCGTTTCGGCACCGGTCAGGCCAAGGTCCTGGGCCAGCACGGATGCGGGGTTGAGTTGCAGTGTAAAGAAATCGCTTTCCGACGCGACCACAAGCGCATCAATCTCGCCCCGCGCGATGCCGGACATCGTCAGCGCCGCGGCGAAAGCATCGCTCGCCCAGTCCCGAAAAGACGACCCGTCGCGCCGCCTGTTGAATGGCGTCTGAGCCGCCCCGATCACAAGAACCAACGCGCATCCTCCCCGCCTCGGAGATTGACTCAATAAATTTGTTCCTACAAGTCTGTTATAGCATATTGAGGATACTTGCTCATGTCTCTTGCCGCGCGCAGGTTCTATCTTGTGCTGACCATCCTTGGATGTTTCGGCGGCGGAAGCCTGTATGGCTGGTCAGGATATCAACCTGCGGTCCGGGCGGAGTTTGAGGTCAGCAACGCGACGGCGTCCCTGGTGTTTTCGCTGGCGCTGGTCAGTTTCACCTTCGGTGTTCTGCTGGGGCCGATACTGCTGGCGCGGGTTGCACCGCGCTTTCGCCTGCCCCTGATTGCAGGGGTCGCGGCGCTCAGCCTTGCCCTGTCTGGCATGAGTGCGGGCCTTGCAGGCTTTGCATCGGCCTACGGGATCGCGTTCGGTTTCGCCTCCGGTGCGCTCTACAATTTCACCATCTCGATGGCTTCGGCCTCTGGTGCGGCCACACTGCTGGTTCCGATCAGTGTTGCGGCTTTTGGGCTTGGCGGGGCGGTCTTTGGCCCGATCCATGTCTGGCTGACGCAGGGCGGGTGGGGATTGTGGTCCGTTCTTCCGGCGTTGGGGTGTCTGGCGATTGTGGCCAGTATCGCGCTTGTGCTGAAACCCGCGCCGACACACATCACCGCATCACAGCCAATAGCCATGGCTTTGATGCGCCCAAACAAAACAATCGCGACACTTTGGGTCATCTTCGCTGCCGGGTCCTGCGCGGGCCTGATCACGCTTGGATTTGCAGCGCAATTCCTGTCCCAGGCATCCACGGATGCGCGGCTTGCCAGTCTTGCGATCTTTCTGGCCGCGCTTGGCAACACGCTTGGGCGGCTCTCGTCCACCTTGACCGTGGGATACCTTGGACCGGCGCGCGGCACTGCCGGCGCATTGGTCCTGTCGATCATCACACTGTGCTGTCTGATCTTGGCTGCGGCACCCGCCCTGATTGTCGGGCTGCTGTTCTTCGTCGCTTTCGCTTACGGTCAGCTTGCCGCAACCATACCGCTTCTGGTCAAGTCGCAGGTCAGCGACGGCGCATTTTCCAGCGCTTTCGGCTGGGTTTTTACGGGCTGGGGCGTCGCCGGGCTGCTCGGGCCTTGGACGGCGGGCTGGGTGCTGGATGCGACGGGAACGTTGCGATTTTCACTGCTCCTCTGCATCGGTCTTGCGGGCCTCGGCCTTGGGCTGGTCCTGCGCCTCGACCACGCAAACAGGGCCCAACAGAAATGTTGACATACTCAATTTGTCATTACTAATGTAATCTATCGCGAACCGGGGGGAGGTGCGGCGATGAAATACGGCATTCACGCAGGGCTTTGGATGAAAGCTTGGACGGATGATCCTGCACCCATTTTCACTACGGCGGCCGAGATTGGCTATGACGGTGTCGAACTTTCGCTGCTCGGCATTGGTCTGGACCGCGCGGATGAAATTCGCGCGCAAGCCGCCGCCTGCGGGCTTGAGTTGACCTGTTCCACCGGGCTTGGCCCCGATGCGGATCCGACTTCAGCCGACGCTGCCATACGCGACACCGCTGTCGCCGTTCTGACCGAAGCGATCCAAGTCACAGCGCGGCTGGGATCGAGGGGCCTCGC
>CAYGQZ010000413.1:0-2943 GCA_964352055.1 uncultured Rhodobacterales bacterium
CGCGAGATGCACCAGGGCTCGATGTTTTCGAGCCAGTGGAAATAGACCTTCTCGCCGCTTTCCGGCATGATCTTGACGTCGCCATTGCGCACGGCGTCCAGTGCGGGACCCACGATCTTGCCGGTGTCCACGAACCATTGATCCGTCAGCAGAGGTTCGATCACCACTTTTGAGCGGTCACCAAAGGGCTGCATGATCGGTTTGGCCTCAACCAGGGGCCGTGTCTCGGTGACGTCATGTCCGTCGGCATCCGTGGACGTGACAGTTTCCATCACCGCAAGACCTTCGGCGGTGATATCTGCCACAACGCGTTTGCGCGCCTCAAACCGGTCAAGGCCGCGGTATTCTTCTGGCACCAGGTTCATGGCGGCGACCATTGCTTCGTCGAAAGCCTGTTCGCCATTGGCAATCGCCTGGGCCGTGGCGGCCTCTTCGGCGTAGGGCTTGCCGTCGGCGCGCATGTGCGCCTTCGTGTCCATCAGGTTGTACATCGGGATGTTGCCCCGTTTGGCCACTTGATAATCGTTGAAGTCGTGGGCACCGGTGATCTTGACCGCACCCGAGCCGAAATCCTTGTCCGGGTATTCATCGGTGATGATCGGGATCAGGCGGCGATGCTCTTTCGGACCAACCGGAATTTCACAATATTTTCCAACGATTGGCGCATAGCGTTCATCTGACGGGTGAACTGCAACGGCCCCGTCGCCCAACATTGTTTCAGGCCGGGTCGTCGCAATGGAAATGTAGTCGCGTGTCTCGCGAAAGATCACGTCCCCGTCTTCATTGTTCTCCAAATACTCATATGTCTCGCCATCTGCCAGCGGGTACTTGAAGTGCCACATGTGCCCTGGCGTCTCGACATTCTCGACCTCAAGGTCGGAGATTGCCGTCTCGAAATGCGGGTCCCAATTTACCAGGCGCTTGCCGCGATAGATCAGGCCCTTGTTGTACATCTCGACAAAGACCTTGATGACCGCATCGTGGAAATTGCCGTCCTCGCCGTCGGGCGCGCCCGGGGCCCCGGACATGGTGAAGGCTTCGCGTGACCAGTCGCAGGACGCCCCAAGGCGCTTGAGCTGGCTGACGATTGTGCCGCCGCTCTCAGCCTTCCAGTCCCAGACTTTTGCGGTGAAGGCTTCGCGTCCCAGTTCGGTACGGCTGGGCTGCTGCTGTTCGGCCAGGCGGCGTTCAACGACCATTTGCGTGGCGATGCCCGCGTGATCGGTGCCCGGTTGCCACAGGGTGTCAAAGCCGCGCATCCGGTGCCAGCGGATCATGATATCCTGCAAGGTGTTGTTGAAGGCGTGGCCCATGTGCAGCACGCCCGTGACATTGGGGGGCGGGATCATGACGCAATAGGTGGCCGCATCCGTTCGGGCGTTTGCGCCCGCCACAAAGCAACCGTTTGCTTCCCAGTCGGCGTAGATCCGTGCCTCGACTTCGGCTGCGTTGAATTTTCCCAGTGCCATGGCCCAAGTTCCTCTTGTCTGTCGGGGTTCAGATACCGACGGGGGGCGACGAAGGGAAGGGGGTATGGCGGCAGCATGCTGCAGTTCACCGCTAAGGCCATGGACAAAAAGCACCCGCGCCCTTGGCTTTCGGGCGCGCAGTCATGCTGCCTTTCTTTCTTGGGTGGACACTCGGCCTTCAACCGCTAGGTTCGCCCATAACCCGACGCACCTCCCCAAACAGGAGTTTTCTCATGGAAAAATTTGGAAAAAGCCAGCCCGTCAAACGTACCGAAGATGTGCGGTTCCTGACGGGAGAGGGCCGTTATGTCGATGATATCGCGCCGGCGAATGCGTTGCAGACCTTTGTCTTTCGCTCTCCTGTGGCCCATGCGGTGATCACGGACCTGGATGTTTCAGACGCGAGGGCGGCGGACGGGGTACACGCCGTCTATGTCGCGGCGGACCTTGAAGCTGCGGGACTGAAGCTGGGCATGCGCGGTACGACGATGAAAAACCGCGACGGCACGAGTGGTGCAGCACCCGAACGTCCCATTCTGGCCAAGGGCAAGCTGCGCTTTGTCGGTGAGCCCGTGGCGATGATTGTGGCTGATACCCTCAGTCAGGCGCGCGATGCCGCGGAGTTGATCCTGCTGGATTATGACGATCTGCCTGCCAAAATGGATATCGCGGCCGGTGGCGAGACGATCCATGACGTTGCCCCGGACAATGTGGCCTATGACTGGCACATGGGCGATGAGGCGGCGACCGATGCGGCCTTTGCGGCCGCTGCGCGCGTTGTCAGCCTAGATGTGGGCGACAACCGGATCATCGTCAATTCGATGGAGCCGCGTGGCTGCTATGCCGAAATGGAAGGCGGTCGCCTGCACATTGCCATCAACGGCCAGGGTGTCTGGGGGCCGAAGGATCAACTGGCCGAGGTGCTGAAGATCCCGGCGGATGATATCCGCGTCACCAATCCCGACACGGGCGGCGGTTTCGGCATGAAAGGCATGATGTATCCCGAATATTTCGTGCTGGCCCATGCCACGCGCGATCTGGGCCGCCCGGTGCGCTGGATGTCCGAGCGGACTGAAGCCATGCTGAGCGACAATGCGGGCCGCGACCTGACCTCGCTGACCGAACTGGCCTTTGACGAAAACCACAGGATCACGGCCTACCGGGTTTTGAACAAGGCCAATATGGGTGCGTATAACTCGCAATTTGCGCAGGCCATCCAGACACAGCTGTTCTCGCGCGTTCTGATGGGGGTTTATGACGTGCAGACGACCTATCTGCGGTCGATCGGCTATTACACGAACACAACGCAGGTGGATGCCTATCGCGGCGCAGGACGCCCCGAGGCGATCTATATCCTTGAGCGGGCGATGGACCGGGCCGCGCGTGAGTTGGGGGTTGATCCGCTGGAATTGCGCCGCATCAACTTCATCAAGCCGGACCAGTTTCCCTACAAGGCGGCCACGGGCGAGACCTA
>CAYGQZ010000414.1:0-2942 GCA_964352055.1 uncultured Rhodobacterales bacterium
GGAGCGCACGCGTGACGCAATATCTGGAATTCGAAAAGCCACTCGCCGAAATCGAAGGCAAAGCCGAAGAGTTACGTGCGCTCGCGCGTAAAAACGAAACGATGGACATGGCGGAGGAGGCAAAGGCGCTCGACAAAAAGGCAGCGACCCTGCTGACCGACCTGTACAAGAACCTGACCCCCTGGCAAAAATGCCAGGTGGCTCGGCATCCCACGCGTCCTCACTGCATCGACTATATCGACTCGCTCTTTAGCGAGTACACCCCGCTGGCCGGCGACAGGAATTTCGCGGATGACCAGGCGGTCATGGGCGGGCTTGCGCGCTTTGATGATCGTCCCGTCATGGTGATCGGCCACGAAAAAGGCAATGACACGAAATCGCGGATCGAACGGAACTTTGGTATGGCCCGTCCGGAAGGATACCGCAAAGCCATCCGGTTGATGGACTTGGCAGATCGGTTTGGCCTGCCCGTCATCACCCTGATCGATACGCCAGGCGCCTATCCCGGAAAAGGCGCCGAAGAGCGTGGCCAGTCCGAAGCCATAGCCCGCTCCACCGAAAAATGCCTGCAAATCGGTGTACCTCTGGTTTCTGTGGTGATCGGAGAGGGTGGATCCGGCGGTGCGGTTGCCTTTGCAACGGCAAACCGGCTCGCGATGCTGGAACACTCTGTCTATTCCGTGATCAGCCCGGAAGGCTGCGCGTCGATCCTGTGGAAGGATTCCGAAAAGATGCGCGAAGCCGCAGAAGCCCTGCGCCTGACCGCCCAGGACCTCAAGCAATTGGGCGTGACAGATCGGATCATCCCGGAGCCCCTCGGCGGTGCCCATCGCGACCGGAGTGCGATGATGACGGCCGTTCACAATGCCATTGAAGGCATGTTGTCGGAACTCGACGGGAAAGACGGGCGCACCTTGATCACGGACAGGCGCAACAAGTTTTTGGCATTGGGTCAAACCGGGCTTGCCGCCTGATCCGGGCCAACGCCTGCGCCACGACGTTTGCGATGGTTCACATAGCCAGCGAAATGCGCCGGGGTATCTCCTGTGGCTGGTTCAAGATATTGCCCGGTAGTTCAAACCGCACTTCCGCGCCCCGCCGTGACGCCGGATGTTTGGCGGAAATGTCGCCACCCCGCGCCCGCAGCAGCCGCCTTACACCCAGCAGGCCGAATCCGCTGTCTGCCTGAAATGCGCCACCGTCGAGGAATGCCAGTGCAGGGTCCGCAAATCCGGCACCGTCATCGCATACAGTGACTGCAAACCGTTCCTCGCTCACCTCATCAATCGAAATCTCGAGATGAATCCGGTCAGAACTGGCATGCTTTATTGCATTGTCGATCAGATTGCGCAGGACAATCTGCAAGACGACATAGTCTGATGTCACACGCGCCTTGTCTACGGACACGTGATGTCGGCTGGCCGGATCAAGCGTCACAAGGATGTCATCGCAAAGCGCCTGAAGATCAAAGGTGCGCAAATCGCTCCCGACCTGTGTCGCGGCGGCCTGCGACAACACATCCGACACAAGAGCGAGCGCTCGGGTGCTGATTTGCTCGATCATGCCGATCATCTCAAGCTTTCCATCACCCATGTCGACAAAATCATCACAGATGATATCCACAAGAGACTTCACATTGGCGATCGGGCTGCGCAGATCGTGGGCGGCGAGACTGACAAAATCTTCCATCTCGCTGACCACGACTGAACTCATGGCCTGCGCCTGTTCGAGTGCGTATTCTTTCGAAATGTCTTGCGAGATCCCGACCATGTGCGTCAGCGTGCCGTCTTTGTCACGTACCGGTTGCAGCGTGGTGCGCGCCCAATACGTCTGGTCGCCGACAGGCAAGACAACATCATAGGTGACCGGCTTGCCATCTTCCCAAGCTCTGGTTTGACGGTCCAGAACCGATTGCCCTGTGCGGCCTTCGAACAACTGGCTGGCCGGTCTTCCAATAACTTCATCCACGCAACGCCCGATCGCTTCGCATCCGCGGCGGTTCAGAAATTCATAAACAACTTGCCCTTCGGTATTCCGCATCAGGACAAATACCGGCAGAGCGACCTCGTCATATAGAAAAAAGTCAGTGACACGCATCGAAATACCTCGGCTCATGTCCGAGGGTTACACAAGGCGTCCTAACAAAAGCTGAAGCTCAGCTTGCCAGCATTCGCAGCCCTTGTGTCACATCCGAGCGCACGGCAAGCCGCAAGCCCGGCTCGTCCCCGGCCCGCAACGCCGCGATGATCAACCTGTGATAGCGTGGCGGCTCTGTCCGGCGCAAACGCCCGTAGAGCGCCCGCATGGTCGGGCCCATCTGCAACCAGACTGTTTCCGTCATGGCCAGCATGGCCGGGGCCTGCGCGCGCAAATACAAGGTGCGGTGAAATTCCAGGTTCGTGCGGATATAGCTGACTGCGTCGCGGTGCGCGACAGCTTCCGCCACCGAGGTATTGATGGTCTGCAACCGCTCGATCAATGCGAGGTGCGCGCGCGGCAAAGCCCGCGTGGCCAACTCCACCTCGATCAAGGCCCGCAAGGCCGCAAGTTCTTCGATCCGCTCATTGGAAAGTTCCGGCGTCGACACCCGGCCCGAATGCGACATGGTCAACGCCCCTTCGGCCACAAGACGGCGTACCGCTTCACGCGCGGGGGTCATCGACACGTCGTATTGTTTGCCGATCCCGCGCAAGGTCAGGGCCTGGCCTGGCGCCATGTCGCCATGCATGATCCGTAACCGCAATCGGCGATAGACCCGATCATGGGCCGCAGTTGCAGTATCGCGGGGACGTCCGATGGCTTGCATGCGACTTTGTGATCACATTGGCCAGAACAGGTCAATCGTCAAAACGGTAGCGATGCAGGCCGTTGCCTTCGGTGCGCAGCCATTTTCGCTGGTGGTCATAGGGGCCGAACAGTTTCGTCACCTCAGCCCAAAACGC
>CAYGQZ010000415.1:0-2929 GCA_964352055.1 uncultured Rhodobacterales bacterium
TCGCGAGGCGTCATTGGGTCCGAACTTTGGCATGAAGGGTGGGGCCGCCGGCGGCGGCTATGCCCAGATCGTGCCGATGGAAGAGATGAACCTGCACTTTACCGGCGACTTCCATGCCATCACGTCGGCCCACGCGTTGCTGTCGGCGATGATCGACAACCATATCTATTGGGGCAATGAGCTGGACATCGACACCCGCCGCGTTGTGTGGCGTCGTGTCGTGGACATGAACGACCGCGCCCTGCGTCAGATCACGGCGTCTTTGGGCGGTGTGGCCAACGGATTTCCGCGCGAAGCCGGTTTTGACATCACGGTCGCCTCCGAGGTCATGGCGATCCTGTGTCTGGCCAACAACCTTCAGGACCTGCAGAAGCGTCTGGGCGACATGATCGTGGCCTATCGCCGTGACCGCAGCCCGGTCTTTGCCCGCGACATCAAGGCCGATGGGGCGATGACTGTCCTGCTCAAGGACGCAATGCAGCCCAACATCGTGCAGACGCTGGAGAACAACCCGGCCTTTGTGCATGGTGGACCGTTCGCCAACATTGCCCATGGCTGCAATTCGGTCATTGCGACCACAACAGCACTGAAACTGGCGGATTATGTGGTCACCGAGGCGGGCTTTGGCGCGGACCTTGGGGCCGAGAAGTTCATGAACATCAAGTGCCGCAAGGCGGGGATCGCGCCTTCGGTTGTTGTCTGTGTCGCGACCGTGCGCGCGATGAAGATGAACGGCGGCGTGGCCAAGGCCGATCTGGGCGCCGAAAACGTGGATGCGGTCAAGAAGGGCTGTCCGAACCTAGGCCGTCACATCGAAAACCTGAAATCCTTTGGCGTACCGGTGGTCGTGGCCATCAACCACTTTGTCACCGACACCGATGCCGAAGTGCAGGCGATCAAGGACTACGTTGCCGAGCATGGCGCCGAGGCGATCCTGTCGCGGCACTGGGAGCTGGGTTCGGAAGGGTCGGCGGCCCTGGCCACCAAGGTTGCCGAACTGGCGGATGCGGGCACCGCGAATTTTGCGCCGATCTATCCCGACGAGATGTCGCTGGCCGACAAGATCCAGACCATTGCCAAGCGCATCTACCGAGCGGACGAAGCCTTGATGGATCAGAAGATCCGCGACCAGCTGAAGCTGTGGGAAGAGCAGGGTTATGGCAATCTGCCGGTCTGCATGGCCAAGACGCAATACTCGTTCTCGACCGATCCGAACCTGCGCGGCGCGCCCACGGGCCATTCGGTGCCTGTCCGTGAGGTCCGCCTGTCCGCGGGTGCCGGTTTCGTTGTCGCGGTTTGCGGTGAGATCATGACCATGCCCGGTCTGCCCCGTGTGCCGTCAGCCGAGAACATCCACCTGAACGCAGACGGCCAGATCGAAGGTCTGTTCTGAGGCGGCCCCGTCCTTGAACACCTGCTGCGGCCCCCGTGCGACATGCCCGGGGCCGCAGCCTTTCTACCGACCCTTCGAACGCCGCATGAGCCCCCAAGCCAGAAGCCTTTATGATCAGAGCAATCGTCTTTCTTGTCGCCCTTTTGCTGTCATCCGCTGTGATCGCCGATGACCGCTATGCGGGCTATTACTACCCCCAGATCACCTCGACCGAGACCTTCAGCCGGCTGATCCGCGAAGCGCCGCCCGCTGATAAATCGGTGCGGGTGGATTTCATCACCGGGCTGACGGCTGCGCAACTGGCAGCCCCCGCCAACCCGCGTTTCGTGTTCTTTGCCAAGGGCGACGACGCCAGGACCCTGATCATGATTGCGCTGGACGATGACGTGTTTTCAACGCTGTACCGGGCGCGTGCCGTGCTGGCCCAAATGACATCGAACATGCGCAAGAACGACTTTTTCATCAAACAAGACCTGCAACATGTTGCGACCTTTTTCGACTTTCTGCAGTTCCTCGATTTCGACACGCTGGTGATCAGTGACGGCGAAACCTGGGCGCACGAAGTCACATTCACCGATGGTTAGGAGACGCCCGAAATGACAGCCACCCTTATCGATGGCAAAGCCTTTGCCGCGCGCGTGCGCGGTCAGGTCGCCGCACATGTGACCCGCCTGAAAGCCGATCATGACGTTACCCCGGGCCTTGCTGTTGTCCTGGTGGGCGAAGATCCGGCCAGCCAGGTCTATGTCCGCTCCAAGGGCAAGATGACCGTTGAGGTCGGCATGAACAGCGTCGAGCACAAGCTGGACGTGGACACGTCAGAGGCCGATCTGCTGGCGTTGATCGCGGATCTGAACGCCGATCCGGCGATCCATGGCATTCTGGTGCAACTGCCGTTGCCCGGTCATCTGGACGAAGATCTTGTCATCAACTCCATCGATCCGGCCAAGGATGTGGACGGGTTCCATATCTCGAATGTGGGCTTGTTGGGCACAGGGCAAAAGTCGATGGTGCCATGCACACCGCTGGGCTGCCTGATGATGCTGCGCGATCACCATGGGTCGCTGTCGGGTATGGATGCGGTTGTCATTGGCCGCTCGAACATTGTGGGCAAGCCCATGGCGCAACTGCTGCTGGGCGACAGTTGCACCGTGACCATCGCGCATTCGCGCACCAAGGACCTGCCCGAAGTTGTCCGCCGTGCCGACATCGTCGTGGCGGCTGTTGGCCGGCCGCAAATGGTGCCGGGCGACTGGATCAAGCCCGGTGCAACGGTCATCGATGTGGGCATCAACCGGATCGATGCGCCGGAAAAGGGCGAGGGCAAGACCCGGCTTGTTGGCGACGCGGATTTTGACAGCTGTGCTGCCGTGGCGGGTGCCATCACGCCGGTGCCGGGTGGCGTTGGGCCGATGACCATCGCCTGTCTGTTGGCCAATACCGTAACCGCCTGTTGCCGTGCCAACGGTTTGGCCGAGCCCGAAGGGCTGACGGCCTAGGGCAGGCTCGGGTGCCGACGGAGCAGTTCCTGTTGGC
>CAYGQZ010000416.1:0-2913 GCA_964352055.1 uncultured Rhodobacterales bacterium
GGGTTGCGATGCCCACAGGGCAGTTGTTTGTGTGACAGGCGCGCATGGCCAGACATCCGATGGCCTGCATCGCTGAATTAGACAGTGCGATCGCGTCGGCCCCCAAGGCCATGGCCTTGATGAAATCCGCAGGTTTGCGCAAACCGCCGGTGATGATCAGTGTCACGTCACCCCGGCCAAGCCTGTCAAGATGCGCCCGGGCGCGGGCGAGTGCCGGCATGGTCGGCACTGAAATGTTATCGCGGAAGATCACCGGGGCGGCCCCCGTGCCGCCTCCGCGCCCATCAAGGATAATGTAATCCACACCTACTTCGAGGGCCGCATCGATGTCTTTCTCGATATGTTGGGCGCTCAGCTTGTAGCCGATTGGAATGCCGCCGGTGCGGCTGCGCACTTCATCTGCAAATTCCCTGATCTGGCTGACTTCGGTCCAGTCGGGGAACCGAGCCGGGGAAATTGCCGAGGTTCCCGGCTCCAGCCCGCGCACCTCGGCAATCTTGCCCTGCACCTTGTTTCCGGGCAAATGCCCGCCGGTCCCGGTCTTGGCCCCTTGGCCACCTTTGAAGTGGAACGCCTGCACCTTGTCCAGCTTGTCCCAGCCAAAGCCAAACCGTGCAGAGGCCAGCTCATAGAGATACCGGCTGTTTGCGGACTGCTCTTCCGGCAGCATGCCGCCCTCGCCCGAGCATATGCCCGTGCCCGACATCTCGGCACCCGTCGCAAGCGCAAGCTTGGCGGTTTCCGACAAAGCGCCAAACGACATATCCGACACGAAAAGCGGAATTTTCAGGCGTAAGGGTTTTTGTGAGTTTGGCCCTATGATGACTTCGGTGCCGACCGGCGCGTCGTCCAGAAGCGGCGGTTTTGCCAATTGGGCGGTAATGATCTGAATATCGTCCCAATCGGGCAACGCGGTGCGCGGCACCCCCATCGAGGCCACAATCCCGTGGTGCCCCGTCTTGCGCAGCCCATCGCGAGCATATTGCTGGATCAGGCCGGTGTAAGGCTCTTCTTCCGTCCCGTGGCTTGTGTCCGCATAAAGCCCAAGATACGCGTCGCGATTGAAAGGCTGAGGATTGTCCAGCGCCCAGGCATTGATCTCGTCCGCATCCACGCAAATGTCATCGCCGTCCGTCCAGGATTTGAACTTGGGCAGTTTTTCGTCATTGGCATAGGCAGAGACGCCTGTATCCAGCCGGTAATCCCAATCGTGCACACCACAGATCAGATCATTGCCGCGCACATGCCCATCCGACATGAGCGCACCACGGTGCAGGCAACGTCCGTAAAAGACCGAAATGGCGTCATCAAAGCGAACAACAACCAGATCCACCTCTCCGACGAGGGCGTATTCAGGTTTTCGGTCGGAAAGTGCGCTGAGTTTGAAGATCGCTGTCTTGTTCATGTCCGTTCCCTTTTCGCCGTTCCCGAAAACCGGTTTCAGTTCGAATTGCCTGGTTGTTTCGTCTCACGTTGGTCGCTGTCTTGCATGTCTGTGGCTTCCGCCATTTTCGCACCGTACCATCTGGCGGCCGGTGCCGCACTGATCCCGTGGAGCAGCGCGCTGATCCAAACCGTGTTCACCGCGATGTGCAGTATTTGTTCGCCATACTCTTCGGGGATCTGTTCAATCACCAGCAAGGCAAAGAGTGCAGTCGCCAGACCGCGCGGACCAAACCAGCCGAAAAACAATCGCGTCAGCGGGCTTGTGTCTGTCCCGATCAGGGCCACCCAGATGGCCAGAGGGCGCACGATGAACAGGCTTGTCAGGATCAGCGCAAACACTGGCCACGTCAGATGCGCCACCGCGTCCGGCACCAGTGCCGCCCCCAGCAGCAGAAACGACCCCCAGGCCAGCATCTGCCCCTCGCTTTCGGTGAACTCATAGACAAAGCTGCACGCGCCCTTGACCACGCCCCCAAATGCAAGCCCTGCCACAAAGGCCGAGATAAAGCCGTTGCCTCCGACCGTAACGGCGGCGATGTACGCGGCACCTGCCAACGCCAGCGCGCCGATGCCTTCATAGGTGTCCGAGGTTGATCCAGCCGCTTGCGCCCGCAGCAAAGCCCACCCGCCAACAGCGCCCACGATGGCCCCCATGATGGGTCCCAGCACGATCTGCTTTGCGCCAAAGATCAGCCAATCGCCCCCGTTGGCTGTCGTTTCTGCTGCCGTAAGGCTGGCAAAGAACAGGATGACCGGCAGGGCCAAACCATCGTTGAGACCGCTTTCAACCGTCAGCGCTCGTCTTGGCTGCAATGGCACATCTTCATTTTCAACGACAGCTTGCCCCAGGGCCGCATCCGTCGGGGCCAGTATCGCGGCAACAAGGGCGACGGCCGCAAAAGGCCACGCCGGAAAAAGGATCACCCCCGCCAGACATCCCAGTGCGATCGATGCAGGCAAACCAACGAACAGCATGCGCGCGGGCCACACGTGCCGTTTGTACAACGCAACAATGTCCGTCCTCGCGGCATCGAGGAACAGCAGAATGACAAGGGCCACTTCCGCGACCGGGTGGAGCAAATCATGCGCCTGATGCTCGGACAAAAGTCCGGTGACCGACAGCACGACCCCGATGAAGATAAACAGCATCGGCGCGGTCAAAACCGTTGAAGACAGCCTGCGCGCGACCATGGTGAAGGCGACCGTCACAAGGCAGATCACAAGAATGGCGGTCACTGTGAACACCCCATTCCGTGTGACGTCACACCAGGCACCACAGTTGACGCCAGCGATGCGAACCGTGTTTTAGGAACATGCCGGGCGCAGATTGCAACCATCCTGAACTCGTGCGCTCCTTGCGGTTTCATCTTGGCATACTGTGTGACTATGACTGCGCCATGCAAGCTGTAAACCCGAAGAACGGTATCTGGTCGCCCGAAAGTGATTGCAGCATGTCATACCGCCACC
>CAYGQZ010000417.1:0-2857 GCA_964352055.1 uncultured Rhodobacterales bacterium
GGTTTGATCGCGGAGTATTCAACGTAATGTCATTTTGTCGTCTTTTCTTGTGCTTTTGTTTCCTTTTCCTCTCTGGAGGTGCCTTTGCGCAGACCTGGCAGTTTACCGTTCCAGATGGTCCGGATGGCAGTGCACGGCTGAGCGGTGATGGTGTCGAGATGAGCTTTGCCTGTCGTGTGCGCGGCGATGCGCGCCATGACCCGGACAATCTGATCTGGCGTGTTGCCGGAACCGTGGTCCAAGAGCATCTCACGGCGTCCGCCGGCGACGTCGTGCGGCTGGGATTGTCGTTGGATGGGCAGCCCCGCGGGGAAGGGCCGTTCCTGATGTCAGACACGGGCAATCTGGCGACCAACCTGCCCCGGAACCTGCCATTCCTGACAGAGATGCGGCAGGCGAACGAGATCGCACTGACATTCGGCACGGGTCATGTGGTTTCGATACCTTTGCAGCAATTGGGCGCCGCGTTGGACGATTTGACGACATGGTGTGATCGTGAAGACGCAAGCGCACCTGAGCCCGAGTTGTCGGCCGATCTGTGCACCGCGCCTGAAGGAGAGACGGCCCAGACGATCTGCTCCACACCGGAACTGCGCACCCTCGAAGCCCAGATGGATGACGTTTATCGCACGCGACTGGCAACTCTGGAGGATCGGGCGCGCGATCAGTTGCAACAAGACCAAACGTCCTGGACAGAGTTCCGCGAGAATTGTGCCGACAGCAGCGATTGCATTTCTGCCGCGACGCGTGCCCGGATCTCCAGACTGACCGTGGTCGAGGCCGATAAACCTGTCGCTGTCGCGGTACAAACGCGCCCCGCGCCACCTCAGGCACTGTCGGTTCCTTTGACACCCTTGCAACCTGCGGAACTGGGCCAGGTGATCTGGGACCCCAAGCAGGTTCAGATGAAATTGACGATCGAGCTCGTGCGCGCCAGACCCGAACTGTTGCAGGACGAAAACCTGTTGCGGGGGTGGGCCAACCTTGCCTTTGACACCCGGTCGGCGCAACAAGATGGCCAGTTGGCCGTGGCTCAGGATCACCTGTCGCGCAGCGTGGCGGCCAACCCACCGGGGCCGTTTCTGATTGGCTCCAGCATGAACAACCCATTGCTCAACGCGCAGTTTGTTGATGGGAAACTCAGGGCGGTCGGCAGAAATCAATATGAAAGCTTGGGCCGGACCAGTCTTTTGGCCGTCCCTCGATTGGGAATCGAGCTGCGCGCCGTTTCGCAATTTGACGTCTCGGCACTGGAAATGAACTCGGAGCAGGCTGCATTTGTTCAGCAAGAGGCACCCAAGCTGGCCTTGGGTGTCGTGACACAGATCGATGCGATCGAGGTTCACGGGTCAGACCAGACGGGCCTTCGATCAGTGGCCCGTGGGCAGGTGAGATTTGCCGGGCTGTTTGAAAAGACCGTGGATAGAAGCAACCGGGCAGATCATACCAAGCTTATTGCGGTGTTCCCGCCGCAAGGCGTAAATCCACCAGAAAGTGGCACGGCTGGAATGGCCGAATTCCTCGGTATCGGCGTGCATCAGGGTGCCGTGCTTGCCGGGCAGTCGGAGGGTACAAACGCAAACGCGGCGGCACAGCTTATGCGGCTTGCCAATCTCAAGGCAAATGCCCCTGAAGCGCTGGATGATGCCTTGCGGGCCGAGGTCTTTTTTCAGCTTGCAACCCAGCAAGAGCGCGATGCAGTGATCCCGCCACATTATTTTGCGCAATATGGGCGTACATCCGGCGCATTTTCGTTTGACCAATCCGTCGACGAGTTCGAGCGCGGAGAGCTTCTTGGTCGTGTGGACCGGGTATTGTGGCCCGTTGTGAAGGCCCGCTTGCCAGAATTTCCCTTTGATGTGATCGCACGTATGGATGTGAACCTTGGGGAATACGATCATTCAGCAGGTGGATTTCGGATGAACTCCAGTGGTTTGGGTGGTCTGGGCATCATGGCCCAAGGGGACTATCCCGCCTTTCGGGGCATGCCCGACTTTTTGCCAAGCGCCCTCGACCCGGCGCGCCAGCTTGTTGCCTATCTGGAAAGCAAGTTCGGACCTGGCAATCGGCAGATGACCCTTGCTGTCCGGTACCGGGTTACCGGAGCGCAAGTCCTTCGCGACCAAAACCGAAACACCGAGCGGCTTGATCCGGTCATCGAGCCGCAATCGATAACCCTGCACGCCTACAATCGAAATGCGCCGGACCCGGACCCGATGGGGCAAAAGGTCAAGGAATTCGACCTCGCAGCCTATCGCGGACCAGAGCGCCCTGTTGCTGACCCGCAAACCGTGGCTTTTTGGACTGAAGCCCGGGGCGACTTTAGCAATGCAGACGAACTGGTCGCCGCCGCGTTGAAGTTGAGTGCGACGCCCGATTACCTCTCGCACCTTGCTCAGAACTCGAGCGACGTACGACGGGCAAACCAATTCAACCGCGAGCAGGTCACGCAGGACATGCAGGCGAAACTGGCATCTATGAATGTGCCTGATGTGCTTAAGTTGACGGGTGTCGTCGCGCTTGGCGAATACAACGTCCCGGATCAGTTCTTTCCCGTTCAGAATCTGGGTTTCAGAGCGTCAAACGGCGAGGTCGGCGTGCAGGCCCCATCCGTCGAGCTGGTGACGCCGGAACTGTTCGGCCGACTTCAGGTCGAAGTTGACACGGCCAAGCTTCTGTTGGGACAGCAGCAGAATAATCGGAACAGTGTCCCTTTCATCGTCTGGGCCAAGCCAAGTATTGCAAACTTTGACGGTCGTACGGCTACGCTCTATATCGAACCGGAACGCATCGTGTTCTATTCCAATACAAACGACGGGACCGGCTATCCCGTCGCATATGTCGAGATCAAGCCCGA
>CAYGQZ010000418.1:0-2826 GCA_964352055.1 uncultured Rhodobacterales bacterium
CAATATCGCGGCAACAGACGACGGTGCCGCCAAGCAGGGGCATCATCCAGGTGTGATTCCAGCCATTACAGTGAAACAAGGGAACAATGGCAAGGTAGACCGGATGCAATTGCAAACGCCAAGAGATGACGGTGCCCATGGTCATCAGATAGGACCCGCGATGATGCGTCACGACGCCCTTGGGGCGGCCCGTTGTGCCGGAGGTGTAGTTGAGCGCGATGCTCTCCCATTCATCATCGGGCATGATCCAGTCAAAGGCGGGGTCGCCGCTTGCCAGAACATCCTCGTACAGGGCGTGGCGCCCCGTCGCGGGCCATCCGTTCGCGCCGTCCGGCACCTCGACGATAACGGGGGGCACACCTTCCATCTCTGCAATGGCAGCTTCCGCCAGGTCGACAAATTGGGTGTCGACCAGAACAACCTTGGCCCCGCCGTGGCCAAAAATATAGGCGACTGTGCCCACATCCAGGCGCGTGTTGATCGTGTTCAAGACGGCTCCACAGGCGGGCACGCCGAAATGGGCTTCGGCCTGTGCCGGCAAATTCGGGATCAATGTCGCAACAACGTCACCCGGACCCACATCCATCGCAACCAGGGCCGACGCCAGACGCGAACACCGACCATAATACTCCGCATAGGTGACGCGGTGGGCACCATAGATAACAGCTGTCCGCCTGGCAAAAACATGAGCTGCCCGTCGCAGATGCGACAAGGGCGTCAACGCGACATAGTTCGCAGCCGCCTTGTCCAGACCGCTTTCATCCGCCATCCAGCCCATTCACATCTCCTCCCGGTGTCATCGATCCAGCGGAAAAACTATGCCGGACCGTATGTCAATTGGAAAGAGAGGATGCAGCCCATCTGGCGCGCCGGGCTGCTGCGCGCGTGACGGCGCGTATTTTGACATCGCCTAAAGCCATCCGCGTTCAGACATTCCTGAACCATCGGCCAAACAAACGTCCCCCATCCTTTCATTGTTCCCAAAATACTCAATCCGGCCCATGGACGCGGGTGCCACACCGGTTAGACTGCTCAGATGATCCTCTCTCCCGGCAGAAATTACGTTTTTATCCACGCACCCAAAACGGGGGGTACGGCGATGGCGCTGGCACTTGAAAGCCGCGCGATGAGGGACGACATGATGTCGGGGGATACGCCAAAAGCGCTCAAACGCAGGCGGCGGCTGAAGGGCGTAAAGACCCGCGGACGGCTTTGGAAACACAGCACCTTGGCGGATATTGACGGTCTGGTGCCGAGGCTGGATGGCCTCTTTGCCTTTACGCTGGTGCGAAATCCATGGGACAGGATGGTAAGCTACTACTGCTGGCTGAGGACGCAGCGGTTTCAGCACCCTGTGGTGAGATTAGCGGCGGACCTGCCGTTTGATGCGTTTGTCCAGGCTGCCAAGGTCCGCGCATCCATGCGGGCCAGCCCCGCGCGCCACTATATGACGGATGCCGCAGGCGTTGAGCGCTGCAATGCATATATCCGGATCGAAGCCCTGCAAGAGGACGCGGCCCCGCTTTGGGCGCACCTGGGTTTTGAGCTGAACCTGCAACGCGTCAACACATCCGAGCGGGATGCGGATTATCGCAGTTATTATTCGAATGCTGCGCGGGAGGCAGTGACCGAAGACTGTGCAGAAGACATCGCGCGGTTTGGCTATTGCTTCGGGTAACGGTCAGCGGGAAGCCATTTTGAGTACGGGTTGACCTTGGCCCGCAGACCCCCGTTTGTCACATAACCCCTGCTTTTTCGTGCGACACGCACAAACGTGTATAGTGGCTTGGCTCGAGGAGGAGACCCATGCAGATACAGGATTTCACAACCCAGCGCCTCGATGTCAGATCGTGGCGGACCGTGTTGCAAAGTGCAGCGCGACGTGCCGCTCTTGAACAGGATCTGGCGCTGATCCTGACGCCGAATGTGCTGGCCCCCTTGCCTGCGCCGTTGCATATGCCGCGTGGTACAAGCCAGATTTCGGACTGGGTGCGGGCCCGTGAGGCCGAAAGTGACGTCTATTCTGTGTCCGATCTGCGGACCGGATTATTGCTGGGCCTGTTGATCCTCGCACAGGATGGCACGAAAAATATTCATTTGGGATACATGCTCGCAGATGCTGCATGGGGCAAGGGCTATGCGACCGAGGTTGTCAGCGGCTTGATCGAGGCCGCACCGCAAGGACAGGGATTGTGCTTCGTCGCCGGCGTGGATGTGAGCAACCCGGCCTCCATCAGCGTTTTGCTCAAAGCCGGTTTTGAGGTGTCACAGGAAACCTCGACGCCGCAAACCCGGTATTATTTCCGCGCGGTCCCATGATGTCTCGTCGCGGAACGAAAAACGCCGCCGGATGGTGACCGACGGCGTCTTGTTCGAACTTGTCTGGAACGGGTCAGGCTGCGGCCGCCGCATTTGATCCAAAACGGCCATAAAAGCTCTGTCCCTTTTCTGCCATTTCGCGCAGCAGGTCCGGGCACTTGAACCGCGCGCCAAACTTGGCTTCCAGTTGGTCGCAACGTTCGGCGGCGTAAGGTGTGCCAATGATATCGAGCCAGCTGAGCGGACCACCGGACCAGGGCGCAAATCCCCACCCAAGAATGGCGCCCACGTCCCCTTCGCGGATATCCATCAGCACGCCTTCTTCGAGCGCGCGCACTGCTTCGAGGACCTGACTGAACAGCAAACGGTGCTGAACTTCTGTCAGATCGGGCTGGTCGTCGGCTGCCGGATATTTTTCGCCCAGACCTTCCCAGAGACCGATGCGCTTGCCTTTGTCGTCATAGCTGTAAAAACCTGCGTTTGCCTTGCGGCCCAGACGCCCTTCGG
>CAYGQZ010000419.1:0-2821 GCA_964352055.1 uncultured Rhodobacterales bacterium
GCAGCCGAATAGCCTTCGTTCAGACCAATGGCCTTGGCCCGTTCGGTGATGTCGCCCAAATGAAACAACGTGTCCAATGTGACGTCCGTATCCAGCGCACCGCGCTCATAAAGATATTCCGGCATGTAGCCGTTGATCAGCAAACGCCAATCCAGGGGCAATTTGGCTCCGATATGGCGCGCCATCAAAACTGCGGTGGTGGAGCAGTTGGTAAAGCCGGAGTTGAACCATTCGGGCACGGTCGCAAGCCTGTTTGCCGCCTCGACATAGGCTTCGACATATTTGCGTCGCGCGGCGGCATCCGTTTTCAGGCGAAACAACTGCACGCGTTCCCCGCGCACATTCGAACGCAACCCCACGATGTCATATTCTTCGCTGGCAATCATGATGATCGGATTGGCTTTGAAGTAGTCCGCCACTGGCGAAAAACCTCCGCCAAGCGATCGGCGGACTTCGTTCGAAAAGGTCAGGTAACGGCCATCTTCGAATCCGAAACTGATCATGAAATGCGCAATGCTGGGACCGGCCCAAAACGACAGGAACATGTCAGCGGATTCGATCGTGGACAGGTCGTAGGTTCGGGTGACCCAACGTTCGGTAAAGTCTTCTGTCGTGCGCCAATCAAAGGCGCGGACGTTTTGCAACGTCAGGATATCGCCGTCGATAGTCCCTGTGACGTTTTGCGCCACGTCCGCAGGCCAATTGCCGTCAATGGGCGGGGTCAGGGAATTCCACCAAACGAGAATTGCAACCATCGACGCTGCAAAAACCGAGAGCCATCGCCAGCGTACGGCCTTGAAGAGTGCGACAAGCGTGCCACCCCCCAACAGAACGAACCCAATCATCGCGCTCCACCTGACGGCGTCGGAGCCCGGCAATTTGAACCAGAATGCCATCGACACCCAAACGGTGGAAAACGCCACCGCAAGAAACAGCAGGGATAACAGGAGGGTGCGGGCGATCTTGATCATGTTGTCTGATGATTTCCATATTTGCGAAGATTGCAAGTTGTGCGTTCCGGCACGCGCTTGAAAAGGGCTCGTCCGTTATGTCTCGATTCAGTATCGAGGTATTCCGCAATCGGCGTCTTGCAAAGTCCGTATCGACGGGGCGAGGCCCGTGGCGAAGACAATCCATCCCAAGCCTGTGTCATTGTCGCTCGACATGATGACACCGCCGTCATTTGTTCGCTGTCGTGCCGCCAGACGCTTCCAGCAACCCATCCATGAGCCTGTCGAGGCGCGACTGTTTGAAATAAATGCGGCGTGGGTTACCTGATTTCTGGATGACTTCGGCGAAATAGGAAAGCTCGACCACATAGTCGGTTGCATCGCGTGCCGTTTGCTTTTGCACAATCAGGCTAGGGGCCTCGAGTGCGCCGTCATATTGCAACAGCAAGAAAGCCGCGAGGTCTGGCGGTGGTACGATCCGGCATTGCACAACCGAGTTCGAGACCTGTTTGATCCTGTCCCCCGGAGACTGGCAAGATGATCTGAAAGCGTCATCCAGCGGGGCCGGAGATTCTCCGAAAATCGCGCGACGCACGGGCAAATCTTGTTCCGATGTCGCAATGGTCTCTACATATTGTGGTCCGCAAGCTGTCAGACTGATCAATAAGAGAGCATAAACGGATCGCATGACAGACCTTTCGGGGTGAGTGTTGCAAGTTCAACATATTTTCTGCACCGCCACAAAACCTTTCTGCCTTTGCAAAGTGGTTCTGTGGATAACTTCAGCCAGTGCTTGCGTTTTCTACGCTAAACCACGCGGATTATTACACAAATTCGGACAGGCCTTGTGGACGAAACTTTTCAACCAGAGCGTGTGTTAACCTTTTGAATCAGGTTGGCGGGTTCCGTTCAAAACATGCCGTACGGGTCAAGGTAAAAGTTGTCAAAAAAGATTTAAAATTGCGTTGACGAGGACCCTCTCAATACGTCACCTTGTGCGGGCCGGGTTCGCCACCACAACATTTAGTGGTCACGCGAACTAAGACGGATCCGGCACGAGGGACAAAGACATCGGCACTTATCGGTTTAACCCGGCTGTCGCGAGCATCCGCTTGGCGATGGGCGGTGACCTAATGCCTTTGGTCCTGGAACAGAATTGGGCCCCCGCAACGTCGGGACCGCCTGGCAGATCAACATGCTGAATAACGAGGCAGCGTAATGAAAATTGAAAGACAGTTCACCAAGGCCGGTCGGGATGCATATGCGGACCTCGATTTCGTGACAACCGTGTCCGAGATCCGAAACCCAGACGGCAAGATCGTGTTCCGCCTGGACGAAGTGGAAGTGCCCGCGAAGTGGTCGCAAGTCGCCAGTGACGTGATTGCGCAAAAATACTTCCGCAAGGCTGGTGTTCCGTCAAAGCTGCAAAAGATCAAAGAGGCGGGTGTGCCCGCGTTCCTGTGGCGGTCCGAAGCAGCCAAGGGTGCAGAGATGGGCGGCGAGACATCGTCCAAGCAGGTCTTTGACCGTTTGGCGGGGGCCTGGGCCTATTGGGGCTGGAAGGGCGGCTATTTCTCGACCGAGGAAGATGCGCGCGCGTATTACGACGAGGTGCGCCATATGCTGGCGACACAACGCGCCGCCCCGAATTCACCTCAGTGGTTCAACACCGGTCTGCACTGGGCCTACGGGATCGATGGCCCGGCGCAGGGTCACCACTATGTCGATTACAAGACTGGCAAGCTGACAAAATCCAAGTCGTCCTACGAACACCCCCAACCGCATGCTTGCTTTATCCAGTCGGTCAGCGACGATCTGGTCAACGATGGCGGTATCATGGATCTTTGGGTCCGCGAGGCGCGTCTGTTCAA
>CAYGQZ010000420.1:0-2787 GCA_964352055.1 uncultured Rhodobacterales bacterium
TTCCAAACGCCAGCGGCGCCTTGCTGCCATTGGCGGTGATTGGCAGTGCCGCGCCGAACCCGGCTGAAAATGCACTGATCACGCCGGACCTGTATCCGCAATTCAGCTGGGCCATCGGGCCTTATGTCCGGCCGTCGTTTTTTGATCCCGACCGACCTATCCGGGCGGATGTCGGAATCGCTGCAGGCGCGATCTATCGGTTTGCACCGGGCTGGTTCGTTGCGGGCGAGGCCCGCCAACGGATTGCAGGCAATATCGCGTCCGGGCGCGAGTCCAATTCGGTTTTGCCGCGCGTGCGCACCAATGCTGTGCTGTATGCAGAAGAAGGAAGCACAACCCTCGAGAACCTGTATATCGGCAAACAATGGAAGCCGAGCGAAGACACCTTTGCCCGTGTCACACTGGGATATTTCGAACAGATGTTTGGCGGGATTTCCAGCGAGCTGCTCTGGAAACCGGCAGATAGCAGGCTCGGCTTGGGCATCGAGGCAAACTATGTCATGCAGCGGGACTTTGACCAGCGGCTCGGGTTCCAGGATTATGATGTGGTGACGGGTCATGCCTCTGCCTATTACGACATCGGACGCGGTTATCTCGCCCAGGTTGATGCCGGCCGGTACCTCGCCGGAGACTATGGCGCAACATTCTCTCTGACACGCCATTTCGGCAATGGCTGGAGCATTGGTGGCTTCTTTACCCTGACCGATGTGTCGTCCGAGGACTTTGGCGAAGGGTCCTTCGACAAGGGAATCACCTTCACGATCCCGACCAGCTGGTTCACCGGCCAGCCGGGCAAGCAGACCTTGGGCCAGACCATTCGCCCAATTCAACGGGATGGCGGTGCGCGCGTCTACGTGCCGGGCCGCCTTTATGAACAGGTCCGAAGCGGTCAGGAAAGTGACCTCATAGCCGACTGGGGAAGGGTTTGGGAATGATCCGCGCCACGAAGGCAATCACACTCGGTGCGGTGCTGTTCTTGTCAGCCTGTTCGGGCGGTCAGGAAACATCGTCCAGTCTGGGCGCACAGCTTGAGACTGTCATCACGATCGCTCAGGAAAACAGGACCGCCGACAACAGAACCCCAGCTCCGCCGCTGACCCGCGAGCTGATCAACAGCATACCCGCGCCTGCGCTTGAGATTGTGCTCGAGGATCGCGGCATTACCGGCATTGTCGTGCCCTATGCCAGCCGTCGGGATGGCCGCAATGAAACGATCACGACATGGCGCAATGGCAGTGGCTCGCAGATTGTCCTGCGCGACGGCGTCCTGATTTCCACGCGCGGCATAGGCGATGATCTGGGATCGGCAAGGGTGACTGCGGCGGTCCAGACCATCAAAACAGGTCAGCCCGTTTCAGGCCCGCACAACATGTTCGTGAAAGGGTATGGCAACTACACCACACGGATCGATCTGGAATGCGAAATGGAATCTCTGGGTCCGACGCAGATCGAAATCGTCGGCCTTGTACACAGCACAGTACACTTCCGCCAGAACTGCATCGGTGACGATTTGGCCGTAACAAACGACTACTGGGTGGATCGATCAAGCAACACGGTCTGGCAGTCGCGCCAGTGGGCAGGCCCGGACTTGGGGTATTTTGGCATAAAAACGCTGAAAAAGTAGCGCTATTGCAGCAACACCACACTTATTTTGGCAACTCGACGTAAAAGTTGCAAAGTTGATTGTCATATAAGATGAACTATCGTAAGCACATGCGAGGAATGCAAAGGGTCATACCATGAAAAACACACTGAAACTGATTTCCGCGGCCGCTCTGGTGGTTGCAACTTCTACAGCTGCTTTCGCAGGCAGCCCAGAAGCCGTCCTGAACAACCAGGTTGAAGAGCCTGTAATTGTTGAAACAGGACCAGACTGGCGCATCGTCGCTGGGGCAGCTGTTCTGACAGCCGTTGTTGCCTGTGCGGTTGCATGCGGCAGCAGTGGTGGCGGTGGCAGCAACGCAACAACAACTACTCCATAAGCATCTGCTGTAGAACAAATTTCAGGCCCCGCCTTTTGGCGGGGCCTTTTTTTATGTTTAGGCTACATCGAGCTTGTTTCGAGCAAACACGACCTTTTGCGGCGTTTGGCATGGTCAAAAGCGCAAACCCTGGATCAAAGCACCCACGCTGATGCCATGCTTTGAACGTGCTGATACAGCGCGCACGACCGCACCTCACATCGTTCGTTCAAAGAACCTGTCGGCGCTCAGGTCTCTCGACTCTCATAATTTCCGCGACGCCATTACGATCCAGCCAGGGCCTTTTCCACAGCATCCGTCACCGGGCGGGACAATGGCTTGGTTTGCGACCCCCACGTTTCCACAACTGACCCATCCGCACCCACCAGCACCTTATTGAAATTCCAGCGCGGGACAAACCCGGTCTCCGCCTTGACCCAGTCATAAAACGGATGCGCATCCCGGCCCGTCACCGAAGTGATATCCGCCATCGGCAGATCAAGCCCAAAGGTCATCTCGCAGAATTCCTTGACGGCCTCCGCACTGTCCAGCTCCTGTCGGAAATCATCCGAAGGGACGGCCAGCACAACCAGCCCCTGCGCCCGGTAGGTATCGTACAGGTTCTGCAAGTCTTCATACTGGCCTGTAAAGGCGCATTGGGACGCGGTATTCACGACCAGCACAGGCTGACCTGCCCACTCCGACATCTGCAAAACACCGCCATCAATGGACTTGAAGCTAAAGGGCGGGGCCGCAAACGCCGCAGCACCAGCCAGCACAGTCGCACAAGTCAAAGCCAACAGTTTTTTCATTCCAAGACTCCACC
>CAYGQZ010000421.1:0-2784 GCA_964352055.1 uncultured Rhodobacterales bacterium
TTCCAAACGCCAGCGGCGCCTTGCTGCCATTGGCGGTGATTGGCAGTGCCGCGCCAAACCCGGCTGAAAATGCACTGATCACGCCGGACCTGTATCCGCGATTCAGCTGGGCCATCGGGCCTTATGTCCGGCCGTCATTTTTTGATCCCGACCGACCTGTCCGCGCGGACCTCGGCATCGCCGCAGGCGCGATCTATCGGTTTGCACCGGGCTGGTTCGTTGCGGGTGAAGCCCGCCAACGGATCGTTGGAAATATCTCGTCCGGGCGCGAATCGGATTCAGTCTTGCCGCGCGTGCGTACCAATGCCGTGCTTTACGCAAAAGAAGGAAGCACAACCCTCGAGAACCTGTATATCGGCAAACAATGGAAGCCGAGCGAAGACACCTTTGCCCGTGTCACACTGGGATATTTCGAACAGATGTTTGGCGGGATTTCCAGCGAGCTGCTCTGGAAACCGGCAGATAGCAGGCTCGGCTTGGGCATCGAGGCAAACTATGTCATGCAGCGGGACTTTGACCAGCGGCTCGGGTTCCAGGATTATGATGTGGTGACGGGTCATGCCTCTGCCTATTACGACATCGGACGCGGTTATCTCGCCCAGGTTGATGCCGGCCGGTACCTCGCCGGAGACTATGGCGCAACATTCTCTCTGACACGCCATTTCGGCAATGGCTGGAGCATTGGTGGCTTCTTTACCCTGACCGATGTGTCGTCCGAGGACTTTGGCGAAGGGTCCTTCGACAAGGGAATCACCTTCACGATCCCGACCAGCTGGTTCACCGGCCAGCCGGGCAAGCAGACCTTGGGCCAGACCATTCGCCCAATTCAACGGGATGGCGGTGCGCGCGTCTACGTGCCGGGCCGCCTTTATGAACAGGTCCGAAGCGGTCAGGAAAGTGACCTCATAGCCGACTGGGGAAGGGTTTGGGAATGATCCGCGCCACGAAGGCAATCACACTCGGTGCGGTGCTGTTCTTGTCAGCCTGTTCGGGCGGTCAGGAAACATCGTCCAGTCTGGGCGCACAGCTTGAGACTGTCATCACGATCGCTCAGGAAAACAGGACCGCCGACAACAGAACCCCAGCTCCGCCGCTGACCCGCGAGCTGATCAACAGCATACCCGCGCCTGCGCTTGAGATTGTGCTCGAGGATCGCGGCATTACCGGCATTGTCGTGCCCTATGCCAGCCGTCGGGATGGCCGCAATGAAACGATCACGACATGGCGCAATGGCAGTGGCTCGCAGATTGTCCTGCGCGACGGCGTCCTGATTTCCACGCGCGGCATAGGCGATGATCTGGGATCGGCAAGGGTGACTGCGGCGGTCCAGACCATCAAAACAGGTCAGCCCGTTTCAGGCCCGCACAACATGTTCGTGAAAGGGTATGGCAACTACACCACACGGATCGATCTGGAATGCGAAATGGAATCTCTGGGTCCGACGCAGATCGAAATCGTCGGCCTTGTACACAGCACAGTACACTTCCGCCAGAACTGCATCGGTGACGATTTGGCCGTAACAAACGACTACTGGGTGGATCGATCAAGCAACACGGTCTGGCAGTCGCGCCAGTGGGCAGGCCCGGACTTGGGGTATTTTGGCATAAAAACGCTGAAAAAGTAGCGCTATTGCAGCAACACCACACTTATTTTGGCAACTCGACGTAAAAGTTGCAAAGTTGATTGTCATATAAGATGAACTATCGTAAGCACATGCGAGGAATGCAAAGGGTCATACCATGAAAAACACACTGAAACTGATTTCCGCGGCCGCTCTGGTGGTTGCAACTTCTACAGCTGCTTTCGCAGGCAGCCCAGAAGCCGTCCTGAACAACCAGGTTGAAGAGCCTGTAATTGTTGAAACAGGACCAGACTGGCGCATCGTCGCCGGTGCGGCTGTTCTGACAGCCGTAGTTGCCTGTGCAGTTGCATGCGGCAGCGATGGCGGCGGCAGCAGCAGCACAACAACTACTCCATAAGCAGCTGCTTTAGACTGAATTTTAGGCCCTGCCTTCTGGCGGGGCCTTTATTTTGTGTAGCGTACAGCCAGCTTGTTTCGAACACACATTACCTTTTGCGGCGTTGGGCATGGTCAAAAGCGCAAACCCTAGACCAGAGCACCTACGCTGATGCCGTGCTTGAACGTGCTGATACATCGCGCAGGGCCTTACCCCGGCACCGTTCATTCAAAGAACCTATCGGCGCTCAGGTCTCTCGAAATCACGTGATGTCCGCGATGCCGCTACGATCCAGCCAACGCCCTTTCCACAGCCTCTGTCACCGGGCGGGACAAAGGCTTGGTCTGAGACCCCCATGTTTCCACAACGGACCCGTCCGGACCAACCAGCACCTTGTTGAAATTCCAACGCGGTACAAAGCCCGTCTCGGCCTTGACCCAGTCATAAAACGGATGGGCATCCCGCCCGGCGACCGAAGTTATGTCCGCCATCGGCAGATCAAGGCCAAAAGTCATCTCGCAGAATTCCTTGACGGCCTCCGCACTGTCCAATTCCTGGCGAAAGTCATCCGAAGGGACGGCCAGCACAACCAGCCCCTGCGCCCGGTAGGTGTCATAAAGGGTCTGCAAATCCTCATACTGACCGGTAAAGGCACATTGGGACGCGGTATTGACAACCAGCACGGGCTGACCTGTCCACTCCGACATCTGCAGGACACCACCGTCAATGGACTTGAAGCTAAAGGGCGGGGCAGCAAACGCCGCAACGCCGGCCAGCACAGTCGCACAAGTCAAAGCCAACAGTTTTTTCATTCCAAGACTCCACC
>CAYGQZ010000422.1:0-2776 GCA_964352055.1 uncultured Rhodobacterales bacterium
AGGGATTGACGCCGCCGGTGACCGCTTGGCCATCTGGGGTTTTTCATCGGTGCGCAGGGACCGGGTATTCCTGACCCGCTGCAAGGATTTTGATGCCCTGATATCGCCCGAGATCACAGCCAGGATCGGAGCGTTGAAGCCGGGCCACTATACCCGCCTTGGTGCCGCGATCCGCCATGTGAGCGCACAACTGGCCGATGAGCCAAGTGCGCGCAAGCTGCTGATCGTACTGACTGACGGCAAGCCGAATGATCTGGACCATTACGAAGGCCAGCATGGAATTGAGGACAGCCATATGGCCGTCCGCGAAGCGCGCAATGGGGGTCAAAGCCTGCACGGTGTCGTCATCGACGAAGATGGTCAGGACTGGTTTGCGCGCATCTTCGGGCGCGGCGGATTCACGCTGTTGCCCAACCCCGAACGCCTGACCAAGGCGGTTCCGGACATATATCGCACTCTCACACAGGAGACCTGACATGCAGAAACTTTTCACAGTGCTGACCGCCGCCCTTTTGGCGTCACCCGTGGCTGCGGAAACGTTTGACCGCCCGATCCCACAGCCTCAATCGGCAACCGCCGAATTCTTGTATGCGCTTGCCTGTCTGGCATTCATCGCGGCGTTGATTGCAGTACAAACGCTGGTGGCACGTCGGTGACACGGTCTGGCTGGTCCACAATTCAGATTGCGCTGGTGCTTTATCCGTTCGGTGCAGGGGCGGTGGCGGTCAATATTTTCTTTGCCTCTCTGATCTTCAGCTGGTGGGGCGCGCCGGTCGCGTCAACCACATGGTCGGTTGTACTTGGAGGCATCATCGGTGCACCAGCCACATGGTATTTTGCGCGGCATATCCGGCATTTGATGGACGTTGCGGATGCAAGGCCGGACCACAGCCAAAGGCGCTGAGCCCGGGGCATAGGAGACCAAACATGGCACAGACATCCGCAGCGCAAAGACGCGCATGGCAAGGCCCCGCAATTTTCAGCTATGGCTTTCGACCTTTCTTTTTGTTCGGTGCCCTCTGGGTCGTGCTCGGGATGCTGGTCTGGCTCGCCGCTCTCAGCGGCGCATTGGATGTGCCCTCCCGTTTCGACAACGTCGCATGGCACGCGCATGAATTTCTGTTCGGCTATCTAAGTGCCGTGTTGGCTGGTTTTCTGCTAACGGCTGTGCCGAACTGGACCGGGCGTTTGCCGTTGGTGGGGTGGCCCTTGGCTGCGCTCTTTGCCTTGTGGGTCGCCGGACGGATGGCCGTGTTCTTTTCCGCAACTCTCCCGGCCCCGGCGGCACCGATCATGGATCTGGCCTTTCCGCTGGTCCTTGGCGGTGTCATTCTGCGCGAGATTGTGGCGGGCAAGAACTGGCGCAACCTCATCATTTTGGCACTTCTGGCGGTCTTCATCCTCGCCAACGGCCTGTTTCATCTTGAAGCGCTGCGGAGCGGGCCTGCCGCGCAAGGTTTTGGTCTCAGGCTTGGCCTTGCAACGGCCGTGATGATGATTTCAGTTATTGGTGGCCGTATCGTTCCGTCCTTCACGCACAACTGGATGGCCCGGTCCGGCACGCCTGTACGTCCGACAGCACCAATGCAGGGGTTTGACAAACTTGTGCTCTTGCTGAGCATCGTTGTCCTTTCCTTGTGGGTGATGCAGCCTGAAGAAACGCACACGGGCCTCGCACTGATCGTCATGGGTGCCCTGCATCTTGCCCGTCTGGTGCGCTGGAAGGGCCACCATACGTTGCGCGACCCATTGGTGTGGATCTTGCATGGTGCATATGCCTTTGTGCCGCTTGGCGCCGTCGCACTTGGTCTTACCCAACTGACCGGTGGCTCCGGAACCGCCGGGGCACAACACCTGTGGATGGCCGGAGCCATCGGAGCCATGACGCTGGCCGTGATGACACGCGCCACCTTGGGGCACACCGGGCAGCCCCTGCGAGCGGGCCGCATGACAGTTGCGATCTATCTATCTCTGTTTGGATCGGTCGTGGCGCGCCTTGTCGTGCCGGTCTGGTGGGACATGACATACGTTTCTGGTGTCCTTTGGCTCGTCGCCTTTTCCGGCTTCGTCCTGACCTACGGACCCTTGCTGATGCGCGCGAAACCGGAGAGCGCGACGTGACGTGGAGCGGATTTGCAGCAGTCTTCGCCTTGTTCTTTTTGACGCATTCGGTCCCGGTTCAACCCAGTGTGAAATCGCGTGTGACCAAGGTGATCGGCCCAAAGGGATTTGGGTTCGCCTATTCGCTTCTCTCACTTGCGATGCTTGCTGCGTTGATAGGGGCATCACGGTCAGCCCCGTTTATAGAGCTGTGGCCCCAATTGCTTTGGCAGCGGCATGTGACATATGTCGGGATGCTTGCGGTGTGCTTGCTTCTTGCGCTCAGTATCGGGCGGCCAAACCCGTTTTCATTCGGCGGGGCGCGCAATGATCAATATGATCCGACACGTCCGGGCATCACCCGCTGGACCCGCCATCCCATTCTGCTTGCCCTTGCTCTGTGGGCAGGTGCGCATCTCTTTCCAAACGGTGAGCTTGCGCAGGTCTTGCTGTTTGGTGTTCTGGGGATTTTCGCACTGGCAGGACCCGGCCTGATCAACAAACGCAAGCAGCGCTCTCTTGGCGTGGCGGACTGGCAAAGGCTTGAAACCGCGCGCCGTGCCGCACCATGCTTTTGCCGACCCAGGTCGTGGCCACACTTTCTGTGCCGCATTGTCGTCGGGCTTGGCCTATTCGTGTTGCTGCTTTTGGGACATCCAGCCATCATCGGTGTTTC
>CAYGQZ010000423.1:0-2763 GCA_964352055.1 uncultured Rhodobacterales bacterium
CATGATTGGATTGCGTGGCACCTTGCGTGATGATCGTATCCGCGCCCTTGGCGGTTGCATCCGCCATCAGATATTCAAGCTTGCGAGTCTTGTTGCCGCCTGACGACAGACCGGTGCAATCATCGCGCTTGACCCATAGGCGCGGCCCTCCCAGCAGTTCGCTGAGCCTGTCCATGGGTTCGAGCGGGGTTGGCAAGTGGCCCAATCGTGTGCGCGGGAATTTGGCAAGCGTCACAGCCAGCTCTTTGCAAAGGCTTTCTGACAGGTCAGGCGAGAGCCTTTCGTTGGTGTCGGTCATCTGGTCAATATCGGCCACGCGCGCTCTCCAAACAAAGGGTGTTTGCCAAATAATGGCGCATGGCGGATCAAATAAATAATGCTTTTTGCTTTGCCTGCCCATACAATTGCTTTGGGTAATGTGGGAGGTTCGCTCATGCATATGCAATGGCTGGATGACGTTCTGGTACTGCTTGAAGAAGGGAACATGACCCGTGCGGCGGCCAGGCGGAACATTACCCAACCTGCCTTTTCCCGGCGCATCCGGGGGTTTGAAAACTGGCTTGGGGTAACCGTTCTGGAGCGCAGCGCCAACAAGGTGGAAATCAGCCCGGCGCTGATATCAAACGAAGCGGAAATTCGAACCCTTGTGGCGCGACTGAAGGACCTGCAGGGCAAGATCACGCATTTCGACCCGGCGCGCTCGACACTGGCGATCGCGGCACAGCACGCCACTGTCTACTCTATCTTCTCAGATATGGTTTTGCGTGCCAGGCATCTTTTTCCGGCGCTCGGGTTTCGGCTCAGGGTGGCGAACCTCAACGATTGCATGACGATGTTCCTGCGGGGGGATGCGCCACTGATGGTGCGCTATGAGGCGGGCGAAACCGGCCCGTTGACCTTTGGCGGATCTGTGCGTCGCGAACTGTGCAGCGTCGACTATCTTGTGCCCGTGATCGGCGGATCGCTGCGCTATACCGTGCGGGACAAGTCCGATCTGCCGACAGAAACTGCGTCCATTGTCTATCCTGAACACAGCCATTTCGGCGAAGTTCTGAACGCGGCGGAATGTGCCTTTGGCACGCGGCGGTACAGCCAGAATCCGGTGTGTGAGACTGCGTTTTCCAGTGGTATCAAGGAATTGACCATGAATGGCATCGGCGTCGGCTGGATACCGTTCAGCATGGTGTACCGCGAGATAGAAAGTGGGGAATTGATCTCCCTTGCCCAAAGCCTGGGAAAACAGCGTCTGGAAATCGCGGTCTATGACGCCCAACGGAGCGAAATCACTGATGCGCTGTTAAACATATGGAGGATGAAGCAGAGCCACACTTAGGCCCGCATCGGGCAGACGGTGATGAGCTTGATGTCGCGTGGTCGTGACTTTGGCCGAAAACCAAAAATCAAACCTTACGGTGACACTGCGTTTTGCACATCCAACGATGTTGCGGGCCATCGCTCGCCCATCGCTCCAGGCACCTTGTTCCAGATCGTCAATCCGCCTTTCGCAGCACCAAAGTGTAGCACATTGGCAACCCGATCTCCGAGTGCTCAACATTCCACCACGTGTTGGAAATATGATGCGGCAGTTCTTCGAACGCTTCGACGGCCAAGCCGGTTTTGATCGCCGCCATGATGATGTCCGACAATTTGTGACTGAATGACACGTTGGGCAAAGCACCGTAGTCCTTGCCATCATAGTAATCGAGGCCGCTGTCATCGACATAAGGCTCGGTCCGGAAATAGGACAACTCCCATTCTACAGGCGCACCCGCCTGATCGGGTTTGACCATGACCAGAACCGGGTGATGCTCATAGATAAAAAGCGCGCCACCCGGTCGGAGCAGTTTCTCGACCTCTGCAAAAAAGCCATCGATGTCCGGCATCCAGCCGAGGACGCCGATCGTGATGACGACGATGTCAAAACATGCGTGATAGGCCGCCGGAATGTCGTAAGCGTCGCAGCAGACGAATGCGACGTCCAGTTCGGCGGCGTCGGCAAGCGCTCGGCCCTGGTCAACAAAACCCTGCGCCCCGTCAAAGCCGACACAACGGCCCGCCCCCATGTTCTTGATGGACATCAATTCCTGACCGTTGTTGCAACAGACCTGTGCGACATCTTTTCCGTTGACCTCAAGCCGTTGCAAAACCGTGCGGGCGGTCTCATCGAGGCATGAAAAGCCGGGGTGACGCACCCTTTCCATGAGGGCCGCGTGATTGGCCTGCTTGTGGATTGGAGCAACTTCCTCCCACGCGGCAAGGTTTGTTGCCACGTGGTCATTGATCCGGTTTTTGTTGATCATGGCACATTCTCTGAACGACTGAACAATTTTCCCAAAAAGACGACAACAGGTGCGACCAAAAAGCAAGGAGATCGGCGCAGGTCGTCTAGCGCTGTGTTTGGTTCCATGTTTAGCTTTGCGAGACCTTCGCCGGAGTGTTGTGCGTCGGTGAAATGCAAAACCCGGAGCCCCCATTATGACAAAAAGCATTGAACAGGTCGCCCCAGATTACACGGTAGCCTGAAATTCAAAGAAACCAGACGCCGTCGCCTCGTTTTATGCCGAGGACGGCGTGATTGTCATCAATCGGGGCGCGCCGTGGACGGGCAGGGCACGTGTCGCTGAAATGGCGGCCGGGTTTTACGCCGATGTGCCGGACCTAACCCTGACCTGCGATAGCGTGCGCGCTGTCAGGGATCATGTCATTTCTGTCTGGACCTTCACGGGTCACGATGCAGGCACAGGCAATCCGCTGAGCATTCAA
>CAYGQZ010000424.1:0-2743 GCA_964352055.1 uncultured Rhodobacterales bacterium
GCGCGCCCGACCTGATCAAAAGCCTGACGCTGATCGACACATCCGCCGAGGCCGAAGACCAAGGCGCCTTGCGGCAATATAACCAACTGCTGTTTGCGGTCCGCTGGATCGGAACGCGCCCTCTTCTGGGCAAAGTGATGCCGATCATGATGGGAAAACCTTTTCTCTCCGATCCCGCACGCAAGGCGGAGGTCGAAGACTGGCGGGGCAAGCTATCTACGCTGGACAAAAAATCGGTCTACCGCTTTGGTAAAGCGATCTTTTCCCGCGACTCCGTCCGCGATGACCTTGCCGCCCTCACAGCCCCGCCGCCGACGCAGATCATCGTGGGTGCAGAAGACATTGCCACACCCGTCGCCCGTGCCGAAGCCATGCATGCCGCCATCAAAGGCGCCAACCTCGCGGTCATCCCGGACGCAGGTCACAGCAGCCCGGTTGAAACCCCGCAAGCCGTCACCGACGTCATGACGCGGTTTCTCGGACAGCTTCAAGCTGCCTGACCTGACCCTTGAGCATTGGGCATAACGGCTTGCACGCACCGCCTGCCCTGTCCTACATGGAACCGAACGCAGACGGTAAAGGAGCGCGCGCATGCGCAGGGTTGTTGTCACTGGATTGGGCATTGTCTCTTCCATCGGGAATAATGCAGCTGACGTGCTGGCCAGCCTCAAGGCCGGGACCAGCGGTATCGAAGCCAGCCCCGAGATGGCTGAACACGGATTTCGCAGCCGGATCGCAGGCACGCTCAAGATCGATGTAAGTGAGCATGTCGAGAAACGAACCTTGCGGTTCATGGGCCCGGGTGCGGCTTATGCGCATATCGCCATGTCGCAAGCGATTGCAGATGCGGGCCTTGGCGAAGCGGACATCGTCAATCCGCGCACCGGCCTTGTGGCCGGATCAGGCGGGCCATCCACCTCCGCCATGCTGGCCGCTCACCAAACGGTGCAAAGCACCGGGGCAACCAAGCGGATCGGCCCCTTTGCCGTGCCCAAATGCATGTCATCGACCGTGTCGGCCAACCTTGCGACGGCCTTCAAGATCAAGGGCATCAACTACTCGATCACCTCTGCCTGCTCCACGTCGTTGCATTGCATCGGCAATGCGGCCGAACAGATCATGCTGGGCAAACAGGACGTGATGTTCGCGGGCGGCGCGGAAGAGCTCGACTGGACACTGTCCTGCCTCTTTGACGCGATGGGCGCGATGTCGTCCAAGAACAACGACAACGCGACCACGGCCAGCCGTGCGTTTGACGCAGATCGGGACGGATTTGTGATCTCGGGCGGTGGCGGCATTGTCGTTCTCGAAGAGCTGGAGCACGCCCTCGCCCGTGGTGCCAAGATCTATGCCGAAGTGACAGGATATGCGGCCACGTCAGACGGCCACGACATGGTGGCGCCCTCCGGCGAAGGCGGCGAGCGGGCCATGCGCCTTGCCCTTGCAACTCTGCCCGAAGGCCGCAGCGTCAGCTACATCAACGCGCACGGGACATCGACCCCGGTCGGAGACGTCGGCGAAATCGAAGCCGTCCGTCGGGTGTTTGGTCGGGGCAGCACGCCGCCTGTCAGCTCGACCAAATCGATGACCGGCCACGCGCAAGGGGCGGCCGGTGCGCTTGAGGCCATCTTCTGCCTCTTGATGCTGGAGCATGACTTCATCGCCCCGTCGATCAACGTCCAGACACTGGATCCGGCACTCGACCCTTCCGAAATTGCGACCGAAATGCGGGCCGATGCAGGCCTCGACTCCGTCATGACCAATTCGTTTGGTTTCGGCGGAACGAACGGATCGATGATCCTTTCGAAATATCATGGATAAGGCCTGAACATGTCAGAATTGCTTAAAGGAAAACGTGGCCTGATCATGGGCGTGGCCAATGAACGCTCCATTGCCTGGGGCATTGCCAAGGCCATGGCTGAGGCAGGGGCAGAACTTGCCTTTACCTATCAAGGCGAAGCTTTTGGCAAGCGGCTTGAACCATTGGCAGCAAGTGTTGGTTCAGATTTCATGGTGGATGTAGATGTCACAGACGATGCATCGCTGGATGCCGCTTTTGACGCGCTGGCTGCGCGCTGGCCAACGATCGACTTTGTGGTCCACGCCATCGCGTTTTCGGACAAATCCGAATTGACGGGGCGGTTTCTGAACACCAGCCGCAAAAACTTCAAACACTCGCTGGACATCAGCGCATATTCTTTCATCGAGGTGGCGCGACGTGCACATCCCCTGATGATCGAAAACGGCGGCACTTTGCTGACACTGACCTATGGTGGGTCCAATCGTGTTGTGCCCAACTACAACGTGATGGGTGTGGCCAAGGCGGCGCTGGAATCCGCAACCAGGTACCTCGCCAACGATCTGGGGCCCGAAGGCATCCGTGTGAATGCGATATCGCCCGGTCCGATGAAGACACTGGCCGGTGCCGCAATTGGCGGTGCGCGCAAGACCTACAAGCACACAGACCAGAACGCGCCCCTGCGCTCGAACGCGACGCTGGAGGCGGTGGGGGGCACGGCCGTCTATCTCTGCTCTGACGCCGGGGCTTGCACGACGGGTGAGATCATTCGCGTCGATGGTGGCTTCCACGTGCTTGGCATGCCGCAACCGGATCATCTCTAGGCGCCCACTTTTTTGCCGATCCGATCTGATAGCCTCGGCTTATGCGAACGGCGGATAGGGAATTGCCGCGCAAGAAAGAAAGGCCCGTGATCCGGCGCCCAAGTCAAATTCAGGGTCATGC
>CAYGQZ010000425.1:0-2741 GCA_964352055.1 uncultured Rhodobacterales bacterium
TGCCGTGGCCCAATTTCGCAGACCGGATGCTGAACGAACTGAACTCGGGCGGGCAATTGTGCGACCTGATGATCGGTGACAGCCAGTGGATTGGCGGCGGTGCCGAGAATGGCCACTACGTAAAGCTCAACGACTTCTTCGATGCCAATGGCATCACGATGGATGACTTCATTCCTGCAACGGTCACCGGCTACGCCGAATGGCCCAAGAACACCCCCAACTACTACGCACTCCCGGCGTTTGGTGACGTTGTCGGCTGGACCTACCGCAAGGACTGGTTCGAACGCCCCGAACTGCAAGCGGAATTCAAAGAGAAATACGGTCGCGATCTGGGCGTGCCGGCCTCCTTGGAAGAGTTGAAAGACATCGCCGAGTTCTTCCAGGGCCGTGATATCGACGGCACCACGGTGTATGGTGCCGCCATATATACCGAGCGCGGTTCCGAGGGCGTCACAATGGGTGTGACAAACGCGCTCTATAACTATGGTTTCCTCTACGAGAACCCCGAAAAGCCTTATGACCTTGAGGGCTTCGTGAATTCAGACGGCGCCATTGCGGGCCTCGAGTTCTACAAGGAACTCTATGACGTTGGCACACCTCCGGGATCGTCCAACTGGTACATGGGTGAGAACATCGACGCCTACCGGTCCGGTCAGGTCGCCATGCAGATGAACTTTGCCTTCATCTGGCCGGGTGTCGAGGCTGACGAAACTGTAGGCTCCGGCAAATCTGGCTTCTTCCCGAACCCGGCAGGCCCGGCAGGTCAGTTCGCCCAGCTTGGTGGACAGGGCATCTCAGTCGTCGCTTATTCGGAAAAGCAGGAGGCGGCTCTGGAATACATCCAGTGGTTCGCGCAGCCTGAAATCCAAGCGAAATGGTGGGAACTGGGCGGGTACTCGGCCCTGAAGGCTGTGGTCGAAGACCCGGGTTTTGCCACCAGCCAACCTTACGCGCAAACTTTCCTCGACTCCATGGCCATTGTGAAGGACTTTTGGGCTGAACCGGCCTACGCGGATCTTCTGATCGCCATGCAAGAGCGGATCCACAACTATGTGGTCGCGGGTGACGGTACGGCGAAAGAGGCGCTTGACGGTCTGGTCCGCGACTGGACCGAGGTCTTCGAGGACGAAGGCAAGCTCTAAGCCTCTCCCTGTCGGACGAAGGTTCTCCTTATGTCCAATGTTGCGTCTCCAGCCGGTTTCCGGATCGGTTGGAGGGCTTTATCTCTCATCGCCGTTTAAGGTCCACCGCAGAGCATATGTCGTTTCTGCTATGAAGGATTTTTTGTCGTGACAAACTCCGCCATCGAAGGTGCCGCAAAGAAAACGCCCGATGGTGTCGCACGCCGCATCCGGGGTCTATCGGATCGCACAATTGCCTGGATATTCGTGGCACCCACGATCTTCCTGCTTCTCGCGGTGAACATCTTTCCCCTGATCTGGACGATCCGGCTCAGCTTTACCAACTTCCGGGTGAACCGCCCGAACAATGATGTCGAATGGGTGGGCTTGCGTAACTATGAGCGCATCCTGTCAGACCCTGATATCTGGAATACGATGCAGGCCACCGCCCATTTCCTCATCTGGACCATTGTACTGCAGGTTCTGATCGGCTTCACGCTGGCCTTTCTGATCAACAAGAAGTTCAAAGGGAACGATCTTTGGACCACGATCATCGTGTTTCCAATGATGTTGTCCCCTGCTGTTGTGGGCAACTTCTGGACCTTCCTCTACCAGCCGCAAATTGGCCTGTTCAACTACGTCGTCGCGTTCTTCACCGGCGCTGATCCGGCAAGCTTCTCGATGATTGGGGATGTGCACCTGGCGCCTTGGGCCATTGTAATCGCCGATACCTGGATGTGGACGCCTTTCGTCATGTTGATCTGCCTCGCAGGGCTGAGATCAATTCCGGACAGCATCTATGAAGCCGCTGAATGCGACCGCGCTAGCAAATGGCGGCAGTTCTGGACGATCACAATCCCAATGGCGCTGCCGTTCCTGATGCTGGCGGTGCTGTTCCGGGGTATCGAGAATTTCAAGATGTTCGATCTGGTGGTGCAGCTGACCGGCGGCGGCCCGGGCAACACAACAACACTCACATCCATCGACCTGAAGCGCGAAGCGTTTGAGAGGTGGCGAACGGGCTACTCCTCTGCCTACGCCGTGATCCTGTTCGTGACCGTCTTTGGCCTGGCATCAATTTACGTCAAAGCCCTCAACAAGGTGAAAGAGAGATGAGCTTTTCCGTCACAGAACCGTCCGTGCGGACGAAGTGGTTCGCCGGTCTCCTCGTCATCGGGTACGCGATCATCACCCTTATCCCGCTTGTTTGGATCATTGCGACTGGCTTCAAGTCCCCGGCAGATTCTATTTCTTATCCGCCTATCGTCGTTTTCGAGCCGACGCTGGAAGGCTACGTAAATCTATTTACGGACCGGACCCGCGCCACCGACCAGATGCTTGAAGACGCAGGACCCCCGACCACCTGGTACGAGCAGATTGCGCGTGATCGTGGCACTGTTATCTCGGGCCCGTCACGCTATGGCGAACGGTTCCTTAATTCGGTCATCATTGGCTTCGGATCGACCGCGCTTTGCATGATCCTTGGCACGATGGCGGCCTATGCGTTCAGCCGCTTTAAGGTGCCTCTGAAGGACGACTTGCTGTTCTTCATCTTGTCCACCCGCATGATGCCGCCCATCGCGGTCGCTATCCCGATCTTCCTGATGTTCCGCAATCTGG
>CAYGQZ010000426.1:0-2737 GCA_964352055.1 uncultured Rhodobacterales bacterium
ACCGGTTTGCGGCCTTTGTCGATGCGCTGAACGGTCCCGTTGCAGTCGCGGGCCATTCAATGGGCGCGCTGATCGCACTGGATCTGGCGGCGTCACGACCTGCCTGCGTCGCAAGCGTTGCGGCCCTCAATGCTGTCTTTGAGCGCAGCCCAGACGCCGCCAAAGCGGTCCAGGATCGCGCTTCAGCCCTCAAGACCTTCGGACGGCCCGACCCCGCGCCCACATTGGCCCGTTGGTTTGGAACAAGACCGACGGGCGCTCGGCAAACTACCGCCAAAGCCTGCCATCAGTGGCTCTTGCAGGCGGATCAGGCGGGCTATGCGCAAGCGTACGGTGTTTTTGCACGGCATGACGGTCCGTCGCGCATGGCCTTGTCGCGGATGCAAACACCGGCCCTGTTCCTGACCGGCGCGGATGATCCCAATTCGACCCCCGCGATGTCACATTCGATGGCTGCGCTTGCCCCGAACGGGCAAGCACATGTCCTTGAGGGCGCCGCCCATATGGCACCGATGACCCATCCCGACGTGATCTCGGGAAAACTGGTGCATCACGTCGCGGGAGCTGTCGGATGACCCCGGATCGTGTCAGCGGGCCGCGCCCCGCTCTTGATTCAGTGCTCAGGCGCTTTGCCCGAAAACACAAAACACAAGCCTTCCGCTTCGACGTCGGCTCGGATCGAGCCGGCACCGTGCTGCGCACCAAATACAAGGGATAGTCATGGATTTCTCGCTTTTTGCTCACATGGAACGGCTGAGCCCGGATCAATCGCATTCCGCCTTGTACGACGAATTCATCGGCCTGTGCAAAATGGCGGATGACGGCGGGATGCGTGCGATCTGGACGGGCGAGCATCACGGAATGGAGTTCACGATCGCCCCGAACCCGTTCACCACCATCGCGGATCTGGCGCATCACACCAAGAATGTGCGCCTTGGCACGGGCACTGTCATTGTGCCTTTCTGGCATCCGATCAAACTGGCGGGAGAGGCTGCGATGACGGACCTCATCACCAAAGGACGGTTGGAGATTGGCGCGGCGCGCGGGGCCTACAGCTATGAGTACGAGCGGATGATGCCCGGGCTGGACGCGTGGGAAGCCGGGCAAAGGATGCGCGAAACACTGCCTTTGTTGCGCTCCCTCTGGGCCGGGGATTGTGCGCATGACGGGGAGTTTTATTCCTTTCCCGCGACAACAAGTGCGCCTGGCCCAGCACAAACCGATGGCCCGCCCATCTGGGTCGCTGCGCGTGATCCCAACAGCCACGCATTTGCGGTGCAAAACGGGTTTAACGTGCAGGTCACGCCGTTGTGGCAGGGAGATGCGGAGATTGATGACCTGATGGCCAAGTTCAAAACGGCCTGCGCGGATCATGCAGGCCCGCGTCCCAAGATCATGCTTTTGCACCACACCTATGTGGCGTCCGATTCAGACGATGCAGACCGGGGGGCGCAGGAACTCAGCCGTTTTTACAACTACTTCAGCGCGTGGTTTCAGAACAAGCGCCCCGTGAAAAAGGGATTGATGGAAGAAATCAGCGCCAGCGACATCGCGTCCAACAAGATGATGGCCGCAGAAACGCTGCGCCGGGACTTGACCATCGGGACCGCGCAGGATGTCATCGACAGGCTGAAACGTTACGAAGATCTGGGCTATGACGAGTTTTCGTTCTGGATCGACAGCGGGATGAGCACCGAACGCAAGCGGGCGTCCCTGTCGCGCTTTATCGACGATGTGATGCCCGCCTTCACCTGAGACCAAGGATCAGAGCCATGCCTAAAATCCCCCACTATCCGCTGTATATCGCGGGTGACTTCACAGCTGGATCTGCGGGTCAGGTGATGGACAGCATCAACCCGGCTGACGGAGCCGTATGGGCCACCTTCGATTGTGCAGCACCCGCTGATATTGACCGCGCTGTCATGGCAGCGCAGGCCGCGCTCGACAATCCCGACTGGCGCGACATGACGGCGACACAGCGGGGTAAGTTGCTCTATCGCCTCGCCGATCTGATTGCAAAGAACGCGGCGGAGTTGGGACGGATTGAAACCACAGACAGTGGGAAACTGGCGGCAGAGACCACAGCTCAGACCGGCTATGTCGCGGATTACTATCGCTATTACGCGGGGCTGGCCGACAAGGTCGAAGGGGCCGTTCTGCCCATCGACAAACCCGACATGCATGTCTTTACCCAGCGCCTGCCCATCGGCGTCGTTGCCGCCGTCGTGCCGTGGAATGCGCAGATGTTTCTGGCGGCGACCAAGCTTGCCCCGGCGCTGGCCGCAGGCTGTGCCGTCATCCTCAAGGCATCCGAGATGGCACCCGCCCCGATGATTGCCTTCGCGCGCCTGATTGATCAGGTGGGCTTTCCCAAAGGGGTGGTTTCGATTGTGACCGGCGACGCGGAAAACTGCGCCATTCCCTTGACGCGCCACCCGGGCATCGACCGGATCGCCTTTACCGGCGGGCCTGAAACCGCCCGCCACGTGATCCGGAACTCTGCGGAGAACTTCGCCGTGACCACGCTGGAACTCGGCGGCAAGTCCCCAATTCTGGTGTTCGATGACGCTGATATCGACGCGGCGGCCAATGGTTTGATTGCCGGGAATTTTGGCGCATCCGGCCAGTCCTGCGTCGCGGGCACGCGCGGACTGGTGCATCGCCCGATCTTCGACCAGTTGGTCAAAGCCATCACCGAAAAAACCAAAGGGCTGATTGTCGGCGATCCGCACGACCC
>CAYGQZ010000427.1:0-2697 GCA_964352055.1 uncultured Rhodobacterales bacterium
TCCGCAGTTGGATCCAACAAGGTGCTGCTGAGGTCGACCTGAAAAGAGGTTCTGCTGCAAACTTTGTCTGATCTTGGATGGGGTCGAGTTGCGGGCATGACTATGCCGCAAGTATGGTATTGAGGAATTTGATCTGGAGAACTTGGACGGTCTTGTCCGCCTCGCTGAACTTGAGGACGACATCCACTGCCGTATGGGCGGTCAGATTGGCGCCACTTTTGCCGATCACCACCCGATCTGGCAGATCATTGGCGGCGATGGCGCGTCGGAAGAACCGCCGGGCTGCGGCCAGATCCCGGCGCTCGGACAGCAGCAAGTCCAGGGTTTGGCCATCGCGATCCACAGCGCGGTAAAGATAGGTCCACCGGCCCTTCACCCTGACGTAGGTCTCATCCATCTGCCAGGATCTCCTCCAAGTTGCGCAAGGACGCTGCGTAGCGGACATGGAAAAAGACAGCGTGAAGGATCACGGACTTCGGAAACTGCACACCCTTGAGCTCGATCACCTCAACAACCGCTTCGGTCCGCCCGCGCTAACCATCTGACAAAGCTCCTATATCCGCGCGCACAGAAAGTCAGAAGCTTGCGACAGAACCCTATTCCAGCTTCGCACGGGAACTGCTCGATTCATAAGACAAGAGGGGAGGCTGGATGCGGCGGCTTTCAGATACATCCGCACCACCAGCCTCTGATAGCAATTGAAAAGGGAGACTGTTGAGGGTAGTCTGTTGGACTACCAGAGGAGCTACCATGAGCGTTCAAAAGCAATCCGTCAGTTTCACCGACGCAGCCTACACATTTGCCAAGGAACTGGTTGAAGCTGGAGAGTACCCAAATATGAGTGCGGCAGTTTCCGGTGAATTGGTGAAAGCCAAGGCTGAACGTGACCGTGAGCGTACTTTGCTTGAGGCAGAATTGGAGCGCCGACTGTCTCTGCCACTCGAGCAATGGGAACCCGTCGGGAAAGCGTCCGACGTCACTGCAAGCGCACGGGCGCATCTTGCCGCGATGGCTCAAAAGACCTGATGCGTTTTATCAGGCATCCGTTCTTTGAACGGGACGTTATCGGTATCGTTGATCATATTGTCGACGTGACTGACAGTGACGTTGCAGCAGCAAGCCGCCGCCTCGATGAAATCGATGCAATTATCCAAGAAATTGCTGCAAACCCATCGTCCGGGGCTCGGCTCAGCGGCAGGCTGGACGGATGGCTCGTGCGCCATGGCGGTGCCGGTCACCGATTGACCATCGTATTCAAACCGGATTTAGACGCCGGGCAGATTTATCTCGCTCTTGTTGCGTTCGGCGGTCGGGATTGGATCAGACTGGCGTCAGCGAGACAGGCGTTCGCTGATTAGGCCTAAAGCCTTAATTGCCGCATGAGCCGTTGACCGGACCTTCGCTGCGCTCGAGCTGAACAGAAAAGATGTGGACAAAGCCCCAATTCGCTGCGAAGGCACCGTAAAGCCAGCAGACGTCGTCCAAGGGAATTCAGCGGCCTTAGGATCACAGCGCGTTGGACCTGAGCGCTATCGCGCCAGGTTTGCATGGCCAGCGATCTCATGTCTCGGAAGACGGTGGATGCAAGAAAATCGCTGCAAATGGCTAGGTGATTTGAATTTCTTCATCAGCCCCTCTCGCTGTTGCGTTGGCTGATGGGAATTCTCGGCACGGTTATTCAAACCCTTGGGCGAGAGATGCTCGACACCGGGCATGATCTCCCGCTTTGAGTTTCTCGTTCTCGTCCATTCTAAGCTCCTCTCAGCCAGCCTGAAAGGAACCACCGCCGGAATCAATTGTGCGAAAGAATCTGTACGTTATCCCGACGGGAAACGATGGCGGTGATAAAGGGGTGAGGCGTTCGTTTTGATCATGCGGCCCCATCCCACATCAACGCAACACGTGCACTAACCTTACCGTACCTGTGATCCTCTTCGACGGCGTGAAGCATTGGCTCTGGCGCACTGGCGACGCCAACGGTGAGCGTCCTTCGCCTCATAGACATCACGTCCATCCTCCTCTGGGTCGGCCATTTGTCAACATGACCCGGCAGTGAAACTTGGGCAGGATGCAGCTTGTGTTCCAGTGGCCCTGAACTTCCGTTCAGCCGTTAGGCTCAAGCCAATTCGGGAGCCTTGCTTCGGCGGTTCCTGTGATTGCAGTCCGTGCGCAATCCGCGATGGAACCGAACCGAACGGCCCGACCCGTAAGACCGTGCGCATAATGTGCGTACTTGCCGGAATTGGTCATGAGCACTTTTGCATCCGCCGGAAAAACGGGTTCGGTGATCGAACACCAGCATATATCCGGGAAAACGTGTACACCGGCGCTTTGCAAGGCCTCTGTGATGCCTTCCGCGTTGGCGGCCCCAAGCACATTTCGTCCTACGGTCAAAATCGTCTTCGTTTTTGAGTGGCACCGCTGCCCGACCAACATCTCGGAGAGTTTGCGGCACTCAGACAATGAAGCATGTGGGCTACCGATCGCCACAACATCGACTTGGGTATCGGCGGTGTTGAAGTCGCGCCAAACCTCGGCCAGATCCGTTGGTGTGATCCGGGATTGCACCGCGTGATTCCGGGGCCGCAGATGTTCTTCTGGCGTGTGTCCTTTGACGTGCAACAAGGGTGCGGCGGACGTCGTGCCGAACGCTGCACATAGGGCTTTCAGATCGTCCTGCGTCGGTTGCATGGCTTC
>CAYGQZ010000428.1:0-2676 GCA_964352055.1 uncultured Rhodobacterales bacterium
GCGCGGCCGCAACCCTGTTGTTGGCGCGCCGGTTGCGCGCGCGATCAGTCTTTGAAATGCACCCGCCATCAGGTTCGCACCCGTTCAAGGTAAAGGGCACGGCGGGCCGGGCTCATTGACAGGATCTCTGCCTCGGACCATCCAAAGGCAGCGGCAAGGTCCGCAACTTCGCCCAGAAGCCGCCGCGTGGCCGCGCTGATGTCGGCCCAGATATGGGCAGCAACATCCAGCGTTTCGGTCCAGTCGCTGTTGCATTCCGCGCAGGTGATCTGTGTCGCAAGCTCGGCAGCGGCGGCAAGATCTTCGATCTTTTGGGCGATATCGGCTGTGTTGTTTGGGTCAATGCCAAGACGCTGAATCAACGCGTCGGTCACGGCATCGCCTGCCAGATCCGCAACCGCCGCAAGGTCGCGGCTGGTCAGGGGGCGCAGGCTGCTGTCTTTCCAGTCGCCCTGCGTAAGCGCATGCGCCAGGTCCCTTGCGTTCAGGTCCATCTCCATTTCTGCACCGCATTTGGGACAGATGGCGCGGGCGGGCATGACCGAACCGAAACTGTTGGCGCGGATGGTCAGCAAGCGGGCGTCACGCTCGGCCAGCGGCAGGTCGGCGGGGTCGCAATCCTGTGCTGCCCCGGCGGCCCACAAAATGGCCAGAGCCCGGTCAAGCGGCTGCCGCGCGGCACCGGTTTCCCACGCCGCGAGGATGCCGGATGTCGCCAAATGATAGCGCATGTCCTTGTCCTCGTCCTGCGCTGCACCTTATGTGCGGCGCGTTCTCTGGCGCATCAAAGCGTCGGTTCTGCGGGTTCGACGACGTCAATGTCGCGGACCCAGCCTTCGTTCTCCAGTTTGATCGATTGGATTGCGATGGCGTTGGCATTCGCGTCCAGTTCCGGCAATGCCTGAAATTCCGACACCCAGCACCGAAAGACCTGATAGGCAATCGCAAGTTGCCCGGCCTCGTTGTACATCTCGATGATGATGTCCTTGCGGAAATTGGCCAGAGAGCTTTCCGCGCCCAGCCCGGTCCCGTAGTTCCAGACCTTGTTTGCCCACTCTTCGAACTCAAGGTCGTGGGTCACGCCACGTTCCAGCATGATGGGCTCGTATTTCGAACGGCCCGGCGATTTTCGTCCGGTCGATGGATCGCCACCGGTGCGGTGCTCCACCACTTCGGTTGTCCGCTTGAGAGAGCCGACCTTGGATATCCCCGCCACGTATTTCCCGTCCCACCGAACGCGGAACTTGAAGTTCTTGTACGGGTCAAAGCGTTGCGCGTTTACACTGAATTGAGCCATGTCTTGACGCTCCTTTCCCTAGGTTGGGCTTTGATCCGCGATCTGCTGGATCGAAATGATGACGAACTCTGCGGGTTTGAGGGGGGCAAAGCCCACCTGTATGTTCACGATGCCCAGATCGATGTCGGCCTGGGTTGTCGTGGTCGAGTCGCACTTGACGAAATAGGCGTCTTTTGGCGAAGCGCCCTGAAACGCACCCTGCCGGAAGAGGCCATTCATGAACGACCCCACGGACAGCCGGATTTGCGACCAAAGCGGTTCGTCATTGGGTTCGAAGACGGCAAATTGGGTGCCGCGATACAGGCTTTCCTCGATATAGAGGGCCACGCGCCGCACCGGCACATATTTCCATTCGCTGGCGCGGGCATCGGCCCCCACCAACGTGCGTGCGCCCCAACTGACGGTGCCGTAGACCGGGAACGAGCGCAGGCAATTCAGCCCAAGCGGGTTCAGCACGCCGTTTTCGGGATCGGACAGGACGTAGTCCAGGGCCTGCACCCCGCTCAGGCTGGTTTCAATGCCTGCCGGGGCTTTCCATATCCCGCGCTGATTGTCCGTGCGCGCCCAGACACCGGCCATCAAGCCGGAGTTGGGGAATGACCTGAGCCGTCCGTTCTGCAGAGGATCGGCCAGTCGCACGCGCGGGAAATAGGCAACCGAGTTTGCGCTTTTGACCGAGGAGTTGGCCGCATCTGTCGCCCAATCCCGTGCTTCGTCAAGGGTGTCGATCAAGGGGTCAATGTCCACAATGATCATTGACCTGCGTTCTTCGGCATAGGCGATTGCGGTGCTGAGAACTGCGATGTCGCTGTTGCCGGGGAAGGCCAGGATATTGAAGGTCTCTGCGTTCTCCAGCGCATAGAGCCCGGTCTTTGCAGCCCTGTTTCCGGTGTAGAATGCCGCCGATGTTGGCGGGATCCCGTCGCTGCCGCCGGTGCCGGCGGCCTGCGCGGATTTGCTTTGGCCGATGCCGGGTTGGTAGGCCGCGATGTTGACGAATTCGACATTTGCGGCGGACAGGTTCAACTCATCTGCGCCCGCACCGGTAAAGGTGAACCCCAGACCGGGTACAGCGCTGCTTGGCACAACGACAAGCGCATCATCGACGATATTGACCCGGGCCCCGGCAAAGGCGGCAACGCTGCTGCCCGACAACCCGGCCTGAATCTGCGCGCGTGCCTGACCCAGAGTTGTCGGAACAGGCGTCAACGGAATGGCCAGCGTTGCAAGTGGCGCGCCGACCACGGCCCCTGCATTGTCAAGGTCAACAAGCTGGACGTTCACAGGGTCGTTGTCGCTGAGGGTGAGGGCCGAGAAGTCTTCGATCCGCCCGCCGGTTGTTCCTGATGCAGCGGGTCGGGTTTCCTGCGCGCCTGCGA
>CAYGQZ010000429.1:0-2642 GCA_964352055.1 uncultured Rhodobacterales bacterium
TGGCCTCTGCCTTCGGAGGGCAGCGCTCTATCCAGCTGAGCTACGGGTGCATCTGAGCGCGGTATATCGGGGTGCCGCGCCGCCCGCAATTGCAAATTTTGACGATCGTTCAAGACCTCGGCACGGTGTCCCGCGCCTTAAGCATCCCCGTAAGGCGCACCCATGGTGCGCCCAGCCCCAGATCAGCCGAACAGGTCGTGGGCCAGTTCCAACGCATCGACCAATGCATCCACTTCGCTTTTCGTGTTGTACATGCCAAAGGACGCGCGGCATGTCGCGTTCAAGCCCATATGCTCCATCAGCGGCCCGACGCAATGCTGGCCCGCGCGCACCGCGATGCCCTTTTTGTCCAGGATGGTGGAAATGTCATGGGCATGCCCCGCCCCGTCGAGCGTAAAGGAAAAGATCGCCCCCTTGTCGGGCGTCGTGCCCTGCACCTGCAACCAGTTCAGACCGCCCAACTGTTGCACGGTATAATCGCGCAAACTGTTCTCATGGGCCGCGATCCGGTCCATGCCGTGGCCCATCATATAGTCCAGCGCAACGCCAAGGCCGATCATCTGCACGATCCCGGGCGTTCCCGCCTCGAACTTCATCGGGGCATCGTTGTAGATCACCGCGTCCTTGGACACTTCCTTGATCATGTCGCCGCCGCCCATGAAGGGGCGCATTTCGGCCATCCGTTCAGGCTTGACATAGATGGCACCCGATCCGGACGGGCCATAAAGCTTGTGGCCGGTGATCGCAAAGAAATCCACGTCCAGATCCTGCACATCGACCGGCATGTGCACGGCCGATTGGCTGCCATCCACCAACACCGGCACACCCAGCGCGTGGGCACCTGCCGCAATCGCTTTCACATCGACCTTGGTGCCCAGCACGTTGGACATGTGGGTCACTGCAATCAGCTTGGTCCGGGGCGTGATCGCGTCCAGCACGGCCTGCGGATCAAGCGCGCCGGTGCTGTCCACATCGACCCATTTCAGAACCACGCCCTGCCGCTCGCGCAGGAAATGCCAGGGCACGATGTTGGCGTGATGCTCCATCACCGACAGGATGATCTCATCGCCCGGTTCCATCCGGGGCGCAGCCCAGCCATAGGCCACCATGTTGATGCCTTCGGTGGTGCCCGAGTTGAAGATGATATCGTGCTCAGACCCTGCATTGAGGAACCGCGCGATGGTGCCGCGCACGCTCTCGTACTTGTCGGTGGCCAGATTGCTCAGATAATGCAAGCCCCTGTGAACATTCGCATATTCATGGCTGTAGGCCGTGTTGATCGCATCGATCACCACCTGCGGCTTTTGCGCGGATGCGCCGTTGTCGAGGTAGACCAGCGGCTTGCCATTCACCTCACGCGACAGGATCGGAAAATCCGCACGGATTGCTTCGACATCATACACTTGGCACGCCTCCTACAGTCCCGCCCAACAGGGTGACCAGCATCATCAGGCCGATAAATAGCGCGGTCGAGACGGCAACCAACACGCCAAAGGCGCGAAAGAGCGAGTCGAACCGCAATGCCGCACTGATAAAGTGCAACAGCAGCCAGAAGGCCACGATCACGACGGTCAACGCAACCAACCCGCCAAGGACAGGCACCGCCAAAGACAGCAAGAGAATGCCCGCCTGTGCTGCGGCGCGCAGGGCCTGCAACCACGTGAGCAGCGCCAGCATGTCCGTCAACGCGCCCTTCCCGCCCATGGCCCGTCCGGCCCAGAAAAGGCCGTGCACCGTCAGGAACAACCCGCCCGCGATCAGCACGAACAGAACCAGCGGCCTGCTCATCAACGCCAGCATCGGCATCGCCTCAAGGGCCGCAGGATCAGACACAGGCGACAGCGCGCTCGATGCGCCCGCCAGAAAGGCGTTCATGGCGGACACGGCGATCAGCGCCATGTACAGCTCGGCCCGGCCAATCTGCCAGCCCATGATCCGTTGCGCCGTCGCTTGCGGATCACGCACCGTGTCGACGGCCAATTGCGCCCAGAAATTCATTCACCACGCTCCTGTGCGATACTTCCGCTGATCCAGAACCACAAAAAACACGCACACCAGACGATGCCGACCAGTTGCAACTCAAGGCCCGGGCCAACAAAACCGGCCGTCAGCCCGTGCAACAAGATCAACGGGGTAGAGGCCAAAAGCGCCCAGAACAAGGCCAGCCGCGCACCATAGGCCGTTCCCTGCCCGCGCAGGATGCGCCCGACGCCACGCGCCAGCAGGGCAAGCCCATAAAGCAGCAAGGGCGCAATGAAAACCCACGCCATCAGGGTCGCGCCCATCAGCATGTTCAACTCCTGCCCGGTCAGATGCGCCTCGCGGGCCAGTCGCGGCAATTGCGCGACAAAGATCAGCACACAGGCCCCCATGAGGTAGGCCAGCAACCGGTCTTCACGTTGCCCAAGCGCCAGAAGGCGCCGGACAACGGCGCCCGGTCCGCGATAGGTTGCGGCGATATTGCGGGTCACGGCCATGCTTCAGCCCCGGTGCCGCTCCAGCCAGCCCTCAAGCTGTTCGACCAGCGCGTCACGCAAAGCCTCGTCCTCGATCTCTTCCACCGCTTCGGCCAGAAAGGCGAGCGTCAGCAGGTCCGTGGCCGCTTCGGAGGGCACCCCGCGCGAGCGCAGATAGAACAGCGC
>CAYGQZ010000430.1:0-2637 GCA_964352055.1 uncultured Rhodobacterales bacterium
GCGCCTCGCGTACCATGCACCCGTCGGTGTGGAGCAGGACGTCGACCCGTTCGCGTCGCAGTAGGGTCCGGAATCAGTCCCTCTGGTTGGCCGCTCCGATCGGCGTCCCCTTGAGTATGGCAATGGTCGTTTTGAGGCGTGTTCCCGGCTTTTCCAGTCAGACTGCCGTTAACCAGTATTGCCGCTGTCACGGGCCGTGATCGTCTCCCGTCACAGCGTCACCATGCTCTCGCCAAGCTTGAAAGTGTGAAGCCGCTTGAATCAGAGTAGCGGGTGTTTGGCTTGCGCGGCAGAAAGCTTTGGTCACATCGGCGTGGAACATGGGATGCCGCCAACGCTCCATCGAGACGCGAAAAGCGGCCGCGCCGCAGTATCGGGGCAAAAAGCACTCCGCAATCGGCTGCAAGCTGTCCTTTGCAAAACAAAAAAAGGGGCCTGAAGGCCCCTTTTTTGTTTAACTTAAATGCTGTTACGCGGCAGACGCGAGATTGCGCAGGACGTAATGCAAGACGCCGCCATGTTCGATGTATTCGATCTCGATCGCGGTATCGATCCGGCATTTCAGCATGATCTCTTTCACCGTGCCGTCTGCGAACGTGATGGAGCAAGGCACTTCTTGCAAGGGTTGGATCGTGTCGAGGCCGGAGATGGAGACAGTTTCTTCGCCGGTCAGACCCAGTTTCTTGCGAGTGTCGCCGTTTGTGAACTCGAACGGGATGACGCCCATTCCAACGAGGTTGGAACGGTGGATCCGTTCGAACGACTCAGCGATAACCGCCTTGACGCCCAGAAGGGCCGTGCCCTTGGCCGCCCAGTCGCGCGACGATCCGGCGCCGTATTGCTCGCCGCCGAATATCACCAGCGGTGTGCCTGCTTCCTGGTGCGCCATCGCGGCCTCGAAGATCGAGGTCTGATTGCCATCCGGGCCTTTGGTGTAGCCGCCCTCGACGCCGTCCAGCATCTCGTTTTTGATCCGGATGTTGGCGAAAGTACCGCGCATCATGATCTCGTGGTTGCCGCGGCGCGATCCATAGGAGTTGAACTCGCGCGGGGAGACCTGGCGTTCGGTCAGGTACTTGCCTGCGGGCGTTGACTCCTTGAACGACCCGGCCGGAGAGATGTGGTCGGTTGTGATCATGTCACCGAGGATCGCCAGCACTTTGGCGTTCTCCAGATTAGTGATCACGCCCGGCTCTGGCGACATTCCCTGGAAGTAGGGCGGATTTTGCACGTAGGTTGATGTGGGCGGCCAATCGTATGTTTTCTGGTCCGTGGTTTTCACGCCCTGCCATTTTTCGTCGCCCTTGAAGACGTCCGCATATTTGGTCTGGAACGCTTCACGGGTGACCGTGGCCTCGACCAGTTCGGCGACTTCCTGGCTGGTGGGCCAGATGTCCTTGAGAAAGACGTCGTTGCCGTCCTTGTCGGTGCCGATCGCATCTTCAGCCAAGTTGATGTCGAGCGTGCCGGCAAGCGCGTAGGCCACCACAAGCGGGGGCGAGGCGAGGTAGTTGGCGCGCACATCAGGCGAAATCCGACCCTCAAAATTGCGGTTGCCCGAGAGCACGGAGGTCGCAACCAGATCGCCATCGGCGATGGCTTTGCTGATTTCGGGCTGCAGTGGGCCCGAGTTGCCGATGCACGTGGTGCAGCCGTAACCCACGAGGTTGAAGCCAAGAGCATCGAGGTCCTCTTGCAGGTTGGCGGCCTCAAGATAGGCCGAGACGACCTGTGATCCCGGTGCCAGCGATGTTTTCACCCAAGGCTGGCGGTTCAGACCGAGCGCGCGCGCCTTGCGCGCCACAAGGCCCGCACCGATCATCACGTATGGGTTCGACGTGTTGGTGCAGGAGGTGATTGAAGCGATGACCACTTTGCCTGATTCCATGGTGTAGTCTTCGCCTTCGACGGGGACTTCTTTGCCCATGGGACGTTTGAATGTCTGTTCCATTTCGCGGCGGAAGGCTTTTTGCCCGTCGGTCAGGGCGACATAGTCTTGCGGACGTTTGGGGCCCGAGATCGCAGGCACGATGGTGCCCATGTCGAGGTGCAGCGTGTCGGTGTAGACGGGCGCATAGTCATCACCGCGCCAGAAGCCGTTTTCCTTGGCATAGGCTTCGACCAGCGCGATACGGTCCTCATCCCGGCCGGTGTTGCGCAGGTAGCGGAGCGTTTCGTTGTCGATCGGGAAGAAGCCGCAGGTGGCGCCGTATTCGGGGGCCATGTTGGCGATGGTCGCCCGGTCGGCCAGCGGCAGGCGGTTCAGGCCTTCGCCATAGAACTCGACGAACTTGCTGACCACGCCCTTGGCGCGCAGCATTTCGACGACTTTCAGCACGAGGTCGGTGCCTGTGGTGCCTTCCATCATGGAGCCTGTCAGCTCAAATCCCACAACCTCAGGGATCAGCATCGAGATCGGCTGGCCGAGCATCGCGGCTTCGGCCTCGATCCCGCCGACGCCCCAGCCCAGAACGGCAGCGCCATTGACCATGGTGGTGTGGCTGTCGGTGCCGACCAGCGTGTCTGGGTAGGCAACCTGTTCGCCGTTCTGGTCCGCATCGGTCCAGACGGTCTGGGCCAGGTATTCCAGGTTCACCTGGTGGCAGATTCCGGTTCCGGGGGGCACCACGCGGAAGT
>CAYGQZ010000431.1:0-2628 GCA_964352055.1 uncultured Rhodobacterales bacterium
GTGCTTTGATGTCCTTTGCACCTTGCGCAGGTTCCTCGCCGCCCATAGGTTCTGCCAAACTTTGCGGGGGCGTTTCTGGCCCTGCACTTTCCGCGCAAGAACAAGGACACGATCATGGAAGCCTTTGCCCAGTTTATCCCCCTCATTCTGATCTTTGCGATCATGTATTTCCTGCTGATCCGTCCGCAGCAAAAGAAGGTCAAGGAGCATGCGGCCATGGTGGGTGCGCTGCGCCGGGGCGATCAGGTCGTCACCCAAGGCGGATTGATCGGCAAGGTCGTGAAGGTCAAGGACGACAACGAGATCGAGGTTGAGCTGGCCGAGGGCGTGAAGGTGCGCGTTGTGCAGTCAACCATCGCTCAGGTCCTGAGCAAGACCGAGCCTGCGAAGTAATGCTTCAGTTTGCTGCGTGGAAACGGGTCCTGATCTGGGCCACGGTTGCGGCCGGGTTGTTGTTGGCGCTGCCAAACGGGTTCTACACCCGGGTTGAGCAGCACAATGACGCTGTGGCGGCAATTGAATTGGGGGCCGATACCCCCGAGAATCAGGCCCTTGCCGCGCAGTGGCCGTCGTGGATGCCGTCGGCTTTGGTGAACCTTGGCCTTGATTTGCGCGGCGGTGCCCATTTGCTGGCCGAAGTGCAGGTGCAGGATGTCTATGCCAGCCGGATGCAGTCGAGCTGGCCCGAGATCCGGGATGCGTTGCGCCCTGAACGCGCCACCGTGGGCACCATTCGGTTGCAGCCGTCCCCGCCGGATGAATTGCGCATTCGGATTGGCGAGGCGTCGGGCATGCCCCGTGCCCTTGAGGTGGTCCGGGGCCTTGCCCGTCCGGTGCAGACCCTGACCGGTGTGGGTGCGAACGATATCGATGTGACCTCGGACGGGGATGTGATCATTGTCACCCTGAGCGAGGCGGAGCGTCTGGCCAGCGACCAGCGCACCGTGCAGCAATCGCTGGAGATTGTGCGCCGCCGGATTGATGAGGTGGGCACCCGCGAGCCGACGATTCAGCGCCAGGGCGCGCAGCGGATCCTGATTCAGGTGCCGGGCATTGGCTCGGCGGCCGAGTTGAAAGCGATCATTGGGACCACGGCGCAGCTGACGTTCAATCCTGTGGTCAGCCGCACGTCGGATGCGACCCAGGCCCCCGGTGTCGGCAACAGGCTGGTGCCGTCGCTGGATGAGCCGGGTCTGTTCTATGTGATCGAATCCGCCCCTGTGGTGACCGGCGAGGATCTGGTGGATGCGCAGCCGAGCTTTGACCAGAACGGATCGCCCGCGGTGTCGTTCCGGTTCAACACGTCGGGCGCGCGGGCCTTTGGCGATTATACGGCGGACAATATCGGATCGCCCTTTGCGATCGTTCTGGATGACGAGGTGGTCAGTGCGCCGGTGATCCAGTCCCATATTCCGGGCGGCTCGGGCATCATCACGGGCCGGTTCAGTGTCGAGGAATCGACCAATCTGGCGGTGCTCTTGCGCGCCGGGGCCTTGCCTGCGCAACTGACATTCCTTGAGGAGCGCACCATTGGCCCGGAACTGGGGCAGGACAGCATCGACGCGGGCAAGATCGCGACGATGGTGGCCTTTGCGGCTGTTCTGGTCTTCATGTTCCTGAGCTATGGTCTCTTCGGCATCTTTGCCAATATCGCGCTGATCATCAACGTCGGCATGATCTTTGGCCTCTTGAGCCTGATCGGGGCGACGCTGACGCTGCCCGGTATTGCGGGGATCGTGCTGACCGTGGGGATGGCGGTGGATGCCAACGTGCTGGTCTTCGAGCGCATCCGCGAGGAGCTGAAATCGGCGCGGGGTCCGGCGCGGGCCATCGAGCTTGGCTATGAAAAGGCGCTGAGTGCCATCATCGACGCCAACATCACGACCTTCATCACGGCGGTGATCCTGTTTGCCATGGGCTCTGGTCCGGTGCGCGGCTTTGCCATCACGCTGGGGCTGGGTATCCTGACATCCGTCTTCACAGCGATCTACGTGACGCGGCTTATGGTGGTGATGTGGTTTGAACGCCGTCGCCCCAAGACAATCGAGGTGTGAAGATGCGTTTGAAACTGGTCAAACAGGATACGAAATTCGATTTCTTCAGCCGCTGGAAGCTGTGGCTGGGCATCTCGGCTTTCATGGTTGTTGTCGGCTTTGCGTCCTTTGCCATTCAGGGCCTGAACTTCGGCATCGATTTCCGGGGCGGCACCACGATCCGGACCGAAAGCACGCAGCCTGTGAACATTGCCCTTTACCGCGATGCGATCACGCCGCTGCAACTGGGGGACGTTTCGATCACCGAGGTGTTTGATCCGACCTTTGGGGCGGACCAGAATGTGGCGATGATCCGCATTCAGGCGCAGGACGGGCAGGAGGCGGTGACGCCCGAGACCATCAGTGCCGTGGAGGTGGCGCTGCTGGGGGCGGTGCCCGACATCACGTTCGTGTCGGTCGAATCCGTGGGTCCGAAAGTGTCGGGCGAATTGATCCAGACGGCGGCGCTGGCGGTAGTTTTGGCCATCGGCGCGGTTCTGGTCTATATCTGGTTGCGCTTTGAGTGGCAGTTTGCGCTGGGCGCGGTTGCGGCCCTTGTCCATGACGTGATCCTGACCATCGGCGTCTTTTCCGA
>CAYGQZ010000432.1:0-2627 GCA_964352055.1 uncultured Rhodobacterales bacterium
GGCGCTTCGAAATAAAGCTCAAGATCGGCAATGGCGGATATCGGTTTGCCATCCGCGTCCTTGCCGTAGTGATTGACCCCAAAGCGGAACAGTTTGGTGAGAAAATCCTTGTCCTTGACCAGATCCCGGAACGTTTGATCGGCAATGGCATCAAGCGCTGTCATGCCAAGCTCTTTGAGCGTCGTGTCCGTGTCGTATTCTGCCCGAATGGTCTGGGCCTGTTTCAACAGGTCCTGCAGTCCAAGCTTCATCTGCCCTTGCAGGATCACCGTGTCGTTTTCAAGGATATCGACGCTGAGCGTGGTCAGGTCTGTCCACCAGTCGCTGCCGGGGCGACGGTTGAGCGTTTTGTAGCCCGAGAATTTCTTGCCGCCGTCCAGATCGCCATTATACGTCATCAGCCATGTATCGACATGCGCGGCGTCAGGCTTGAGCAGTTCAAAAACGCCATTTGTCAGAGTATATTCCTTGGGTGCGTCGCCATCGGGGGTGCTGATAAAGACCTGTCCCGACAGGTCAGCCGCGTGGTTCGGGTCTGCCGTTGTCTTGGCCAGATCCGGCGAACGGACGGTGAAATTGCCGACGATGCAGCGCCCTTCCGCCGCTCCGGCTGCCGCGTTCACCTCGTAGGGGTCAGAGATCGGATTGCACCGGCCAGCCCCCACATTCGGCACGCCAACGCTGCCACGCATGGTTTCATCAAATGACAGAGACGGGGAAATATCGCCCACGACCTGCTCGAAATAGGCGATCAGGTTCTTGGCCTTTTGCGTGGTCGTCCATTCGAAATTCGTCACGATCGCGATGATCTGATCCAGATATCCGATGATGGTCTTGAAGGCCGGGCCCACGTCGCCCTGCATGTCACATTTGTAATAGGCCTTGTCGAATTCGAACCGCTCGCCCCAGGTGAATCCTCCCATCTCGTCCTTGGCCCAGTTCCACAGGTCCTTGGCGACCTGGGTTGCCTCGTCATCGCTTTCATCGATCCGTTTCACGTAACCCTTGAGCGCGGTGTCGATGTCTTCGATCTTTTCCAGCATCGTGAAATAGGGATTGGGGGATGCTGCCGCTTTTGGCGCGGCCACCTCAGCCGGTGCAGGTTGTGACGACTGCGCGGGCTTGGGGGCGTCGTTGACGCTCCAGCCGCGCGCCGCAATCAGCCTGTCCATGGCCCGGATCGTGACCGCCGAAATCGTCAAAAGCGGGTTCAGTCCCAGCGAGGAGGCCATGACCGCCCCGTCACAGACCATCAAGCCATCGTACACCGCGTCGCCGGTGCCGGTGTAGACATGGCAATCGGCGTTCACCACGCCTTCGGCAGGGCTATCGGCCATCCGACATCCGCCAACCGGGTGCACTGTGATCAGGTTCCAGCCGAACGGTTCGCTCCAGGTCGGGTTGGCCAGATAATTGCCCCAGATCGCATCACTGGCCTGCCGCAGGATTTCGTTGTCGCGGGGGTAGGGGAAGTTTTGCCCGACCTTGGGCCAGTGCACGCTGATGACGTTCAGATCCTCGTTATAGACCAGTTCGCCCGTGGCATCGTCATGGGACATCACCAGATAGGATTGCGTGTTGGCCATCGCTCCGGTGTAGGACAGCCCGGCAATATCCGTCATGCCCTGAAGCTTGTCAGCCATGTCGGCAATGTCCTGCAAGCGCCGCTGTGCATCGGGAAACCGCATCAGATTGGCGTTCACGATGTCATCAAAGGCAAAGATGCCGGGGTAGGCCATCGCCAACGCACCCGGTGCAACGCCGTCCTCGATCACCAGACCATCGCGCAAGGGTTTGTGGGGTTCCATATCCACGCTGATCAGGCCCGCGATACAGGGGCCGGGTTTGTATTGCTCCTCGGTGGGCGGGTTTGTCCCCGCGCCGACGCTGTAGATCGGCTGTGCCTTGTCGAGGTCTTCGGTATAGTTGGCGTCAAAACCAAACCCCAGAATGTCCCCATTGCCGGAAAAGCCCTTGCCCAGCATGTCAGAGGCCAGAGCCAGACCAGCCTTTTCCGACCGCTTGAGGATCTTGGTTGATCCGAGCGCGCCCGCACCCAGCACAACCAGCTTGGTCTTGATGGCAAGGCCCGCGGACGGGTCCTGCCCGAACTCCGAGATATTGACCCGCCAGCCGTCGCCATCCTGCGCGACGGTGTGGACTTCGGCCTCGGTCAGAATGATGGCACCATTGGCCTGCGCGAAGGGCAGGTAATTCATCAGGGTCGTGTTCTTGGACCCGTAATTGCACCCCGAGCAGCAATCGCCACACAGCGTACACTCGGGCTGGAAGTTCCCGAAATGGTTCTTGCCATCCTCGAAGGTCACATTGATCGGCGGGCGGGAGAACGGCTGGTTCAACGCATCCGCCGCCTTCTTGAGCGAGTCGAGTTTGCGCAGCTTGATCGTGTCTGGCATGGGGTTGGCCCCAAGTGCCTGTTTCGCCTCTTCATATTCCGACGCCAGCGGATCGTCGCCCCGATAGGCAGCAGGCCAGAGATAGCGCCTTGATCCATCCGCGTTTTCGACGGATTGCGTGAACACGCGCGGATCAGCCGCAAGCGAGACATTGGCATTCAGCAAGGACGTGCCACCCAAGCCGCACCCGACAATCACATGCATGTCGTC
>CAYGQZ010000433.1:0-2619 GCA_964352055.1 uncultured Rhodobacterales bacterium
TTCGAGAGTTGTCGGGCGGCAATCAGCAAAAGGTGTTGCTGGCCCGTTGGCTGGCGATCGAGCCGGATGTGCTGATCCTGGATGAGCCGACGCGCGGCGTTGACGTGGGCGCAAAACGCGAGATTCAGGCGATCATCCGCGACAGTGTCGCCAAGGGCGTGGGCGTTGTCCTGATCAGCTCGGAATTCGAGGAAATCGTCGAAGGTGCTGACCGCATCATCGTGCTGAACGAGGGCCGCATCGTGGCGGAACTGACCAATCCCGGCATCACCGAAGCCGCGCTGGTGCGCGCCTTGGCCCACACGGAAGGGGCGGCGGCATGAGCGTGCAGCAAACCGATCTGAAAGACGGCGCGAAACCCTTTCAACTGGGGCCGTTCCTGCGCCGCAATGGCGGGCTGGTGGCGCTGGCCGTGATCCTGATTTTCAACATTCTGGTGACGCCGAATTTCCTGCAGATGCAGACGCTGTTCGTGAATATCAGTCAGGTGGCGACCATTGCCATTGTGGCCATGGGCATGACTTTGGTGATTGCCACCGGGGGGATCGATCTGTCGGTGGGCGCGATCATGGCGCTGGCGGGTGCCTTGGCTCCGCTGATCTTTCTGTCAGAGTTTGGGGTCGCCTATCCTGCTTTGGGGCTGGCTGCGGCGATTGCCGTGCCGCTGCTGGCGGCGGTCGCGTGCGGGCTGTTCAACGGGGTGATGGTGGCCACGCTCAAGGTGCAGCCGATCATTGCGACGCTGATCCTGTTCATCTCGGGCCGCGGCATTGCGCAGGTTCTGACCAATGGCAATCTGCAGACATTCTCGAACCCGTCTTTCAGCTATCTGGGCACCGGCAGGGTGCTGGGCCTGCCGTTTCAGGGCTGGCTGGCGCTGGCCATTGCCTGTGTGCTTTATCTGGTGATGACCCGCACCACCTTTGGCCGCTATGTGCTGGCCATTGGGGGCAACGAACGCGCCGCCGAACTGTCCGGCGGTCCGGTCAAGCGGGTCAAGATCGGCGTCTACATGATCTGTGGTGTCCTGTCCGGGCTGGCGGGGCTGATCGTTGTGGCGATCAACTCGGCCTCGGACGCGGCGCGAAATGGCAACCTGATGGAGCTGGACGCGATTGCCGCCGCCGTTGTCGGTGGTGCGCTGTTGCAAGGCGGCAGGGCGCCGATCTTTGGTGCGATCCTTGGGGCCGTCATCATTCAGTTGGTCAAATACACGTTGCTCGCCAATGGCGTCGAGGACGAGGTCGCTCTGATTGCCAAGGCGGTCATCATCCTCGCCGCCGTTTATGTGCAGCAGGCACGGAAGGAATAGTCATGCTGGATTCCGACGCATTCGATCTGCGCAAGTACCTGTCGCGCAATCCGCAATCCACCGCCGTTTGGGTCGCGTTAGTGGCGCTGATCCTCTTTGGTGTGCTGCGCTATGAGAATTTTGGCGGGGCTTATAACATCACGTCTTTCCTCAACTACAACTCGATGTTCATCGTGATTTCGGTGGGTATGTGTTTTGTCATCATGACCGGCGGCATTGATCTGTCGGTGGGGTCGGTGGCGGCCTTTACCTCGGTCATTGCGGCCTATCTGTCGCCCTACGGTTTGCAGGTGGCTTTGCCCGCGGCCATTCTGGCGGGTATCGCGTTTGGAGCCGTCAACGCGTTCAGCATCATCGTGCTGCGTATTCCGCCCTTCATCGCCACGTTGGCCACCATGCTGGGGGCCAAGGGCGGGGCGCTGGTCATCTCGGGTGCGCAGACGATTTCCGTCGATTGGGGGTCGAACTTTACCAAGATGGGGATGGAGAAGGCCCTGAATATCCTGCCCTGGTCTATCGTGCTGGTGGGTTTGGTTGTGGTGATCCTGTGGGTCGTGCTGGAAAAGACATCGCTGGGCCGCACGGTGCTGGCCATTGGCGGGGGCGCGGATGCCTCTGTGCTGATGGGGCTGAAGGTGAACCAGGCCACGGCGTTTGTGTATCTGCTGTCGGGGGCCTGTGCGGGCATTGCGGGGGCGATCCTTGCCTCGGGCTTTGGCGCGGGTCAGCCGCTGGAGGGGATCGGCTGGGAGCTTTCGGCTATTGCATCGGTCGTGGTTGGCGGTACGTTGCTGACCGGTGGGTTGGGGTCTGTTCCGGCCACTGTCGCGGGCGCGCTGCTGCTGGGTCTGGTGTTCAACATTCTCAACTTCGAGAACGGGCGGGGCACGATCAGCTTCAGCGCCTATTGGCAGATGGTCATCCGGGGCGGGTTCCTATTCGCCGTGATCCTGTTTCAGGCCAAGGTCATGGCGGGGCGCACTCAAGGAAAGCCGACCACATGACAAAGATATCCGCGATCGAGACCCGGCTGTTTCACATCCCGTTGGCCGAGGTTCTGGTGGATGCCAAACACGGGGATCATCATTTCTTTGAGCTGATCACCGCAACTGTGCGGCTGGAGGATGGATCCGAAGGCACCGGCTATTCCTATACCGGGGGCAAGGGCGGCCATGCGATCAAGGCGATGATCGAGCATGACCTGACCCCGTTTCTGATCGGTCAGGACAGTGCGGACGTTGAGGCCCTCTATGAGGCGATGCAGTGGCATGTGCATTACGTGGCGCGCGGCGGGATTGCGTCCTTTG
>CAYGQZ010000434.1:0-2602 GCA_964352055.1 uncultured Rhodobacterales bacterium
TGCACAATCGGGAGACCAAAATGTCGAAAGAACTTGAACTGCTGTCGTCCAAGGTGACGGCTGGAAAAATGACACGTCGTGAGTTCATGAGCCGCGCTGCGGCTCTGGGTGTATCCGCGGCGGTCGCCTCGTCCTTCCTTGCCCACCCCGCCAAGGCAGCGCCTGTTGCGGGCGGCACTTACCGCATGGGCGTGCAGGGCGGTGAATCCACAAACAGCCAGGACCCCGCCACGTGGGCATCCGACGTTCCGATTGCGGGCGGCAACCTCTGGGGTGAAACCCTTGTTGAAGTGGAAAGCGACGGCTCGCTATCCGGTTTCGTTGCAGAAAGCTGGGAAGGCTCCTCCGACGCCAAGACATGGCGCTTCAAGGTCCGCCAGGGGATCGAGTTCTCCAATGGCAAGTCCGTGACCGCCGAAGACGTCATGCAGACCATGGCACGACACTCGAACGAGGACTCCAAGTCCGGTGCGTTGGGCATCGTGCAATCCATTCAGGACATGCGCACCGACGGCGACGTCTTTGAAGTGACACTGGACGTGGGTAACGCCGACCTGCCCTATCTCATGGCCGACTACCACCTGAAAATTCAGCCCAATGGCGGCTTTGACAATCCCACCGAAGCCATCGGTACTGGTGCTTATATCCTTGAAACCGACGAACCCGGCGTCCGTATGATGGCCACACGCAACCCCAACTACTGGGGCGGTGATCAGTCGGCGACAGCCCATTACGACAGTGTCGAAGTCATCGTCCTGAACGATGCGACAGCGCGCACAGCCGCCTTGCAGTCAGGCCAGGTGGACAGCATCAACCGGGTCGAACCCAAGATCGCCAAACTGCTCGACCGTGCGCCCACCGTGAACGTTCTGTCGACCGAAGGGCGCGGCCACTATGTGTTCATCGCACATATCGACACCGCACCTTTTGACAACAATGATCTGCGTCTGGCCCTGAAACATGCCCTCAACCGCGAGGAAATGGTTGAAAAGATCCTTCAGGGCTATGGCAAGGCCGGAAACGACATTCCGATCAACAAGGCCTATCCGCTCTTTGATCCAACCATTCCGCAACGGACCTTCGATCTGGAAAAGGCGGCAGAGCACTACAAGAAATCCGGGCATGACGGCTCGCCCATCATCCTGCGTACCGCAGATGGCGCCTTCCCCGGTGCGGTGGACGCCGCAGCGCTCTTCCAGCAGTCGGCCCAGGCCGCCGGTATCCCCCTGGAAATCAAGCGCGAACCCAATGACGGCTACTGGTCCGAGGTCTGGAACGTCCAGCCTTTCTGCGCTTCCTACTGGGGCGGTCGCCCTGTGCAGGACCAGATGTACACCACAGCCTACCTCTCGACGGCAGACTGGAACGACACACGCTGGAAGCGCCCCGAGTTCGACGAAATGCTGCTAGCGGCCCGCGCCGAACTGGACGAAGCCAAGCGCAAGGAGATCTATTCCAAGATGGGCCGCATGCTCAACGAGGAAGGCGGCGTGATTGTCCCTATGTTCAACGACTTCGTCGATGCACTCTCGTCGAGTGTTCAGGGTTGGGAAAGCGATCCGAACGGCCCGCAAATGAACTGGTACGCCTTCAAGAAAACGTGGAAAGCGTAAGACCGGATCATGCATCCCGTCATAACACTGGTCGCCCAGCGCCTCGCGCTGGGGGCCCTCCTCCTCCTCGCAGCGTCCGCGCTGATCTTTGGACTGACAGAGGTCCTGCCCGGCGACGCAGCTCAGGCCATTCTCGGTCAATCAGCAACGGCGGAAAACCTGGCGAACCTGCGGGCGGAAATGGGCCTCGATCGTCCTGCATTCACCCGCTACTTCGAATGGCTCGGCGGCATCCTGACCGGTGACATGGGAAATGCGCTGACGAACAAGCTGCCCATCGGCGAACAGGTCTCGCGCCGGATGAGTGCCACACTGTTTCTAGCCTTCTGGGCCGCGATCATCTCGGTCCCGCTGGCGATTCTGCTGGGCCTGATCGCTGTGCGCTATCAGAACCGCTGGCCGGACAAGCTGATCTCCGGGATCACGCTAGCCTCGATCTCGCTGCCCGAATTCATGATCGCCTACATCCTCGTGTTCATCTTCGCGGTGAAACTCTTCTGGGCGCCGTCTTTCGCAAGCGTCTCGCCGGGAATGCCGCTGCTGGACCAACTGCATGCCATCTCGCTGCCCGTTGCCGTGCTGACACTCGTGGTTCTGGCGCACATGATGCGGATGACGCGGGCCGCGATCCTCAACGTGATGCAATCGGCCTACATCGAAACCGCCGAACTCAAGGGACTGCGAACCTTCGAAGTGATCCGCAAACACGCCTTCCCCAACGCCATCGCCCCGATCGTGAACGTAGTGATGATCAACATGGCCTATCTGGTTGTGGGTGTCGTGGTGGTCGAGGTCGTCTTTGCCTACCCCGGCATGGGACAATACCTGGTGGATGCCGTGGTCAAACGGGATGTGCCCGTGGTGCTGGCCTGCGGCGTGATATTTGCAGCAGTGTACATCATCCTCAACATCGTGGCGGACGTGGTGTCGATTTTGGCGAACCCACGACTGAGGCATCCCAAATGAGCCCGTTGAATTTTTCACCGAGA
>CAYGQZ010000435.1:0-1303 GCA_964352055.1 uncultured Rhodobacterales bacterium
GGCTACGCCCTTTCCCGCCTTCACCAAAAGCCGCACCCGGTGTCGACCGCGGATTCGCGCGATGGGGGCAGGGGCCGGGCCAAAGACCTGCGCCCCCACGCGGGTCAGGGCAGCAGGGTTTCGGGCAAGCATATTCGCCGCATCAAAGACCTGCGCGACGTCCGGTCCGCTGAGGATGATACCCGCCATCCGGCCATAGGGCGGTACACCGGCCTGTTCACGCTCCGCCGCTTCCGCGCGCCAGAATCCTTCTTCATCGCCTGCCAGAATGGCCCGGATGACCGGGTGATCGGGCTGGTAGGTCTGCAGCAATGCGGTGCCGGGTTTCTCTGCGCGGCCGGCGCGCCCCGCGACCTGGCGCATCAGCTGAAATGTCCGTTCAGCGGCGCGCAGATCCGAACCTTGCAAGCCCAAATCGGCGTCGATCACACCAACCAGCGTGAGATTGGGAAAGTTGTGCCCCTTGGCCACAAGTTGGGTGCCGATCACGACATCTGCACCTCCGGCGGCGATGCTCTCGATCTCTGCTTTCAGCGCGCGGGCACTGCCGTACATGTCGGAACTCAAGACAGACACGCGCGCGTCGGGAAACAGTTTCACAGCTTCCTCGCCCAGCCGCTCAACCCCCGGTCCGACAGGTGCCATGCGCCCTTCCGCCTCGCAGGAGGGGCATTTTTCCGGCATCGGCTTCGTCTCGCCGCATTGATGGCACATCAGCCGTTTCAAGAACCGGTGTTCGACCATGCGAGCGTCGCATTGATCACAACCGACCTGATGTCCACAGGCCCGGCAAAGCGTGATCGGCGCATAGCCGCGTCGGTTCAGAAACAGCATCGCCTGTTCGCCGGCGTCCAGTCGCGCATCAACCGCACGCTTCAACGCGTCAGATACCCATCGATCCGAAGGCAGTTTTTCGTTGCGCATGTCGATGGAGGCCATCTTGGGCATCACGGCGGGCCCGAACCGGGCCTCAAGATCAAGGCGGGTGTATTTGCCGCTTTCCGCATTTGCCCAGCTTTCCAGACTGGGCGTTGCCGAAGCCAGGATGACCTGTGCCCCCAGCAGCGAGGCGCGCAGAACCGCCATGTCGCGTGCATTGTAGAGAACGCCGTCTTCCTGTTTGTAGGAAGTGTCATGTTCTTCATCCACGACGATCAGGCCGAGGTTCTGATAGGGCAGAAACAAGGCCGACCGGGCCCCGATCACCAGTTGCGCCTGTCCCTGTCCCACCATCTGCCAGATCCGGCGCCGTTCCGTCATGGTTGCACCGGAGTGCCATTCGGCCGGGCGCGCGCCAAACCGC
>CAYGQZ010000435.1:1403-2598 GCA_964352055.1 uncultured Rhodobacterales bacterium
GGGTCCATCGGCGGGAAAGGCAGGTCGCGCGGGCTGTCTTCCTCTGCAACGACGCCTTGGGCAACCAGACCTTTGACAACCGAAGCGGTGACACCCGACAATTCTGCAAGCTCCTTCAGGGTGAAAGACAGATCGCCATAATCCGCCAGAAAGGCCAGAACGCGACGGCGGGCGTCGGTCAACCGGTCAGGCTCGCCCGTGCCGCGCCGATAGACCTTGCGCATCGACGGGGGGTCCCCCAGCCCGGGGGCGCGGGTGGCAAGGCGCAACATCGCGGGCATTGGCGTCAGAGTATAGGCAGCTGCCTTTTGCAGGAAGTCGCGCATTTCCAACTGCATGGGGGCGACATCCAGAACCCGGATGACCGATCGGATCTTGGCGTAATCGTAGTCTCCCTTGCCGGGCCCCCACACCACCCCCAGCACCTTGCGCGGTCCTAGAGGGACTTCGACGAAGGCCCCCAGGAAACAGCCGCCTTCTGGCGCCTTGTAGTCCAGCGCCCGGTCCAGCGGCTGCGTCGTCAGCACAGCAACCAAGGCACCCTCGTCAAAAAACGACTGCGTCATGTTAGCGCCAACAGATCAGGGCTTTTCGCATCACGCTACATGAGGTAAACGCTGTGCGAGCAAACGCCAACCCATCAAAAGAGACAGCACATGAAATTCTTTGTAGATACGGCTGAGATCGACGCCATCGCCGAACTGAATGACCTCGGGATGGTCGATGGGGTCACGACCAACCCGTCGCTGATCCTGAAATCGGGGCGCGACATTCTCGAAGTGACCAAGGAAATCTGTGATCTGGTCGACGGGCCTGTCAGCGCCGAAGTTGTCGCCCTCGACGCGGATGCCATGATTGCCGAAGGCCGCAAGCTGGCCGAGATCGCAGACAATATCGTTGTCAAATTGCCGCTGACCTGGGACGGGCTGAAAGCCTGCAAGGTTCTGTCAGGCGAAGGCAAAATGGTGAACGTGACACTGTGTTTCTCGGCAAATCAGGCGCTGCTGGCCGCCAAGGCTGGTGCTACATTCATTTCGCCATTCATCGGGCGTCTGGATGACATTCATATTGACGGACTGGATTTGATCGAGGAAATCCGGACGATTTATGACAATTACGGTTTTGAGACCGAAATTCTGGCGGCGTCGATCCGTTCCATCAATCACGTCAAGGATTGCGCATTGATCGGTGCCGA
>CAYGQZ010000436.1:0-2582 GCA_964352055.1 uncultured Rhodobacterales bacterium
CAAAAATCCATTCTGTCTGTGCACGTCAAATGACGTGGCAATGCCGCAAGCCTTAATCTGCATTTTCAAGTATTTTGATTGGTTTGCGGTTGCGTATTCCAGAGCTTTGCAGATGGCGCAAAGTGGCGGTCACGAAAGCCGATTTGCGTTGCGCTGCCCACAACGGGATCAGGCAATACTGCAAAAGCTTTCCCGATGGTACGCAGATCACCCATCAATGGTTAATCCAAGCCACCCAAAAAAACACATTTAATCAATTCCGCACCCGACCCGACCTGCGCTACATCTGGCCCATGGTTGTTAAAGAGTTGATTGTTATGAGTGCGAGTGCTGTTGATAGCGAGTATTTGGCTTTGGAAGCTATTTTATTAGACTACGTCGAGCGGTATGGTCTAACACCTGCCGCTCGGCAATTTTTTGCAGACCAGGCGCTGAATTCGGCGCAAAAACCCGCATTGGCCCCCATTCCATTTCGCGCGCGCCGATCTGCCTGAACAGGCTTTTTCGCACGTTTATTCCGATTGGCCGTCACCTGACCGCTTTTCCGGGCCAGAGAGTTCGCTGAAACGAACAGACCTGATCATTGCGCGCGTCAGGATATGAATACCACACATTTCCAGAAACCCAGAGCGCGCACAATCCGCCGGATGGTTAACGTTCGACAGCAGTTACCAGTTTGATATCGGATGCTGCCACCTGACCCAAACGGTTTGCCATCGGGCTTGCCGCAGTACCGCCGCGCGTTGAATGCCGAGTGCGTTGCCCAAATTCCTTCAAATTTTCCAACAGCTTCAGACCGGGAAATCCGGGTTTACGGTGCAATGTGACCGTTAATGAACGCAAAACCCCATGCTTCATTGGGGCCCGGGCATTTGTGTCAATCAAAATGTACACTTGATTATGTCAGAAAAATTAGACATCCTTTGTCTACGGGTGTGTCCAAGCGGTGATGCAGCCGAACTATGGCGTGCGTCGGCCGTCTATTCTGGACGATTTCGGCAGCACACTCAAAGACCTTTGAAGAGGAGACCGTATATGTCTGATGATCCCGACAAAGTCTGGCCGACCGGCTTGACGTTGCACGAAGCGGAGGAAGTGCACAGCTATCTGATCGATGGCACGCGTGTATTTGGTGCCATCGCTTTGCTTGCACATATTCTCGTCGCGTTTTCGACGCCTTGGCTCGGATAACGGAGAAAACACATGAACAATGCAAAAATGTGGCTTGTGGTTTCACCTAGCGTAGGTGTTCCAGTCTTCTTGGGCGCGGTTGCTGTTGGTTCCTTTGCGGTGCATGTCGCCGTACTGAGCAACACCAGCTGGGTTTCGGATTTCCTGTCCGGCAAAGAGCTGGGCGCCGGAGATGCATCTGCATCCGCCGACGTTCTGCGCAGCACCGACATGGACACCGCAAAAGCGTCCTATGTCACGCCGACGCCGGATGGCGGTCAAGAGATCACAGTGATTCTCCCAGACGGCACAACAGCACGTGCGGTATTGAAACCGAACGATGTCATGGCCTCTGCGACGCTTCCCTCTGCGGATGTCGTCACAAAATAACGCGTGGGCCCGTCATGGTTTTGCCTGGCGGGCCCCCGGTATTGTTCCGAACTACGGTCTTTGAGCCGACAGGACGGGTGCGCAGCAATAACGAAACGGGTTTGATCGATGTTTGACTATCGAAACGTCGCGATACGCAAACTGACCACGATCGGGCCAAAATACCTGCCGTTCGCGGACATCGCCTCTGACGATGTTCCATTGTCACGGCTTCTCCGTTTATCGCTTTTTCAAATCTCTGTCGGGATGGCACTCGTCCTGTTGGTCGGCACCCTGAACCGGGTGATGATCGTCGAATTGTCGGTGCCTGCGACCATCGTCGCGGGCATGCTTGCCCTACCCCTTGTTTTCGCGCCGTTCCGCACGCTGATCGGGTACAAGTCCGATACCCATGTTTCCGCTTTGGGATTGCGCCGCGTACCCTACATCTGGAAAGGCACGCTTTATCAATTCGGCGGCTTTGCCGTCATGCCCTTCGCCTTGCTGGTGCTGTCCGGCTACGGCGAATCCTATGACACACCGCTCTGGATCGGACATTCGGCGGCGGCCTTGGCGTTTCTGCTGGTCGGCGCGGGTGTTCATATCGTCCAGACTGTCGGCCTCGCTCTGGCGACCGATCTGGTCAAAGAGGATGACCAGCCCAAGGTTGTGGGCCTGATGTATGTGATGCTTCTTGTCGGCATGGTCGTCAGCGCTCTGATCTATGGTGCCTTGCTGGAAAACTACACACCCGGCCGATTGATCCAGGTCATTCAGGGCACTGCGGTGGTGACCGCCGCGCTGAACCTGATTGCAATGTGGAAGCAGGAAGCTCGTGACCGGAACCGTGCGCAGCAAATGCGCGCGGCCGAACCCATGGCCTTTCGGGTCGCTTGGCAAGGTCTGGTGGCCCGCCCCGGCATGATGCGCCTGATGATCATCATCGGTCTTGGAACGTTTGGTTACGGCATGGCGGATGTGCTGCTGGAACCCTATGGCGGGCAGGCGCTTGGCCTGTCTGTGGCGCAAACCACCAAGCTGAC
>CAYGQZ010000437.1:0-2577 GCA_964352055.1 uncultured Rhodobacterales bacterium
CACTGCCCGTCATAAATGACGCGCCGGGCAGTGGCTCCCTTTTGCCTCAGGAGCCACTGAAAGTCATAAGACAAGAGGGGATGATGATGCCGTGGTCGGTGTCGATCAGATAATTGTCAGAATAGGCAAAGAATGCAGGCCCTTTGCGCGCCGCTGTCTATTACCGGCAGTGCATTGCGCAGCAATGTCACGAGAGGCACTGGCTGGCGGGGTCGGCGTGCGCGGTGAACTTGGGCTTGGCCGTTGTTGCGGCTCCGAAAGCTTCATCATCCAGCGTGTCGAGATACTCGCGCACGGCACGTGGCGCATCATCCGGATCAATCTCACGTGCTGCCCAATCCTCGGGATTGCTTGAGTTCTGTTTCTGGACATCGGCGCTGATCAAGCTGGCGTCGACTGCAAACCCCTGACCACCGACCAAGCCTTCCTTCATGCAACGAGCAACAGTCGTCTCAAACACATGGCGCAGCAGATCGCTTTCGCGGAAGCGACCATGACGGTTCTTGGAAAAGCTCGAGTGATCCGGGATGCGGTCCGTCAGATCGAGGCGGCAAAACCACCGATAGGCGAGGTTCAGATGCACCTCTCGCAAAGCCGCCGCTCAGATCGAATGCCGAAGCAATATCCGATCAAAAGCATGCGGATCAGGAGCTCTGGATCAATGGAAGGACGACCCGTATGGCTGTAGAAATCCAACAGGTGAGCCCGGACGCTGGTCAGATCAACAAACCGATCAATCGACCGCACCAAGTGATCTTGCGGGACATGATCTTCCAGCGAGAACTCGTAGAACAAAGCTGCCTGCGCTTCTTGCCTCGGTCCCATCATCGCAAATCCTCCCGTTCGTTGAGAGGATTGAATCAGCCGCGCCGCCGCCGATCAAGGAAGAGTTTTTCAACAAAATCAGCTCAAAACGCATGATGCCGCGATATGATCGAACGACCGCTCTATGAAGCAATTGATAGACGCTATTCCAAATCTGCCAGCGACATCGAGGCCACCTCATCATCGCTGGGCAGTTCCCAAGTCGTTTCGATATAGTCAAACATGCCGCGTGTGATTTCCATATGGAAGCTCTCACCTTGGTTCGTGTTGCGCGCCTCAATACGTTTCCAGCGCTCTGAAGCATCGACATTCAGGACGTGCAGCTTTGCCGTAAACTGGGCTTGTTTCGCCAGTCTGCCATACTTCTGACGGTGTTCTTGCCGCTGAAACCCAAAGTCCAGGATCGACGGAACACCCAACTTGCCAAGCTGTAACGCCATCGCCCACATTTGCGCCTCGCAACGATGGACGCGTGGGAAAATCCATGCGGGGTCCAAGGCGTCCGGTGCATCCTCCCCAAACAAGGATACCATCCATTCATCGATCGAGAATACAACTCCGCCGTTGCTGTTGGCCAACGTGCGGGCATATGTCGTTTTGCCCGCGCCAGTTGAGCCGCAAATCAGGTGAATGTGCTGTGTGTCATCGTCATGCATTTGGGAAATCTTTCTTAAGTGTAAATCAGTTTAGGCAGCTCTTTTCGGCGCAAAGATGCGAACGATTGAAAAGGCAAGGAAACCCGCTGGACCAAAAAGAAACGTGACTGGAAGGCAGGGCGCGACAAGCCAGAAGCTCAGGCCATCGCGCCTTGACGTTCTGCACATCCAGGCCCCGATCAATAAGTCAAACGCCAGATAATGCGCCCACCCTGCCATCATCGCATTGGGGTTCGCAAACAGGTCGATAACTTCAGCGAGACTGCCAAATCCGCCCCCGCCGTTTGATGGAAAAAAGAGAATGAGAGTGACGTAGCCTAATGAGAGCAACGTCGGAATGAGATAACCAGCGATCAAGTCAGACCAATGTGGAATGAACGGCGATGCAAGCAAAACAAGCCAGCCTGCCATCGCAAGTAAGCCAGCAATAGAGAAAACAATTTCAAGGTCCATGACGTCGTCCAGTGTTGGTCAGGGTAATTCGCGCACCAGTATTGCAATATACTTGCATACGCAAGCAATATGCATACAATATGCACATGAATGATTTATGCCTCACAAATACTCTTCGCCTTCTGCAATCAGCGGATCAGATCAAAGCACGACTTTCGGGCGATTTCGCTTCGGTCCACGGTCTCTCGGTGAACGAGGTTTTTCTCCTCATGCACTTGGAACAGGCACCTCTACATCGCCTGTCGCGTGTCGAACTTGCAAAGCGGATGCACGTGAGCGCGTCGACGGTAACGCGTATGGCAGCGCCCTTGGAGAAAATCGGGTTGGTAGCGCGACAAACGGACGAAAGGGACGCAAGGTTGGCATTTGTAGTCCTGACCGAATCTGGGTTGGAGAAAGTTCACGAAGCGCGTGTCACATTCACAAAACAAGCAGGCTATATTTTTCGTGACCGCTGGGCCGAGGAAGATTTGGAGCAGTTTTCTGGCCTGCTTCATCGCTTGATCGCGGATGCCCCTGGTAATCTGACTTAAAAGTCGGTTTTTTTGTAAGCAGTCATTGGCGCAACCGCAGCGAAAGCTCACTTCGTCCGCTCTGCCGACCTTGGGGCCGCCTGCGGCGAATGACTGGTCAGAGCCGATTG
>CAYGQZ010000438.1:0-2557 GCA_964352055.1 uncultured Rhodobacterales bacterium
TCGATCAACAGACGCGCGACCAGCAACTCGGACCCTTCATAGCCCGAAAGCGTGATGGTTCCCAAAATCGGCGTCGCCGCCAAGGCTCCGGTGATCGCGGGCAACACGGCATTCTGGGCCGCTGCAATCTGCTCCGCAGAGCACCCATGCGCCGCACCAATATGCGCCAGCCAGGTCGCCGTACCGTCACTGCCCACGGGGGCCGATCCAACGATGGGCCGACCGGCAGCCTCGAACTCCCGCACCGAAGCGGTATAAAACGGATGGATCGCCGCCACGACAGAGCAGTCCAGCGCGGCATAAAGCTCACGCCACTCGCGGCACGGCACCACAGGACCCGCTGCCAGACCCAAGGGCGCCAGCATTTGCCCGATCATCATCGGATCAGCGGGAAACATTTCCCCCAGCATGGCAACCGTCGGGCGGTCAGACTTCCCACCGACGGGCGCTGCCACCGGCCCCGCCTCAACCTCGGCACGGGCATAGTTCAGCATCGCTCCCGCCAGAACGTCCTTGGCTTCAGCATGGGTGGGAATACCAAATCCGGGCACGTCGATCCCGACGATGCGAACACCGTTGATCTCTTTGGGCAACAGCCGCAACGGCACGCCGGAGGCGGTGGGAACACACAGGTTCGTCACCACGATGGCATCATATTTCTCCGGGTCCGCCAGATCATGCACGCTCTCGCGGATGTCTTCAAAAAGCTTGCCGGTCACCAGCGTCTCGGAGTTGAAAGGCACATAACCCACCGACCGACGCGCACCGTAGAAATGCGACACGAAGGTCAGACCATAGACACAGCAGGCCGATCCACTCAGAACCGTCGCGGTGCGGCGCATGCGCAAACCCACGCGCAACGATCCAAAGGCAGGACACATCGACTGTGGCTTGTCATGGGGTCCTTGCGGATAGTCTGCGGCAAACTTGTCCAGCATCTCCGAGTTGCCCGCCATGCGCGCGGCCTTCTCCATCTCGGAACCGGAATGACATCCCAAGCCATCAACACCCGCCTCAACGGAAGGCATTTCTGCTTCGCGTGGATGGCCTTGCGTCACGGGGACAGCGGCGCTGGCGTCATATGTCACTTCGTCACTCATGCGTGTCCGGTCGGTCTGGAGTCGTCGTTCGTGGCTGTTTTCAGAATGTCCTGAAGCAGCCGTTTGATCTGGTCCGGGCGGGCGTTCTTGATCGTCCGGTACACATCGTCATGTACTTCTTTGGATTTGCGATCAGGCTTCGTCATAGATCACCTCCAGTGATGCCTTAGGCTCCGCGTTCTTGCCCCGCATATCCAGATCGGTCGCAGGTTCCAGAACCACGTCACCACCGGTTTCCGAAGCATCAAACAGATTGAGCAGCGCGTCCTGATCCAGCGGTGCGGGACGCACAGGCGGGGCGACGGCAACGTTGTCGCCAAGGGCGGCAAAAAGGGCGCCCCATTCGGAGCTTGCCGTGCCGACGATCTGATAATTTGCGGACTTCTTGCGCAAATCATCATTTTGCGGGATCGACGCCAGCACAGGGATGTCAACGGCTTTGGCAAAGGCCGCAGCTTCACCGCTGCCATCGTCCTTGTTGATGACCAGACCCGCCACGCCCACATTACCACCCAGCTTGCGGAAATACTCCACCGCCGAACAGACATTGTTGGCCACGTACAAGGACTGCAAATCGTTCGAGGCAACCAGGATCACCTTCTGGGCCATGTCGCGGGCAATAGGCAGACCAAAGCCACCGCAGACCACGTCGCCCAGGAAATCGAGCAGAACGTAGTCAAAATCCCAATCGTGAAAGCCCAGCTTTTCCAGCAGCTCAAAACCATGGATGATGCCACGACCGCCACAACCGCGTCCGACCTCGGGGCCGCCCAACTCCATGGCGAACACGCCACCGCGCTTGAAGCAGACATCACCGATCTTGACCTCTTCACCGGCCAGTTTCTTCTTGGTCGATGTCTCGATGATGGTGGGACAGGCCTTGCCACCGAACAGCAGCGAAGTCGTGTCGGATTTCGGATCACAGCCGATCAGCAACACGCGTTTGCCCTGCTCGGCCATCATGTGGCTGAGGTTGGCCAGAGTGAACGACTTGCCGATCCCTCCCTTGCCGTAAATGGCGATAATCTGGGTTTTCGACGTCGGCTCATCGGCGATGATATCCGCCAGATCCTCGTGAGCTTCGTCGCGCAGGCGTTTATCGAAATCCTTCAGATTCGGTACTTCGTCTTTCACGGTCAATGCTCCCAGTTCAAAATCATCTTGAGGCAGGACGGATCGGTGAACGCCTGCTCGTACGCCGTGCGCGCATCGGCGGCAGGCTTCGTGTGTGTGATCAATCCGCCAAGGCTCAGCGCACCGGCCTCTACCAATGCACGGGTGGCCGCCAGATCCTGGCGGGTCCATTCGGCGGCCACGCGAAAGCGGGCCTCCTTCATGAAGGCGGGCGGAAAGGCAAAGGACAGAGGTGCCGTATAGAACCCGGCCAGCACGATCTCGCCACCCTTGGCGATGCGGCCCACCAGATCGTTCAGCAAGGAGCCCTGCCCCGACGCATC
>CAYGQZ010000439.1:0-2542 GCA_964352055.1 uncultured Rhodobacterales bacterium
AACGCTCTGGCCCCAAAGGTCATGGTTGACGGCGCGCTGGTCGACAATCCCCACACCAAATGGTCCGACTTCAACGCCGATCTGCCTGACGCGGATATTCTGGCCTTTATCCCCGGCACCAAGCACGGCACGCGTGAAGTGTTCGAAGAAAAAGTGATCGCAGAGGGCTGCGAAGCGACAGGCGCCATGGAAGCCATGATCGCCGGCGGCATGAGCGAAGATGACGCGGAAGATGCTTGCCTTTCCGTGCGCACCGATGGCCGTTCCGTGGACATCGATGGCGACTACACCGAAACACTGGCCTCGATTGACGCCAACTCCAACGCCATTGGCGTGTTCGGTCTGGCGTTCTACGAAAACAACACGGACAAGCTGAAAGTGGCCACGATGGGCGGCGTTCAGCCCACCACCGAAACCATTGCAGCCGGTGAATACCCTGTGTCGCGTCCGTTGTTCTTCTACGTGAAGAAAGCGCATATCGGCGTGATCCCCGGCCTGAAAGAATTCGCAGAATTCTTTGTCTCTGACGAGATTGCGGGCCCCGACGGTCCATTGGCGGCTTACGGTCTGGTGTCCGACCCTGAACTGGCCGCAACGCAAGCCGCCGTTTCCGGCGAGCAAGTCATGGGCGGCGGCAGCTGATCTGATCCGATCCGCATAACCTGCACATAACAAAAGCGGGCGGCGTTTGAAGCCGCCCGCACCCACGCAAGACCCGCTTTTGCCGCGCGGACCTGGATTGGAGGGCACATGCCTGTTTTATGGCTTTCGGTGATCGTTATCGCGATTTCTGTTGCGGTGTTTGTATTTGGCAGACAACGCGCGCTGAGCGCTGCGGGCGGTGACAGCCGCGGCTTGCATTCCCTGCCGGTCTATTACGGCGCCAACGCCCTGATGAAAGCGATCTTTCCCGCCTTTGGATTGATGATCATCTGGTCGCTGGCGCAACCTTTGATCATTCAAAACAGCATTTCCGCGATGATCCCGGAAAGCACGCTGGCCCAGGACGCCAATATCGGCCTTGTGATGTCAGAAGTGCGCCGCACGGCCGAAGGGTTGGACAATGCGGTCGAGGGTGGGTTTATCGACAGGTCCGCAGCGGCGAACCCGGATGCCAATGCGACCGATATCACGGAAATCTTGAAAGCTGCGGGTCAGGTCGTGACCAATGACATCAGTCAGCCGATCCTGCGCGCAGCGCAAGCTTACCGCGACATGGACACGACCTTTAGTCTGTTGATGACGGTTGCTGTGCTGAGCGTCGCACTTGCAGGCGGCCTCTGGGGGGCCATGCAGAGCGGTGTGGCGTTTCGCGCGCGAAACGTTGTTGAACAGGGCGTCATGGGCATCCTGATCGCCGCAGCCTCGGTCGCGGTCCTGACCACCATCGGTATCATCTTGTCGCTGGTTTTCAACACCATCGATTTCTTTCGGCTCTATCCGGCGTCGGATTTCTTTACCCTGCTTGAGTGGTCGCCCAGCTTCTCAGGACGTGGCGGCACGTCAAGCCTGGGCATTCTGCCGTTGCTTTGGGGGACACTCTACATCTCGATCGTTGCACTTCTTGTGGCGGTTCCGGTTGGTTTGTTTGCCGCCATCTACTTGTCCGAATATGCGACACCGCGGGTGCGTGGGATCGCAAAACCGCTCCTGGAAGTCCTTGCCGGTATTCCGACCATCGTTTACGGCCTTTTTGCCTTGCTGACGATCGGCCCGCTCTTGATGAGCGTGTTTGGCGAAAACGGCACCGGATGGATGGGCGGGGGCCGGTCGGTGATGACCGCCGGTATCGCCATGGGCATCATGCTGATCCCCTTTGTCAGCTCGCTCAGCGACGACATCATCAACGCCGTACCACAATCGCTGCGCGACGGGTCTTACGGGCTTGGCGCCACGCGGTCCGAAACCATCAAACAGGTTGTCCTGCCGGCCGCGTTGCCGGGCATTGTCGGTGCGATCCTTCTGGCGGCGAGCCGCGCCATTGGCGAGACGATGATCGTGGTTCTGGGGGCAGGGGCCGCGGCCCGTCTGTCGCTGAACCCCTTCGAGGCGATGACCACCGTGACGGCCAAGATCGTATCTCAGCTGACCGGGGACAGCGATTTCGCTTCACCCGAAGCGCTCGTGGCCTTTGCCCTCGGCATCTCGCTTTTTGTTCTGACACTGGGGCTGAATGTCTTTGCCCTCTACATCGTGCGTAAATATCGGGAGCAGTACGAATGATCGACGCAAGTATGCCATCTGCCACGCCGGAAAAGCGTCACAGCACGTCCTTGACTGCACCGGACGCGCGCACGCAAAAGCGCAAATCTGCCGAAAAGCGCTTTCGGATGTATGGGATTGCCGGGATCGCGACGGGCATCTTCTTCCTGTTCGTTCTGTTGGTGGCGATCGTGTCAAGCGGCACAGGGGCCTTCCAGCAAACGTTCATCAACCTGCCAATTTTTCTCGATCCGGCAAAGCTGGACAAGAATGGCAACCGCGACATCGACGAGATTACAAAGGTTTCGACTTTTGGGTATGCACCGCTGATCGAAGAAGC
>CAYGQZ010000440.1:0-2533 GCA_964352055.1 uncultured Rhodobacterales bacterium
GGTACAAAGGCATCTGGCCGCCTTCGTAACCGTTGATGGCCACACCCGAACGGGAGTTCTGACCCTTGATACCACGGCCACCCATCTTACCGGTGCCAGAGCCCGGGCCACGGCCCACGCGTTTGCGGGGTTTGGTTGCGCCGGGATTGTCGCGCAGTTCATGCAGTTTCATATCGCTTCTCCTAAGCCGGAAGCGCCCCCGAAGCGGAATGGGCGAACACGGCGTTTCTTGGTTTTGATTCTTGCGGGCCCGAAGGTCCACCGGAGGCGTATAGACGCGGAGAGAACGTCATTCAATACCCCACCCGTCACAGGATGACGCGGAAACAGGCAACCGATCAGCTTGCGCGAAACCTACAGCCTGAAAATCGGGCAGAAAAGTACGGAATACCGGACTGCCCGACCAGACGCTTTGCACAGTAGAAACAATGTGCTACCAATGGCGTATCGACATTTTTTTCGATGCACATTTTCAACGTTTCGTTTCCCATATCTGATTGTTTTTCGGAGTTTGTTTGTTGCTTGAAGTCATTTTCGAGAGCGTCGGGGCATCGCCCGCGCTTCGTGCCAATGCCTTGCCGATCCTTGGGCTTCTGGCGGGCCTGCTCAGCATCCTTGCATTTGCCCCTTACGTCCGGGACACGTTGGCCCTGCGCACACGGCCGCAGCGCGCAACATGGTTCATCTGGTCCGTCCTGTGCACTATCACGCTGACGTCGCAGATCTACGAGGGGGCCACCCATTCCCTGTGGTTTATCGCCGTTCAGACGCTGAGCACCGTTTTCATCTTCATCCTGTCGATTTCACGGGGCACCGGATCGCTGATCAACGCAAGTGACGCCTGCATGCTGGTCGCGGCCGGGTTTGGTCTGGTCCTGTGGGCAATGACCGACACAACCGCCTACGCTCTGGCCATGGTGATCGGGGTGTCTACGCTGGGCGGACTGGCAACGATCCAAAAGGCCTATCTGGATCCCGGATCCGAGACGTTGTCCACATGGGTCATGTCCCTCGTGGCATCGGGCCTCGCCATTCTGGCGGTCGACACGCCGTCCTGGGTGCTTCTGGCCTACCCTGTCTACCTGTTCGTGCTCTACGGCAGCATCGTCGTTGCCACGACACTGGGACGGGCACGCAAAGCGCAACTGGGCAGGGCGCCGGGTCTCTGGACACCGGACGTCGGGCTTTAGAGGTCGTTCACGCGGGGACCACCCTGATCCGCATGCACAGGCGGATTGCGCCACCTGGTCGGCGCAAAGGGATGCGCAATGGCGTGTTCCAGCAGCTCAAGCCGATCCTGACCATAAAACATCTCGCCCTCCAGCACATAGGTGGGCGAGCCAAAGACATTCGCTGCCAAAGCCTCTGTCGCATTCCGGGCATATCGGGCAGCCACTTCAGGCGTCTGCGCCTTGGACAACAACGCCTCGGCATCATGGCCCAACGTGGTCGCAATCGCGGTAAGGGTTGCGGCATCCGACAGGTCAGCATCATCGCGCCAATGGGCCTCAAGGAGGGCATGGGCCATCGCGTCAACCGGCGCACCCCGATCCCCCAGCGCCAGGATCATGCCACTGGCCAACGCGTAATCCGCATCGTGCCAGGTCGGGCGAAACGTGATGACGGGCACATCGCGATAGGCGGCCCAACGCTCGATCTCGCGGCCAAAGAAGTAATCGACATGGGCCTGCGTCCGGTCCCGGAACGGCAGGCTGCCCTGCGCCTCGACCACCGGTGACAGCGGGATCGGGCGATGCACCAGTGTCAGCCCATGCGCGTCACAGATCTGAATGACACGGGCCGAGCCAAGATAGGCAAAGGCGGAATGGGCGGAGTAATAATAGACAAGGTCGGTCATGGGCGCAGGCTACGGCCCCGGCATCCGGAGGGCAAAGGAAATCCGCCCATTGATCTGGGGGCAATTGCGGTGTCAGGGTGGTGCCATGCCGTTCCGCCGCCCTTCCCTGCTCTGTGCCGCCTTGCTGGCGGGCTTCATGTGGCCGATCAGCCTCGCGCCGTCACAGGGGGCCACGGGCTGCGCCGAGGACGCGATGCTTGTCTTTGATGGCTCGGCCTCGATGGCCGAACTTGGGTTCGACGTGCGTCAGAAAACCCGGATAGCCGAGGCCCGCGAGGCCCTGCGCGACGCCCTGCCCGACATCACGCCTTTCCGGCGGGTTGGGCTTTTGACCTATGGGCCGGGCGCGGACGCGGACAGTTGCCAAAACATCGACATGCGCTTCGGACCCCGCGCCGATGCGGCGGGCGCGATCATCGCGGATATCGACGCCATGGCACCCAAGGGGCTGACGGCGCTTGCAGCCTCCGTACTGGCCGCGTCCGAGGCGCTCGACTACCGGACGACCCCCGGCATCGTGGTGCTGGTGACAGACGGAAACGAAACCTGCGGCGGACGGCCCTGCGCGCTTGGGGCGCAACTGGCGACAGAGGGGACAAACCTCACGGTGCACGTGATCGGGTTCAAGGTCGTGGTCGACTTTTTCAGTTGGGACAACCCCGAACAACAGGATGT
>CAYGQZ010000441.1:0-2530 GCA_964352055.1 uncultured Rhodobacterales bacterium
TGAAAAGCAAACTGGAACAAGTACGCCCATCGGATCTTGGACAAGCTAGTCGGATTGATGGAATGACTCCGGCCGGGCTCGCGCTCATTCTTGGCCGGATAAAGGCCCTTGAAAAGAAATCAGCATGATCGACGTTCCGGGATGGTTCTCAGGAGATGTTTCACGTGAAACATTGATCAAGCTGGAGGCCTACAAAAACCTTCTGAGGAAGTGGACAAGAAAAATAAACCTGATCTCGAAATCCACAGTCGACGAGATCGCCGATCGGCACATTTGGGATTCGGCACAGATTTATCAGAAAGCGTCTGGAAAATGGGTGGATCTGGGGAGCGGGGGAGGCTTGCCAGGCGTTGTCTTGGCGATTCTTGCACAAGGTGATGAAGAGGTGCTGGATTTAACACTGATCGAAAGCGATCAGCGAAAGGCCACATTTCTGCGAACATGTGCGCGAGAGTTGGACGTCTCGTTGACCGTCATTCCAAAACGTATTGATAAAGCTGAAGAACAGAAGGCCAGCATCGTGTCAGCCCGCGCCTTGGCAGACCTGAGCAGTCTCATAGAACTCTCCCAGCCGCATCTTTCCGAGGGCGGTATGGGGATCTTCATGAAAGGTGTAAAGTGGCAAGCAGAAATAGAAGACGCGCGCAGAAACTGGCTGTTTTCATGTGAGGCCACACCAAGTAAGACCAATCCAGAAGCGGCCATCTTGAGAATAAGGGATATTCAACGTGTCTGATCCAACGCGGCCCCAGGGACCAAAGATTATCTCAATCGCCAACCAGAAAGGCGGTGTCGGCAAGACCACGACAGCCGTTAACCTTGCGGCTGGGCTGGCGGAGTTGGGCTATGCCGTGCTTGTTATTGACCTCGACCCCCAGGGCAACGCGTCCACCGGATTTGGCATCGAAACGGATGACAGGACCTTTACAACATATGATATGTTGCTCGACGAGGTCGATTTGAAGGATGTTATTCTGAAAACACAGTTTCCAAACATTTCGATTGTTCCGGCGACTGTGGATCTGAGCTCGGCCGACATAGACCTGATGTCGAACGAAAAGCGTAGTTTTCTGTTGCGTAATGCGTTGCGCACACCGCAAATGGATGCGTTTCACTTCAATTATGTACTGATTGATTGCCCGCCATCTCTCAACTTGCTGACGGTCAATGCGATGATTGCATCGCACTCGGTTCTCGTTCCTTTGCAAAGTGAGTTCTTTGCCCTGGAAGGCTTGTCGCAATTGATGTTGACCATTCGGCAGGTTCGGCAAGCCGGCAACCCCGATCTTCGGATCGAAGGCGTTGTCTTGACGATGTATGACGCGCGAAACAATCTGTCGTTACAGGTCGAGCAGGATGCAAGGGACAACTTGGGTGATGTTGTGTTCAAGACGCGCATTCCGCGCAATGTGCGCGTCAGTGAATCGCCGTCCTTTGCAATGCCCGTTCTGAATTATGATACGGCCTCAAAAGGAGCGATGGCATATCGCGATTTGGCGCAAGAGCTGGTCGACAATAATATGGATGTGAGGGCGTAGGAAATGGCAGGCATCGATAAAAAACGTGGTTTGGGGCGCGGGCTTTCCGCGTTGATGGCGGACGTGAGCGAACAGCAGTCCAGCGCGGCAAGGGCTTCGGGGCTGGATCAGATGATTCCGATTGAACGGATCAAGCCTAATCCGGACCAGCCGCGCAAGCAATTTGACTCAGCTCCTTTGGATGATTTGGTTGCGTCTATTCGCGAAAAAGGTGTCTTGCAGCCACTGATCGTCCGTCGCGTTGGTGACGGTTTTGAGATTGTAGCAGGGGAGCGTCGCTGGCGCGCAGCGCAACAGGCGCAATTGCATGAACTGCCGGTGGTTATCCGGGACTTCACCGATACAGAAGTCCTTGAAGTGGCGATCATCGAAAACATTCAACGCGCTGACCTGAACCCCATCGAAGAGGCGGCGGGCTTTAAACAGTTGATGGATCGGTTCGGTCATACCCAGGAAAAGCTTGCCGAAGCACTGGGCAAAAGTCGTAGCCACATTGCCAATTTGTTGCGGCTTTTGAATCTGCCGCAGTCCATTCAAGAACATGTTTTGAGGGGCGACCTGAGCTCGGGTCACGCGCGGGCATTGGTCACAGCCGTCGATCCTGAAGCTTTGGCCAAAAAAATAATCGCGGGTGGTTTGTCCGTCCGGCAGACAGAAGCCCTTGTGAAGAAGTCTGCGGCGCGCTCCGGGGACGAGCGGACAGGTGGATTTGGATCATCCAAGCCATCCGAGAAAGATGCGGACACCCGTGCACTTGAGGCGGACCTGTCTGCGGCGACAGGTGTGAAGGTCGTGCTGAACCATGCGCCCAACGGCGAAACAGGTCAGATGACGTTGCATTATTCGTCACTGGAACAATTGGATGACCTGTGTCGCCGGTTGAGCAGCTAAGCCTCCAGTAACTTTCTCACAACACCATTGAGAACCATAAACCCTTGATTCGTAACAGTAATTCTATGTTCGGTGTCTGAGATCAGCCCAAGTGAAACAAG
>CAYGQZ010000442.1:0-2528 GCA_964352055.1 uncultured Rhodobacterales bacterium
AACTGAAGGAGTGGTTGGCTGGGATGGTAGGATTCGAACCTACGGTACACTGTACCAAAAACAGTTGCCTTACCACTTGGCTACATCCCAACGTGACGCGCTAATTAGAGCCTGCATGCGCAGCGTGCAAGCCCCTATTCAGCAAAAATGCGCATCGTGTTGGTCAACCCAAAGCATAGGGCCACCCCAGCGAAGCGTATGCATCTCATGGCGGCAGGTTCGGGTCTGTTCACTGGCTAGCCTTGAACATCCACCAGAACGGCTCCGCTTCGTTCTGCGGCTTCGACTGCCTCATGCGCCATTGCGCATTGCGCCATTGAAAATGTCTCCTCCACCGGGCAGATAAGCGCGTCTTGGGACAGCGCCTCGTGCAACCGTGTGATGGCCGCACTGCGCTGAGCCTGGGGCAAGAGATAAATCAGCAGGATGTCTATCGTTGCGGCCTTGAACAACAAGAGCCCAAAATTCAGGGTGGGGGTCATCGACTTTGCAGATCCATAAGCCGCAATCGTTCCATTCGGAGCGATGACCTCGGCGTCTGTGGTGCAATTCAGGCCAAACTCCACCTCGACGATGCGGTCCACGAATTTGTCGGAGTTGGCGGCCAGTATCTGCGCCGACAACTCCGGGCTGGCATAATCCAGAACGACGTCCGCTCCTGCGGCATAGGCGGCAGACATGCGCGCCTGGCTTGTTGTCGCGATGACCCGTGCACCGCCCCATTTGGCCAACTGCACAGCCAGCAATCCCACGGTTCCCGCACCACCCTGCACCAAGAGTGTCTGACCCTGAATGTCACCTCCGCCGAAGACGGCATGGCTGGCGGTCAGTCCGGGAATGCCGAGGTTCGCACCGGTTTCAAACGACACTGCGTCGGGCAGGGCCACGGCTTGGGCTTCGGGTAGGCAGATATGTGTGGCCGCCGTGCCAAAGGCGCGCTGCCATTGTCCGTTCCAGACCCAGACGCGGGTGCCGATCCGTTCCGACGCGACGCCGTCACCGACGGCAACGATGGTGCCAGCCCCGTCGCTGTGGGGGACAATCCGGTCGAATGCGGGTTTGGTCACACCGGGGCGGGTGCCCGCGCGGGCCTTGACGTCTGACGGGTTCACTGCGGAGACCGCCAATTCCACAAGCACTTCACCTGGCAGCGGGGCGGGTGTCGGCAGTGTGACCAGTTCCAGAACATCGGCGGCCGCGCCAAATCGGGTGTAAGACATTGCTTGCATGGATGGGTTCCTGTCTGGTTGGAGCGTGATGAGGGCGAAAACTGGTCGTGCTTTGTCGTGCGTGCCTACCGAAAAGGAGAGAGCCATGAAAGTCCTGCGTACACCGGACGCTGCATTTGCCGATCTGCGAGATTACGGATTTCAGCCGCACTATACGACGATCCCGGATGGGGCAGGTGGTACGCTGCGGATCCACCATGTTGATGAGGGTCCGGCAGACGCGGCTCCGGTCCTTTGCCTGCATGGCGAGCCGACATGGTCATATCTGTACCGCAAGATGGTTCCGATCTTTGCCAAAGCCGGTCACCGTGTGTTGGCCCCGGACCTTGTCGGCTTTGGCAAGTCCGACAAACCGGCCGCGCGCAGCGATTACACCTATCAAGCCCATATCGACTGGCTGACGTCCTGGCTGATCGCGCAGGACTTGTCGGAAATCACGCTGGTTTGCCAGGACTGGGGCGGATTGATCGGGCTGCGATTGATTGCCGCGATGCCAGAGCGGTTTGCCCGCGTTGTGGTCGCGAACACAGCGCTCCCGACAGGTGACACGGGGCCGTGGCCTGCTTTCGAGGCATGGCGGGACTATTCTCAATCCGTGGAGCAGTTCAATGCGGGCCGTATTGTTTACGGCGGGACGGCCCGGAAAATCTCGGATCAGGACATCGCGGCTTATAACGCACCCTTTCCGGATGAGCGGTTCAAGGCGGGGGCGCGGCAGTTTCCCATGCTTGTGCCGACGCGTCCGGATGATCCGGCATCCGAACCAAATCGGGCGGCCTGGCAGGTGTTGCGTGGTCTTGATCTGCCGGTGCTGACCGTGTTCGGTGCCGATGACAAGGTCATGGCCGGCGTTGAAAAGGTGTTTCAGGCGCAGATGCCGGGGGCGGCCGGGCAGGCCCATCAGATTTTGCCTGAGGCGGGTCATTTCCTGCAGGAAGATGTCGGGCCGGAACTGGCGCAGGCCACATTGGCATTTATTGCCGCAACAGGGGCCAAGGGATAAAGCGCGCCGTGATCCCGCCCGTGTTGTGCGGGTTGTCGCGTGGGCCCTTTATCTGTCAGACGGGCCAGACAAGCGCGTTTAGATCGGGGTCATTGCCCAATGGCTCTGGAGCGTTTTCGCAAGAAACGTCACCCATATACAGCTGCCTGAAATAAAACATTTCAATGCGTTAAGTGGTTCGAGATGCTTCTGGTATTCAAAGAATCGCTTTTGTGTCGGTCACTCTCGAATTTCATCCACCGCGACACCCCACAGGCGCGCTTTGGGGGCCCATCCCCTGTAGCCACCGGAATTCA
>CAYGQZ010000443.1:0-2484 GCA_964352055.1 uncultured Rhodobacterales bacterium
AGATTTAGGTTCTGGCGCCTTTGGCGTGGGGGTTCGAGTCCCTTCACCCGCACCAAATTCCCGAGAAAGCGCGGGACACCGGTGATAGACGTCGATTGTCCGTGTCTGCGCATGCACGTGCCCTCCGGTGGAAGGGGACTGTTACCCAAATACCGCATGTCAACAAAAACCGAATCTGCCAAAACCCGGCATGCGCGTCCGTCTGGCGCACTGCGACGCCGCGCCGGGTCTTCAAAATAGGCGCAAAGACACCGGTTTGCGTGTTGACAGGTTCCGTGTGGTCGCGTCGCCGTGGCCACGCATGTCGGTCGACGTCATCTGTCACCAGATTGTCATGCTTTGGTGCCAAGAGAGCGCCATGAAGGACCGCATTGATCCATTGATTGCTGACCGCGCGCCATGGCTGTTTCGCAAGACACTGGCGGCGGACATGATGCGCCCGCTTCTGAACCTGCTTCTGGGCTACGACAAAACGGTTGCACTCGGCGAGGCGCTCGAACACCTGCCAGCCCTGACGATCATGGATGAGATGGCCGATAGTCTGGCACGGCGCGTGCAATTTGAGGGGCTGGAACACGTCCCGCGGCACGGCGCGGCACTGATCGTTGCAAACCATCCGACCGGGATCGCAGACGGGATCATCTTGCATGCAATGCTGCGTCACATCCGCAAGGACACATTCTATTTCGCCAATCACGACATCCTGAAGGTGCTGCCGCAGATGTCCGAGGTCATCGCGCCGGTCGAGTGGCGCAAAGAACAGCGTAGCCACGCAAAAACGCGCGAGACAATGATCTACACTCGGCGTGCTGTGAATGAAGGCCGTCTGGGCGTGATCTTTCCCTCTGGCCGATTGGCCAAACGGCGCGGGGCGCGTATTTTCGAACGGCCCTGGATGGCATCCGCCGCCATGCTCGCGCGCAAGTTCGAACTGCCCGTCATTCCGGTGCACATGCAGGCCCGCAACTCGGCGCTGTTCTACCTGTTCGATGCGATCCACCCCACATTGCGCGACATCACGCTGTTTCATGAAACGCTGAACAAACATCGCCAGCCCTTTGTGTTGCGCGTCGGCGAGGCGATCTCGCCGCATGCGCTGCCCGAGAACTCCGAAGACGCGATCGCGGTCCTGCGACGCGTGACCTTGGCCCTGGGCGAGACAAAAGCACCCGGCGTCTCGCTTTTGGACAGCACGCGCGGATCGTTGACGGGATCGCACCTTGTTTTGAACAAAAAGCACACTCTCGGCATGAGACGATGACAGGCGGTCAGGTCGCGCGCACGTTCAATGGTCCCGCCGGGTTTGCCGCCGCTCCAGGAACCGGCATCAATGTTCAACAAGACATGAACATTTGCCGGGAGCCCTCACTTTGATGACAACGTGTCCAGACCAAATTCCGCGAGCACCCAGTTCACGGTCTGCTCCAGATGTGGCGTGCGGATACGCTGTTTTGCCCAGGCCATATACAGATGCTCGCCCGATGGGTCGGGGCTGTGCCAGAGTGCGATAAGCTGACCGGCGCGGATGTCGTCCTGGATCATGAACGTGGGAGCAATGGCCACGCCATGGCCTTTGATGGCGGCGTCCAGCGCTAGGGCAGAGCGGTCAAAGTTCAGCACCCGTGGCGTGCCGCCGTATCCCGTTGTCTTGATCAGTTTTTCCCAGCGGTGATGCGCATCCTGCAACAAGGGCAGGGTCAGCAGCGCGTCCAGATCCATAGGCCAGTCCGGTCGAAGCAGATCAGGGCTGCACACCGCAACAAGCCGCAATTCGCAAAGGTGCCGGATGTGATGGGCCGGAGTGGGGCGGGCCTCTGTCGCGGGCCAGAACGCAATTTCGTTTTGCCCCAGATTGCGGTCCATCATGCGGTCGTGGATCTCGGTTGTGATCAAGATGTCGGGAAACTGGGCCGAAAATCCCCGCATGCGGGGCATCAGCCACTTCGAAGCAAAAGAAGAGCCGAGGTGAATGGTGATCTGACCGCGCGCCCTTTGCAGATCGGTTGTGGCGGTTGCGAGGATCGCCAGAGCGTCCTGCACTGCGATTGCATATGTGGCGCCCTGAGGGCTCAGTGTAACGCCACGGGCGTGCCGTTCAAACAGCGTGGTGCCCAGATCAAGCTCAAGCTGCTTGATGCGCTGTGACACCGCGCCATGAGATATGTTCAGGTCCTCAGCGGCACGCTGGAAGTTCCCGAGACGGGCCGCGACGGAAAACACGCGCAGGCTGTTCAGGTTCATGTTCTGTGTCATGGCAGTGTCGAGCCTTCAGGTTTTCTAACGCCTCGTGCAGATTTGCTACTTTGTCAAATGGCGCCCTGTCTGCGATCAACGGGTACGCGGCCTTGCGGCCTTGTTCAGAGCGGGGACACAGATGTCGGTACACATTCGACCAGCAGAGCTTTCGGATCTCGAACAGCTTGCAGATTTGTTGCTAGCGGATGCTTTGGCCCGGCATGAGACCGATCCGGTCCTGTGGGCCAT
>CAYGQZ010000444.1:0-2471 GCA_964352055.1 uncultured Rhodobacterales bacterium
CCGTCATGAGGATCGGACGCAGACGCAACTGACTGGCCTCCACGGCGGCATCCAGAGGCCAAAAGCCGCGCTCTTCCTGCGCCCGTTTGGCGAATTCCACGATCAGAATGGTGTTTTGGCCGCCAGCCCTGCAAGGACATTCAGACCGACCTGCGTCAGGATATTATTGTCCATGCCGCGCAGCATGACGCCGGACAAGGCCCCTAGCATGGCCAGCGGGACCAGCGCGCCCGTGGCGGACCTTACGCGCAGACTGCGGATATCGTCCTGATCCAGCCGGAACGGTTCGTCCGCTTGTGCGCAAACTTGAAAGAAACGTCTGAAGGCGTTGAAATCATTCACATAAGCCGAGCCAAGGTTGATCGACAGCGCCTTGAATATTTCGCCGATGGGCAAGTTGAGCATTTGCGCCCGGACCCGGTCTATTTCGAGGTAAAGCTGCGGTGACCCCGCGGCGAACGTGGTAAAAGCGCCCTGCACCTTGTCGGATTGTCCTGCACTGCCCATGATCGCATAGGCCGATTGCAAGACGCGCGACATGTCCGCGCTTTCGGTCTCCTGAAGCTGCAGTTTGAACCCGCCGCCTGTGCCGACACCGCGCACCGCAGGCGGAGCGATGGCAATGATGAACGCCTCGCGCAGGGATTGCATGCGGCCAAACAACTGGCCCACAATGGCCTGTGCGATCAGTCCGCTTGCTTCGCGCTCTTCATAGCTTTGGAATGTGGTAAAGATCACGCCCTGATTGCCCGCGTCGTCCGACATGCCCGCGCCAACATGTTTCGGTTGGCAGAGGTGGCTGCCAGTCGCGATCTGTTAAGCTGCACCAACGCGGCCACCCACCGGCTGCGCGCGCCATCGGCTCGTGCATGGGATCGCTGCCAGAAAAACCAGGAAAAAGTGGCGCCGCGGGACTGTCCAAAGCGGTCTTAATCAGGTCAAACCCGACAGCAACCGGCAGCCACCGTCAAAATATCGGCGGTCCGGGCGCGAGAAGCCCGAAGCACTGCGCCGCAGGCCCAGCACGCTTGATCGACGCACAAAATGGCTTCATTTTCATCAGGATAACGTTCTACTTGAGGAATGTCGGTCTAATAGGGTCTGTATCAATGGCGACTTTTGACTTTGTTGGCCGCACCATCTTTCTAAAATCCACCGGAGATCCTCTATACTCCTCCAGCCCAGGCTCGGCGATGGATCAGCAATTCGATCCGTCTCAACCTGGCGGAACGGAATTCAACCTGAACGAAGACATCTTTGTAAACGGAAGCAGTACGCCAGTCGACTATATAGGGTTCTACACCGATCCTTCGGGAACGCAGTATCCCGTGCTTGAGGGCGATAGTGCTTACGAAATCCTCGGTGTCGAAATTTCGTCCAACTTTAGTGCTTTGACGATTACACCCCAGGATTTCACCGTCTGCTTTGCCGCCGGTACTTTGATCGCCACGCCCGAGGGTGAGCAGACCGTAGAAGCATTGGGCATCGGAGATGCAATCCTTACAGCAGACGGCGGCACGGTGCCGGTGAAATGGATCTGTCGTCAGACGCTGCACAAGTTTTTCACCCCGGCCCACCGCTTCGCGCCGGTGCGGGTGAAGGTCGGCGCGCTCGGCGGCGGCCTGCCTCATACCGACCTCGTGCTGACCGCCGATCACGCACTGATCATTGACGGGCTGGCCATCAATGCCGGTGCTTTGGTGAACGGCACCACGATCGTGACTGATCCGGCAGACAGCCTGCCTGACCGCGTCACCTACTATCATATAGAGACCGAGAACCAAGCCGCGATCCTCGCCAATGGCGCGCCTGCGGAAACATTCGTGGACTACACCGGGCACCGGGTCTTTGACAATTACGCCGAGTATGTCGCCCTCTATGGCGACGACCGAACGATCCCCGAGATGAGCCTGCCCCGCGTCTCTGCCGCACGGCTGGTGCCGTCGGCGCTCGGGGCCCGTTTGGATGGTGCGGCGGTTGCCTGATATAAATTTGTTACCAAACCCTCTGACAGCGGCGCCCATCGAAGCGCCGCTTTTCCTTTCACGCGGCTTTTGATTCGCGCAAATTGTTGTTCGGGAAATCCGGTTTAAAGCTTGCATGGTGCTGTCATAGCCACTCAGTATGCCAAGACGAAACCGCAAGGAGCACATGACATCAGGATGGTTGCAATTGGCGCCCGGCATGTTCAGAAAACACGGTTCGCATCGCTGATGTCAAATGTCGTACCTGTTGTGATGTCACACGGCATGGGGTGTTCACAGTGACCGCCATTCTTGTGATCTGCCTTGTGACGGTCGCTTTTACCATGGTCGCGCGCAGGCTGTCTTCAACGATTGTGACCGCGCCGATGCTGTTTATCTTCATCGGGGTCGTGTTGTCTGTCACCGGACTTTTGTCCGAGCATCAGGCGCACGATTTGCTCCACCCGGTCGCGGAAGTGGCCCTTGTCATTCTGCTGTTCCTCGATG
>CAYGQZ010000445.1:0-2461 GCA_964352055.1 uncultured Rhodobacterales bacterium
GATATTCCGCTGCCCGCACACCGGAACGCAAATACGCGGCAAAAGCGGGATTACGCGGACATGTACACAACTGAAACACGGGAAAAGGTGGCCGAGGTCTATGCTCGCGAGATCGCTGCATTCGGGTTCAAGTTCGGCGAATAAGGCTTTGTTTTAGAACCTGAATCCACAAGCGGCACAACCCCAAGAGGCCCGTTTGGGTATCGTCTCTTGACCTTGACTGTGATCGACTTGCCAGCGCTCTCTCAGCCGGAGATCGACGACGGATCGCCGTTCCATGCCTCGATATAGCCCGCAATGGCGCGGCGCGCGGCGTCGATGTCGGCCCGCTCGACGGTGCGCTGTTCGAAGTTGATTTCGCCTTCGAATTGCTGAGCGTACCCTTTTTCGAGGGTCGTCCCGATAAAACGGTGATTTCGGGTGCCTTTGCGCTTGACCGGCAGCTTTGCGGTGTAAACAGGTTTGCCCGTCGCGCAGGCTTCGGCGACCATGGTGATGGAATCCGGTGTGACCACAAACGCCCCTGCCCCTTCACAGGCGTCCAGGAATCCCTGCCGGTCCGCTGCATCCACCAGTGTCGCGCCAGTGTTCGCAAAACGGGTTCGAAACGCGTCCTCGACTTCGGGTTTGGTCCGGCGCGAAAACACGATACTGACAGCGCTGGACCTTACCAAAGCATCAAGGCTGTCCAGGAAGTCCGTATAATCGGCGACCTCATCGCCATAGGTGATGTTCAATCCCCCAACCAAAACCGCAACACCCGTTTCTCTGTCCTCCGAGACGGGCAAAGGCCTGCAGATCGGGGCATCAACCCAGACTTGTTTGGGGTTCCAAGGGTAGCGGTTTTCCTCGTCGCGATCCTTTTCACGCTCGTGTTTCGAGCGCAGCATGACGTCTGTGCATTTCGTCTTCCACTTTTTGGGGGACCCGATGAACAGAATGAAAACACTGTCTCCACGCAACTGCTTGATCAAACGACATGCAGGCAGCACCGACCGCCCGCTTGCCAGAATGATGTATTTGCCGGTTCGAAATCGCCATGCGACCTTCAAGGCAGGCAGGATCCAGCGCGTTTTTTCAAGCTCGCGGCGCCATTCCGGCAAGGCTTTGTTCACGCCGGGTTCCTGAATGACCTCCTCGATTTCGAGGCCAAGCAGGTCAGCCACGGCAATGCACTGCGTCACGTGGCCATTCTTGGCGGTGCTGAGCACGAAGGTCCGGACCGTGTCACCGTCCTGCGCAATCAGATCGGCACTGCCTTGGGCAACAGGCAAATCTTCTGTTTGTGCTGTCGGCGCATCCGCCAAACGTGTGAGCGGCTTGGTCACAACTCTACTCTTTCTTGTTTGCGTGTCAGTACAGAACAGGTGCAGGTCACACCTGTCTGCACCGTGCAGCTTCAGGCCGCCTTGCGCACGTCGTTCAACACCAGATCAACGCCGGGCACCTTGTTCATCACTTCAAACGCATCGTGGCGCACGTGGTTTTGCGTCATCTCTGCCTTGATTTGCGCTTCGGTAATCTCGCCTGCGTCAAGGCACTCTTTCAAAAGGCTGAAAAAGAACTGCTCCTGGCGCGGATCGGGGTGCTTGAGATAGCTGCCTTTTTTCTTGTAGCCGCTGATGCCGAGCATCCGCAAAATCTTGTTCGGGCGATTGGTAAAGTCAATCGGCAGGCCGGTTTTCCAAGGCTGTGTCCGCCGCTTGGTGTTGTGGATCAGCATTGTGTCCGGCTCGAGCCGGTCAAAGTCGTTCCAGAACGACTCCAGATAGCCAATGGAGCCTTCAGGCTCGGTGCGCAGCTCGATCCAGTCTTCGTAGTCCAGATCACCGGCGAACATCGCCTCGAACTGTTTTTTGACATTCCAGTGCGGGAGCTTGGCACAGTCCAGCAGCATGACGCTGGACGCGACATAGTTGGCATGGCCCTTGTGGCCGGGGCGCGGCTTGGCAAAGACCGCCTTGCCGTCCATGTCCCGATCAAAGAGTTCGTTGATATCGCCCACAGCGAACACGTCGGGGTCAATGACAATGGCCCGCCCCTCGTATCCCATCAGTTCGGGCGGCATGAACCGTACCGGCGTAAAGGATTGCAAATCAGCGTTTTGCCACGTGCGCCAGTTGCCGCCGCGCAAGAACTTCTTGCCCTCAAACTCTGAAAACACAGGGAAATCTTCCTGCGCCGTAATCCTGACGTCAAAAGCGTCCGGATTGGCCGAATTCCGCTTGAGCGAGTGTTTTCCGACAATCGCGCCAGCCATCTGTTTGGAGTTGGTGTGGATGAAAACTGTCTTCTTCAACGGATTGACCTTCCTTCGAATTGACACTGCGCCTGCTGTTGCCGTGCGTGGCTGAGCGAGTGGATTTTTTTAACGTCTTTCCCGTTTCAGCGCAATCCGCTAGGCTCCGGGTTCAGTCAGCGCTGCTCATAGGTGTCCGGATACGTGAAAGCAAGAACAAGT
>CAYGQZ010000446.1:0-2446 GCA_964352055.1 uncultured Rhodobacterales bacterium
GCCGATCCATGCCCGCACCTTCTTGGCGATTAATTCCGCGCCATTGTCGGACCTTGTGTATTCCGGTGGACCGCGCAGGGTGAACAGGTCCCGCTCTCGGGACATCACTGCGTGATGCCCTGCCGGGCAATGGTCAGGGCGTCGACCACGTCGACAGGATTTAGCTTCCGTTTCACGCGGATCGCGAGAGCCTCCTTCGTGAACTTATCGATGATGTTGAGCGTGCGGAAGATCCGCCCGTCGTACGTCCGATCCTGGACGAAGTCATTAGGACCAGACATGGTTCGGAGGCTCAGGTCGCAGCCGGACGCACGACCCGTCCGCTGCCCGGCAGGGCATTGCAAAGCAATGTCCCGTGTATGGACGCTCCCGGGGTTGCAAGCGGCTTCTTTGACTTTGGCAACAGCACTGCGGTTGAGTTCCTTCGTGTATCCGGCCTCTGGTTGCGACCTTCAACGTCCCGGGCCCTCATGCTGAGTTCGAGGAACAGGTCCAAAACGAGAGGCCGTAGTACAAGCTACTCGGGACATTACTGGTTTTCCCATTCCTGATCTCGTCGACGCTTTGCCATGACCTCCGTTCAGAACCACCACATCCCCAGCCTGCCGTCGCGCTCAGGCGTTGGCAGGGGTCTCGTAGACGCCGCCATGAGCCATGATCGCCCATGCCATCCGCGCCATCCACTGCCCGGAAACATATGCGCAGCATGTGTGAGAGGGATGTTTGCCAATGCGACAGCAACCAGCATCTTTGGCTTGCGCGCCAGCATGCGGGCAAGCCACGACCCTTCCGGTGCGGCTCCACGCCGCTGTGCTGCCTGGATGACCGACATGGCTCCGATGACCAGCAAACGCCGCAGGTCACGTTGCCCCATCCATTGCCTGACAGTGTATTTCCGCAGGAAATGTCACGAGAAGGTCGATATTTTACCAAGCCGCGTCCTGCCTGCGGTTGAATGCTGGCGCGGTGCCAGCCCAATCGTCACGCCGCAGGCGTGCCTTTGGCACGACGCCGCAAAGTCGCGCCCCTTGCTGAACATCTCTGGCGGTGCAGCCAGCACGGCAATCGATACCGCCGTCACAGGACCGATCCCCCCTTTCGGCAGTATCGCATTGCGATGCGCCTGCCGGGTAATACATGGTCGGTCGGGATGCCGCCTCAGCGATAGCGCTCGCCATTGTCGCTCGGACCAATGGCGCAACAACGGCTCTCCGTCGTTCGCATCATTCTTTTGCCGCTTCACGTAGGGTTTGACGTATTGCGGGGCGATCAGCCTGACATCGTGACCAAGTCTGGAAAACTCTAGGCTCCAGTGATGCGCACCTGCACAGGCTTCCAAAGCGATGATACAGGGCTCAACCCGACCGAAAAACTCCAACACTCGGCCTCGCGGTAGCGCCTTGCTCAAAACTTTCGACCCGTCCTCGGCCGCTCCATGTGCGTGAAGCGAATTCTTGGCAATATCCAGCCCTACAATGCTGACCTTTTCCATGGGCGCTTCCTGCTCGCAGCAAGTTTCGACACCGCCACCTTGGCACAGCGATGCCGTGAGGGGGCGTCCACACCATCAAATGGGGGACCTGCCACAGCCGACCCTTCTTGGTTTGTTTTTGTGGGACTTTCAGCCCTTCCTGCCGCCAGATCCACTCTACGCTTATGGTTCACATGCCAGCCGCTGTTGTTCAGCATCCCAGTGATCATGCGGTATCCATAGCGTCCGAACTCTTCCGTCAGTGCGATGATGTCCTCGGTCAGACGTTCTTCGTCCAGCAGGCCGATGGGCACCTTGCGCTGCGTCAAGCGATGCTGACCCAACGTGCGGCAAACCCGGCGCTCGGATACGCTGAGGGTTTGCCGCAAATGATCGATACACCGACGACGGCGGGAAGGGCTTAGAAGTTTCCCCGTGCGGCCTCGGTCAGGATCATCTTATCCAGCGTTAGATCCGATACGGCACGCCTGAGCCGGGTATTCTCAGCCTCCAGCACTTTCAGCCGTTTGAGCCGATCCCGGCTCATGCCGCCATACTGCTTGCGCCATCGGTAATAGGTCTGCTGCGACACGCCGATCTGGCGCACCGCCTCTGCGATCCCCATGGCTTGTCCTTGCAGCACTTCAACCTGCCGAAGCTTCAGCACCACGTCTTCGGGTTTCTCTCGCTTTCCAGCCATCTCTGATCCTCCCGAAACGGGATAATACTATCCCAGTTGGTGGACCACTTCAGTGAGGGCACTCCAGCTCCAGTCTGGCATCAGCCATTCGGGTCGCCAACCAGCCGCGAGCCTGAATGTCAGGCCTCGAATAGGCAGGGCGCACAACACCCTTGCCATCCCCTTGCGCCCCGAATGCCCGCAGCGCAGTCAAATCGGCCAGGACTCTTTCAGGATCTATCGGCATCACGATACCCTTCTCTTGGCCAAAAATATCCTCGGGGGAGTTTGAGGGG
>CAYGQZ010000447.1:0-2431 GCA_964352055.1 uncultured Rhodobacterales bacterium
ACCTGATCTGTGGCAGGCGGTTGCCTATCTTGGTGGCTTTTCCGCGCATCAAATTTCGCCTTGCGAGACCTGATTTGTGATTGCCCATTGTCATTGGGTCCACATTGGCATTATCTGAACCGACGGGGCATAAACGTGATTAACGTTTCCCGTATAACGAGATTCGCTGTTGAAACGGACATAGGTGGGCAGTGCCCCCAGTTCCTTTGGCAGACCGATTGGGCCGGCAACGGCTTTGAGATGCTGACGCAGGCCGAGGCCTGGCGCAGCTTATGAACGGATGCGGCGCCCCATATGAGGCGTGCGCGTCGGAGAAGAACCGCGATGATGCGCGTAGATGCACGAGACCATCCCGCAGGGGCCGTAACAGGCCCGACCTGCCGCGCGTCACATATCGCCCGAAATAGACACGATCCCAAATCTGCCGCACCCCCGGGCCCGGCAGAGGCGTCGTCGTGCAGTGAAAGACTATGGCTAAGAAAATGCTTATCGATGCCACCCACGCGGAAGAAACCCGCGTCGTGGTGGTGGATGGAAACAAGGTCGAGGAATTCGATTTTGAATCCGAAAGTCGCCGTCAGCTTGCCGGCAACATCTATCTTGCAAAGGTAACACGGGTCGAACCGTCGCTTCAGGCGGCGTTTGTCGACTATGGCGGGAACCGCCATGGATTCCTTGCCTTTTCCGAGATCCATCCGGACTACTATCAGATTCCCATTGCGGATCGCGAAGCGCTGATGGCCGAAGAACGCGCCTATGCAGAGGCGATGAAAGCGCGTGATGAGGAAGAGGACAGGCCAAAATCATCGCGCAGCCGCACGTCCTCTCGTTCGAATTCGAAAGCTGCCGCCGTAAAATCCGATGACGCCACCACGTCGACCGAGATTGACGGGATGGAAACCATCGACCTCGACACAGGTGAAGAGCTTGACGCCACCGAGGGCAGCTCGCCCATGGAAACTGTCAAGGAAACCCCGGTCGAAACCCCGGCGGCCGGCGAGGACGACGCAAGCGCCGACGCGCCCGATGCCATGGCTGCGAACACGCAAGATGCCGTACCGGGTGATGCAGCGGACGACGAAACCGTCGGCGACGACCCAGACGTGTCAGACGATCACGATCACGACGATGAAGATGATGTGGCCGCGAAAAAAGCCGATGCTGCGGCCAAGGACGAAACCATTGAGTCTGTCGCAGATGAAGATGACAGCGATGACATTCGTCCGGTGCGCAAACCCCGTCCGCGTCGATACAAGATCCAGGAGGTCATCAAGGTCCGCCAGATCCTGCTGGTGCAGGTCGTCAAGGAAGAGCGCGGCAACAAGGGTGCGGCGCTGACAACCTATCTTTCACTGGCGGGTCGGTATTGCGTTTTGATGCCCAACACAGCCCGTGGTGGCGGTATCAGCCGCAAGATCACCAACGCCGCTGACCGCAAGAAGCTGAAGGAAATCGCCAGCGAGATCGAAGTACCAACGGGCGCGGGCTTGATTGTACGTACTGCCGGGGCCCAACGTACCAAGGCCGAGATCAAGCGCGATTATGAGTATCTTTTCCGCCTCTGGGAACAGATTCGCAAGCTGACGCTTCAGTCTGTTGCCCCTGCCAAAATTTACGAAGAAGGCGATTTGATCAAACGGTCGATCCGCGACCTTTACAATCGTGACATTGACGAGGTTTTCGTCGAAGGCGAAAACGGTTACCGCATCGCCAAGGACTTCATGAAGATGATCATGCCGTCCCACTCGAAGAACGTGAAACGCTATACCGAAAGCTTGCCGCTTTTTGCGCGCTATCAGGTGGAAACGTACCTCGCTGGCATGTTCAATCCGACCGTTCAGCTGAAATCCGGTGGATATATCGTGATCGGGATCACCGAGGCGCTTGTCGCAATCGATGTGAACTCGGGTCGTTCAACCAAGGAAGGCTCAATCGAGGAAACCGCGACGAAAACCAATCTGGAAGCAGCAGACGAGGTGGCCCGCCAGTTACGTCTGCGCGACCTTGCGGGCCTGATCGTCATCGACTTCATCGATATGGATGAGCGGCGCAACAACGCTGCCGTCGAAAAACGGATGAAGGACAAGCTGAAAACGGACCGGGCTCGGATTCAGGTCGGACGGATTTCCGGTTTTGGACTGATGGAAATGAGCCGCCAACGCCTGCGCCCCGGGATGATCGAGGCGACGACGCAGCCGTGCCAGGCCTGCCACGGAACGGGGCTGATCCGGTCAGACGACAACCTCGCCTTGTCCATTCTGCGCCAGATCGAAGAGGAAGGGACACGCCGCCGGTCCCGCGAGGTGCTGATCAAGGCCCCAGTGGGCATTGCCAATTTCCTGATGAACCAGAAACGGGAACATATCGCGCATATCGAAGCGCGCTATGGTTTGTCTGTCCGGATCGAGGGTGAGCCACATCTGGTCAGCCC
>CAYGQZ010000448.1:0-2427 GCA_964352055.1 uncultured Rhodobacterales bacterium
CGCATGGTCCGGACATGGCGTCGTTCATGCCGCTTTTGCAGGTGGTCAAGGTGCGTACATGACTTTGCCCGGGGGATTTGGGGCGACCCGGCCCTCCGGGGGGGATTTTTCAGGAACAGAGAAGCACGGACGCCTTGCCTGATACCCGCGCTCGGTTTTTGGGTGGGGCATACATGAGACATGTCAAGGTCATGTCGTCGGCCCCGGGTGTCGGGTTGATCGCCGATCGAGGCGCAACACCGGCATGGGGCCGCTGGCTTGGTCAAGGTCCGCAGTGTTCGGAGCCCCGGGCGCGGTGATTTGCCAAGCGCTTGCAGGCGCGCTGTTTGGCAGCCTGAATTGAGTCTTGGCAATCTGTGTCATTGAAAGCAGTGAGCCGGTTTAGCCCAATGGCAAGTTCGATCCGGAGGAGCGTCGGTTTTTCCTACTGAACCTGCGCAAGTAACTGGTCGACGAGCTTATGTTCGTCCCGGGTCAGGTCCTGTGCCCGGGAATACAAAGGCGCGCCGCGATCATCATGCACGGGCGTATCCCAGTTGTCGGTCGTTGCGAAAAAGGCTTCGGCCCCTTCCTGTCCGAACTCGTGCAAGAAGCCTTGCACCACCACATCCAGATAGCTGAGCAACATGCAATGCGACCCGTCCGGGCGGTGCCGGTTATTCGGTATCTGGTATGCGGCAATTTCGGACGCGTCGGAGCTGTGGGCGATGTGGTCCGTGGCGGCAAACCGGGTGTAGCCTGCTTCGCGGGTGTCCAGTGCGGCCCAGTCTGCACCGGGCACTGCCGCGATCAGCCCGTCGATGCTGTGCCCGGGGGCCGGGTGTATCGACAAAAAGACGACCTCGCGCAGATCGGTCCCCACCCATGTGCGTCGCCAGTTCCGGAGCGTTGCCTTTTGGGCCTGCGGATAGGCATGGGTTTTGCGATTGGCCAGACTTCCATAGCCAAAAAACCACGGTGTCATGTGTCGGACATCAGATCAGCGAAATGCGCTGCCACATCATTCCAGACCGCTTCGGAAGAGGCGCAAAGCAAGTAGCCAGTGGATGTTGTGGCCGTGTAGGGTGATCCGTCCAGCATTGCGGACTTGCCGCCCGCCTGGGCGCAGATCAGCGCGCCTGCGGCATGATCCCACGCGTTCAGCATTCCCGACAACACAAAGTCGATACCGCCCGTGGCAAGCATCCGATATTCATGGGCAGAACAGCGCAACGATCCGATATGGCCCAAGGCATGTAGCTTGGAAAATGTCAGCACCCGATCGGCCGGGGGCATATGGCGAATATGCATATACCCATAAAGCTGATCGAGGGGTTTGGATTTGCCGGTATGGACTGGCTTTTGCCGCCCTGTGATCGTTTGCCAGAACGCGGGCGACGTATTGTCGGCCATGATCACATCGTCGCCCACCGGGTCATAGATCAACCCCAGCACCGGCTGCCCAAAGCGGCACACAGCCACCATCGTGCCGAAAAGCGGCATGCCATGGGCAAAATTCCAGGTTCCGTCGACCGGATCGATGATAAAGCTCAACTCGGCCGCGCCAACGCCGTCCATGAGGGTGGGCTGTTTCGATATCGCCTCTTCGCCGATGACCAGTGCGTGGGGAAACGCCATTTGCAGACCGCGCGTGATCATCGCCTCGGCGGCTGTGTCCGCTTGGGTCACCAGATCGGTTTCGTCTTTCTTGGTGTCGACCTCGCCCATGTCGAGTTTGCGAAACCGTGGCATGATTTCGGCCTTGGCCGCACGCCGCACAAGGTTGAGCAGCTGCGTCTTCTGGGCCGTGCTGAGCGGAGCAGTGACGGGCATGGGCAACTGGTCTGTCATGGCGTGGCCTTTGGTGATTCCATTGCGTGGGTGCGGTGTGCCATGGTCGGGCACCCTCGGCAACGCTTTGTCATTCGCGTCCGCGCAAAACCTGTGCCGGTCGCGCGGAAAGCGGCCCCCATGCGAATGCCAGCCCCGCCAGAAGCGTTGCAAGAACGCCACCTGCAATGATTGCCAGGGCAGATGGCCAGATGATGGAATAGCTTGTTTCCATGATGAACTTGCTGACGGCCCAACCGCCTGCAATCCCTGCGGCAAGGGCCACAATGCCCGCGCCAAGACCCAGCAAGGCGGCGCGGGTGGCAAAGCTGATCAGGATGCGGCGTCGGGTGGCACCCAGTGTTTTCAGCACGGCAGCCTCGTATGTGCGGGCTTGCGTGCCCGCGGCGGCGGCACCGATCAGAACCAGAAACCCGGTCAGCAAAGTGGCGGCGGCCCCATAGGACGTGGCCGCCGCGAGCCCGGCCAGAACGTCGCTGACCCGGTCGATGGCATCCTTGACCCGGATCGCGGTCACGTTGGGATAGGCACTTGCAATATCGCGCAGGATCTGGGTTTCAGCGGCGGGTTCCGCATAAACGGTCGAGATGAAGGTAT
>CAYGQZ010000449.1:0-2426 GCA_964352055.1 uncultured Rhodobacterales bacterium
GCGCACCGATGAAAAACCCCAGATGGCCAAGCGGTCACCGGCGGCGTCAATCCCTCCGGCAAGGGCGGCAATCGCTTCGCGCGCGACCTCGATCACTGACGTGTCGCCTATGGCCGCTTCGGTGGACCGGGACGTGTCGATCAGGAATGCAACGGACAGGTCGCGCTCGGTTTGCCGCGCCGATTGCCAGATACGGTCTGATCCCCGGCCCGTTGCCACCAGATCAGCACGCGCGGTCAAGAGCGCGTCAAGATCAAGCTCTGCCCCGTCAATCTGGCGCGGTTGCAGGATACGGCGCGGGCGCAAGGCTTCGAACTGACGGCGCACCTCGCGCATGCGCCTTTCATTCGGCGCAAACCGCGCAGGACCCGGTTGGGCAGGGGCATCCAGAACACGGCAGTGATCAGGCATGTAGCTGCGGCTGCGGTGGTTCCACTCAGGATAAGTGAATACCCCCGCCAACGCTTCGTGATCTGCATCGGCGGGCGACAGGTCCAGATGCAGGCGCAGGCGGGTCGCGGCCTTGCGGTCCTGCTTTGACAGCGTGATTTCGTCCTGGTCCTCCGCCGCTTTCTGGGCATTTTCGTCGTCATCATCGTCCACAGAGCGGTTGATGTTCATGGACTCAACCCAAGACAGGATCGATTCAAAGCGGTGAATGATAAAGCTGTCCTTGCGGTTGTGCTGGTCCTGATCCTTGCGGGTGCCCTGTTTGCGATTGGTATGTGCGGCATTGGGCGGAGGGGCCGCGGCATCGGCATGTTCATCGGGTGCGGCGGCACCGAAACCCGGCTGGGCAAAGTGCAGCCAGATCGGCACCGGGGCCATCTGCACGTAACCACTCGGTGCAGGTGCCTCGGTCAACACTGCCGATGTGCCGACAAGTTGCGCAAGCACCGCGTTTTCCACCATTTCTTCCAGAGCAGGGCGCAAGACTTTGGGCCGTGCATCGGCGCAAAGTCGGGCCATGCTGCCATAGGCTTGCCTCAGGCCGGGGCAGGCCGCGTGGACCGCTTCCGTCGCATGCGCGTTTGCCCTGACTTGCGCGCAATCGCGCGTAAATCCGTCGCTGCGTTCATCAAACGCGGGCACATCGGCGAAAGCCGCAAGGGCCGTCAGCCAGAAATAGGCCGCGCGGTTCAAACCAGCCTCTGGAAAGGCCGCGATGAAGGGCGGCAAGGCCAGCCGTTCGCCATCAAACCGCGCCAGCCATTCGCGATCCCGGTCCGCGCCCAGTTTGCGACGCACGGGTTGCCGATGCTGGACCAGAGAGGCGGATCCTTCGGAAATTTCCACGGCAGCCGCACCGCCAAGCGCACGAAAAAGCACTGCAAGGCTTTGACGGACGGAGGCAAGCGGGACACCGGCCTCGGGGTAAGTGACCGTTGCACCAATCTCACTGGCCATCGTATGCCAGAGGTCACCAACCGTTTCTTCCGGTTCCATCAGGTCCATGAGGCGCATCGCACTCACCCGTAGATCGTCGCGACCAGATCGCGCAACGCTTGCTGCACATCCAGTTCATCGCTCAGAGGCTCGATGATGGCGGCTTCAATTGCCTGATCGACGTTCATTCCACCCGCCATCAAGGTCGCCGCATAGATCAGCAAACGGGTGGAAACACCTTCCTCCAAATCCATCCCTGACAGCTTGCGGATATGTCCGGCGAGCCGCACAAGAGGTTTTGCGCGGGCAGCGTCCAACCCGCTTTCGCGGATCACGACAGCCCGTTCGGTTTCCGCATCCGGGAAGTCAAATGAGATCGACAAAAACCGTTGTCGGGTGGATGGCTTGAGGCGTTTGAGCACATTTTGATAGCCAGGATTGTAACTGGCAACCAGCATGAAGGATTTGGGAGCCAGCAGTTCTTCACCCGTGCGATCAATCATCAATGTACGGCGCGTGTCCGTCAACGGGTGGAGCACGACAGTCACGTCTTTGCGGGCCTCGACCACCTCGTCCAGATAGCAAATCCCACCCTCGCGCACCGCACGTGTCAGCGGGCCATCAACCCAGACGGTTTCACCACCTTTCAGCAAATACCGCCCGATCAGGTCTGCGGCTGAAAGGTCGTCGTGGCAGGCGACAGTATAAAGCGGTTTGCCCAGTTTCGCGGCCATATGTTCCACAAACCGGGTCTTGCCGCAGCCGGTCGGCCCCTTCAGAAGAAGGGGCAAACCGTTGTTGTGGGCCGTCTCGAACAGATCGCATTCGCCACCTGTCGGCTGGTAGAACGGCAAGGTCGGGAGGGTTGCGACGTTCATGGCCTATTCCCCCGGCACATGTGCGGCAGGACCGGGTGCAATCACCTCATCCTTGCGCACCACCAGCATGGAATAGATGAACAAGAGCGCACCGATGACCACCGCGGCACCCGCGCCAAAGCGCATCAGGTAGAAGACGGACAGGCTTTCCTGCACCTCCAT
>CAYGQZ010000450.1:0-2425 GCA_964352055.1 uncultured Rhodobacterales bacterium
CCGCATAGGAGGTCCAGACCTTTTGGCCGTTGACCACATAGCTGTCGCCGTCGATCTCGGCACGGGTCTGCACGCTGGCCAGATCGGACCCTGCGCCCGGTTCGGAATAGCCCTGACACCAGCGCACCTCGCCGCGTGCAATCGGGAGCAGGTATTCAAGCTTTTGGTCATGGGTGCCAAAGTGCAAGAGCGCTGGGCCCAGCATCCAGATGCCAAAGCTTTGCAGTGGCAACCGCGCACCCATGTCCTGCAATTCTTCGGTCAGGATCTTGTCCTGCGCACGGGTCAGGCCTGCGCCGCCGTAGGCCTTGGGCCATGTGGGCACGGTCCAGCCTTTGGCGACCATACGGGTGAGCCAAAGCTTTTGCGCATCGCTCGAAAACTGCCAATTGCGGCCACCCCAACAGATCGCATCTTCGCCTTGCGCGCCATCGCGCATCTCGGGCGGGCAATTGGCCTCCAGCCATGTTCTTGTTTCGGAACGGAAATTATCCAGGTCTGCGTCCACGCGTGCCTCCCGTCATCACATGGTTCCGTCACGTCCTGTGCCCTTCGGCTTTACCTGCGACGGCATCTCAATGCAGGATGTGGCAAAGGCGTGCCTATTGCACCCTTGCCGTAACGTCACGTCGTTCAAGGAAGGAAAAACCATGCACGCCATGTTGAGCACCGCCCCCGGTGGGCCCGAAACGCTGGAATGGACAGACATGCCCGATCCCGCGCCGAAGAAAGGCGAGGTTCGGATCGACGTGAAAGCCGCCGGGGTCAACTTTCCTGACACGCTGATCATTCGGGATCTCTACCAGATCAAGCCGCCCCGCCCCTTTGCGCCGGGCGGCGAAGTGGCGGGCGTGATCGATGCGGTAGGCGACGGCGTTGACGGCTGGGCCGTGGGCGACAGGGTCATGGCCATGCCCGGTTTCGGCGGCTTTGTGACCAAGATCTGTGTCTCGGTGAAGGCCTGTCTGAAAATTCCCGAAGGCATGCCCTTTGATGAGGCGGCGTGCTTTGTCTTTACCTACGGCACGTCGCATCACGCATTGAAAGACCGTGCAAAGATCAGGGCGGGCGAGACTCTGTTGATTTTGGGCGCTGCTGGAGGTGTCGGCGCTGCGGCGATTGAATTGGGCAAGGCGGCTGGCGCACGCGTGATTGCCGCTGTCAGTTCGCAGGACAAGGCCGGTTTCTGCCGCGACCTCGGGGCTGATGAGACGCTTGTTTACCCACGCGAGATGGACCGGGACGCGCAAAAGGCGCTGTCCGCCGAGATCAAAAAGCTTGCGGGTCCCAGCGGGGTCGATGTCGCCTATGATGCCGTGGGCGGACACTATGCAGAGCCTGTGATCCGGTCGATGGCGTGGGCCGGGCGTTTTCTGGTCGTGGGCTTTCCGGCAGGCATTCCGGCTATCCCCCTCAACCTTGTCTTGCTGAAATCCTGCCAGATCGTGGGCGTGTTCTGGGGCGCATCAATCCACCGCGACCCGCAAGGTCACATGAGAAACATGGCGGAACTCTCTGATCTTCATGCCAAAGGTCAGATCAAACCGCGGATTTCCGCCAGTTTTCCGATGCAGGACGCAGCCAAAGCGCTCACCATGATCTCGGATCGCAAGGTTCTGGGCAAAGTGGTGCTGACGACGTGAACACGCCGAGGTTTGCCCTAAAGGTGCCCAAGGTGGCTTATGTCATTGAAACCGCGCACGCTCATCCGGTCACCGTCAATGACAAGGCGGCTGATCGACCCGTTCGCCGCCCCAAGAAAGGCAAAGGGTTCCGACCCTGTCGCCATGGCCAAGGCAGCCCCAATGACACCGCCATGCACAAACACCGCGACCCGCTCGTCCCGGTGGTTCGCCGCGATTTGCATCAATCCCCGGCGCACCCGGCCAAAGAACACATCGCGCGTTTCGGCCCCCGGAATATGCGACCAGTCCTGGGTTTGGGTAACACGAGTGTAGATCGGATCGCCTTCGGCCGCCTTGATACGGTACAGCCCGCCATCCCAGTCCCCCAGATGCACCTCATGCAGATCTGGGTTTTCAACCGGAACCATGCCCAGATGCCCCGCCAGCGGCGCCGCCGTCTGATGAGTTCGGGTCAACTTGGTGACATAAAGCCCGGCAAAGACGTCATTTTTCAAACGCTCGCCGATGGCGATGGCCTGACGTTCCCCCTGCGGATGCAACGCCGGATCACCGTGCCCGTCCTTCATCGGAAAACTGACGCCGGCGCGGGCGGGCGCGCTTTCTCCGTGCCGGATCAGCAACATATCTGTCGCCCCGGCGGGCGGCGCATAAACGGGTTGGCGGTATTCCTGCGTCATGCCCCCTCTTATCAAGGAGAACACCAATGACCAACCGTCAGATCGTCGTAGCGGCATTGCCGCAAGGCGCGCTCACGCCCGCGCATTTTCGGCTTGAGGACG
>CAYGQZ010000451.1:0-2420 GCA_964352055.1 uncultured Rhodobacterales bacterium
CGCGCGGCCACATAGCCCAGCATCACATCCGAGTGCCCGGCGAGCAGCTTGGTGATCGAGTGAATGACGATATCCGCCCCATGATCAAAAGCCTTGAAGCCGCGTGGGGTGGTAAAGGTGTTGTCGACCACCAGCAGGATACCGGTCTCGCGGGCCAATGCGGCAAGCCCCAGAATGTCGGCGACGCGCAGGGTCGGATTCGACACCACTTCCACAAGGATGATCCGCGTTTCGGGCCGGATTGCGGCGCGCACGGCCGTTGCATCGCCCGGATCCACCAGTGACGTCTGAATGCCCAGGCGGGGCAAATCCTCGCTCATCATCCGCAAGGACCGGCCATAAAGCTGGTTGCCGCCAATGACATGATCGCCCGCCCTGGTCAGGCCCAACAGCACGGCAGACACAGCACCCATGCCCGACGAGGTCAGCACACCCAGATGCGGCGCGCCTTCCATCCTTCCGATGGCCTGGGCGACAACGTCCGCATTCGGGTGGCCTTCGCGGCTGTAGGTATAGCCATGCAGCTTGCCTTCGTACTGCGCGTCCAGCATGTCCGGCGTGTCCGACGCATAGACCACCGACGGGCTGAGCGGCGTGACCACAGGCCGCGACGCGCTTTCGGGCAGAGGGGTTGGCCGCATCAGCGACCCGCGATCGTTTTTCATGCCTTTACCTCTGTCAATTCATCGCGAAACCGGCGCATGTTTTCCTGATAATGCAATGCCGACACGCGCAGCCCCCGAATGGCCCGTTCGTCGAGGTCACGCACCACTTTACCTGGCACACCCATCACCAGTGATCCATCGGGGATCACCTTGCCTTCGGTGATCAGGGCCCCTGCCCCGATCAGGCAATTCTTGCCGATCCTGGCCCCGTTCAGCACGGTCGCACCCATCCCGATCAGGGAGTTTTCGCCGATCGTACACCCATGCAGCATGACCTTGTGACCGATGGTGCACCCGGCCCCGATGGTCAGCGGATAGCCCGCGTCGATATGCATGACACAGTTTTCCTGCACATTGCTGCCCGCACCGACGCGGATCTCTTCGTGATCTGCGCGGATGGTGCAGCCAAACCAGACGCTTGCACCCTCTTCCAGCACCACCTTGCCAATCAGATTGGCATCGGGGGCGACCCAGGTATCGGCGTGGCAGTCAGGGCGATCTGCGCCCAAAGCAAAAATCGGCATTACAGTTCCTCGAATTCGGCTTGCAGCTTGCGCACGTGATCCGTCAGTTGTGGCTGTTGCAGGCGGCGCAGGCGGGTGGCGGAAATGATGGTTTTCAGTTGCGCTTCGGTCTGGTCCAGATCGTCGTTGACCAACACGAAATCATAGCTGTCCCAGCGGCTGATCTCATCCCAGCTTTTGCGCATGCGTTTGTCGATGACCGCCTCGCTGTCCTGCCCGCGCGAGATCAGCCGGCGGTGCAATTCGGTGATCGAGGGCGGAAGCAGAAAGATCGACAATGTGTTGGCACCCAGATCCGAGTTTCGGATCTGTTGCGCCCCCTGCCAGTCGATATCAAAAAGCACGTCACATCCCCTCTCGATGGCCGTGGCCACAGGTGCCTTGGGCGAGCCATAGAAATGACCAAACACATGCGCATGTTCCAACATGGCGGCATTGGACACCATGGCCTTGAAGTTCGCCTCGGCCACGAAATGATAGTGTTCGCCGTCCACTTCGCCCTGACGCGGGGCACGCGTGGTCGCTGACACGGAAAAGGCGATATCTGGATCCCAAGTGCGCAAGCGCCGCGCCAGCGTGCTTTTGCCTGCACCCGAGGGCGAGCTGAGAATGATCAAAAGGCCGCGGCGCTTGCTCTGGTCGATACTCATTTCTTATTCCACGTTCTGCACTTGCTCGCGCATCTGGTCGATCAGCGCCTTGAGGGCGAGGCCGATGCGCGTAAGGTCCGTATTCTGCGCCTTGGAGCACAGGGTGTTTGCCTCGCGGTTGAACTCCTGCATCAGGAAATCCAGCTTGCGGCCAATCGCGCTGCCTTCAGCCAGCAGGGCGCGGGCCGCGCCGACATGGGCGGTCAGACGGTCGATCTCTTCGGTGACGTCTGCCTTGACGGCAAGCAGCGCAAGCTCCTGTGCCACCCGGTCCGGGTCGGCCCCATCGGTGTTGTCCATCACACGGGCCAGATTGCGCTTGAGGGTCGTCGCCACATCATCCTTGCGGGCCTCTGCGGCCTTGGCCGCCTCGTCCGTCAACGCCTGCATCTGATCCAGTTGTGCGGCCAGAACACCGGCCAATGCAGCCCCTTCGGCACGCCGCATGGCGTCAAAAGCCAAAAGGCAGCCCGACACGTCGGCAAGCAAGGCCGTGCGCAGTTCGGTCGGATCGTCCTGCTCGACCGACTGTTCGAGCACGCCGCGCACCGCGGCAATGTCGCTGGGACGGGCCGGGGCCA
>CAYGQZ010000452.1:0-2392 GCA_964352055.1 uncultured Rhodobacterales bacterium
GACGCGTTGCACCTGATTGATGAAGGCGATCGGGGACTCAACGCAAGACCCAATTCCTATCTGCAGGACCTCGCGGATATGCTGCGGGATGGCACGCTGTCGCAGAGCCAGGAAGAGACCGTCGAGCGCACGCTGACATCCGAGTTGTTCAAGGTATTGGGCGAGGACGGGCTCTCGGATCTGCGGCGTGGCAATTACGACGTGCTGGCGGACGTGTTGCCCAATCGAATTGATCAGATCACGGTGACACAGGAATTCCTTGAACTGACCCATGAGGAGACCGGTGATCAGGTGTTCACCGACCGCGCGTCCGCACTGCAGCAGGATAAGGCCGAAGCACTGGCGCAGGACACCAGTCTTGAATTGCAGCGGGGCAGGGGGCTGGACCCCAGCCTTGAGTCGCGGCATGGCTTGGAGTCGGCATCCGACCGGGACCGCTCCCGCGACCTTGATGATGAGATCGGTTACTGATGAGTACCCGTCTGCCTCTCTGGGCCGCTGTGCCCGTTGGCACGCTCTGCGGGGCAGCCCTTGGCACGATCGTGGCGAGCTTCTATCTCGCGCTCGCGCTCAGAACGGGTTTTGCAGACTTCGACATGTTTGCTGTCTGGAAAGCCAGCGCAGGCTTGCGCGCGGCACATCCGGACGCGTTCAAGGTTGCGTTCGGCGCGGTCGGGTTTGGATCCATCGGACTGACCGTGCTGGCCTTCAGCTGGACCTGGACGCAAGACCGCGATGATTATGGATCAGCGCACTGGCAAACCAAACGGGAATTGAAGGCAAATGGCATGTTGCAGACCCCGGGCACCGGATTTGTTTGCGGCAAACTGGGAAAGCCCACCGGCAAAGATCTCTATATCTCCGCCAGCGACATCCCGCATGTGATGATGGTGGCGCCGACCCGGGCTGGTAAAGGCGTGGGCTTCGTCATCCCGAACCTTTTGTCTTTCGCAGGCTCGGTTGTCGTCCTCGATGTCAAAGGCGAGAACTTTGAAAAGACGGCCCGGTTGCGCGCACTGAACGGCGACGAGGTCTTTCGCTTCAGCCCGTTTGACTGGGCCAACAGTACCCATCGGTATAATCCCCTGGCCCGCATCGCGGCGGCCCCCAGTTTTGCACAGCAGTTCACCGAGGTCTCGATCCTGGCCGATCTGTTTCTCGACAAGGACAACAAGACCCTCGACACGTTCTCTGAAGCGGGCAAGTCAATCTTCGTGGCAGCCTGCCTTCTGGCGATCCAACGCGGGCGCCCGACCCTTGGTGAGGTCAACAAGATTGTCACCGGCGGCGATTACAAGAACGCCCAGTACAGCGCCTATGCCGAGGAGGCCAAGGAGCCGACGGTCCGGGAGCTCTGGATCAATGCGGCCAGCGCCTCTTCCCGGCTTCTGACTTCCAACATCCAGGCCCTGATGACAGCAGGGTTGAAACAGTGGGATAATCCGGCCGTGCGGACCGCAACTGATGCCAGTGACTTCGAGTTCGCAAACTTCCGCAAGACCCCTCATTCTCTCTACATCGCCGTTTCGGAAGATCACATCTCAACGCTGGCACCGCTCCTGCGCCTCATGTTCGCCGATCTGATTGCCAGTTTGCGCATCAACGAGCCCGGTCGGGATGAGCCGTGGCCGGTCATGATGATGATCGACGAGTTCCAACAGATGGGGGCGATGCCCTATTTGGAACGCGCAATTCACTCGCTTGCCGCTTACGGAGGGCGCGTCGCGATGATCGCACAGTCGCTGGCGTCGCTGGATCGCATCTACGGACCGGAAGGGCGCGAGAGCCTCGAAAACGGTGCCGGGCTCAAACTCTACATCACGCCACGCGATCAGCGGACTGTCCGTGAGGTCTCAGCCGCCGTCGGCAGCACAACACGCGAGGCGGTGACGCGCATGTATGGGCGCAACAAGGGCATTCTCGGAGCAACGTCCACAACCTCCCGTCTCGAGGAACGGCCGCTTCTTTCCGAGACCGAGGCCCGCACAATGGACCCCGACGAGGTGATTATCCTCGCGTCGCCCCAACATCCGATCCGCGCCCGCCGCATCAAGTATTTCGAGGACCCGTTCTTCACGCGCTTGATTGAGCGCCAAGTGGGGAGAGATTTCCCCTATCCTCCGCGCGTTGAGGGAGTGGGACCCTGGCAGGAAGATCCGGCACCTGTTCCATCCACACGTGATGCCGGCCACGTGGAAGATGCTCTGATCGGCGAACGCGCCCGTCGACGCCAATCGCGTTCGATGCGGTCCAACGTGGACGATGGAAGTTCTGGCGAGCGACGTCCCGAAACACTCAATCGCGACGATCCGGTTCCGGAGAAGTGGGAGAAGGTGTTTGAGGAACAGGGCGATTTTATCGACGAATTGCTGGGGGATCGTTAGACGGGGTG
>CAYGQZ010000453.1:0-2391 GCA_964352055.1 uncultured Rhodobacterales bacterium
CGTGGGGGCCACGCAGAACGGTGAATTTTTCGATCTTGTTCGGCAGCGGGATGGGGCCGCGGACGGACGCACCTGTGCGTTTGGCGGTGTTGACGATTTCCTGCGTGGACGAATCCAGCACGCGGTAATCAAACGCCTTCAAACGGATGCGGATATTTTGGCTTTGCATTGCCATTATCGTGTTCCCTTGTTCGGGTCTTTCAACGGAGAGGAGGAGCATCGCTCATCGATGCCCCTCATCGCGTCTGTTTTTTTCAGTGGCAGGGCGGATCAGGATCCGCCTTACGGGAATAGTGTCGACGTCGCGCCCGGAGGATTGACCGGGCTCTGCGGCTGGGGTTCTCGCGCCTTTGCATTGCAAAGACTCTGCCACCCCGTGCCGCCCGCGCGGTGTGCGCCCATACGGGCGCGCACCGTCTTAATCTGTGATTTTGGAAACCACGCCGGCGCCGACGGTGCGGCCACCTTCACGGATCGCAAAACGCAGGCCCTGCTCCATGGCGATTGGCGCGATCAGCTCGACACCAAAGGACACGTTGTCGCCAGGCATAACCATTTCCGTACCTTCGGCCAGGTTCACGGTGCCGGTCACGTCTGTGGTCCGGAAGTAGAACTGTGGGCGATAGTTGGCAAAGAACGGCGTGTGACGGCCACCCTCTTCCTTGGTCAGGATATAGGCTTCGGCTTCGAACTTGGTGTGTGGCTTCACGGAACCTGGTTTGCACAGAACCTGACCACGCTCGACCTTTTCACGGTCGATACCGCGCAGCAGAGCGCCGATGTTGTCGCCTGCTTCACCGCGATCCAGCAGTTTGCGGAACATTTCAACACCAGTACATGTTGTGGTCTGAGTGTCCTTGATGCCAACGATTTCGATGTTGTCGCCAACATTGATCACGCCACGCTCGACACGGCCGGTCACAACTGTACCACGACCCGAGATCGAGAACACGTCTTCGACGGGCATCAGGAACGGCTGGTCGATCGCACGCTCAGGTGTCGGGATGAATTCATCCACAGCAGCCATCAGCTTGCGAATGGACTCTTCACCGATCTCTGGCTCGGTGCCGTTCATTGCATGCAGAGCGGAACCGGGGATGACGGGGACGTCGTCGCCTGGGTACTCGTAGCTGGACAGAAGCTCGCGGATTTCCATTTCCACCAGTTCCAGCAGCTCTTCGTCGTCCACCTGGTCAACCTTGTTCATGTAGACAACCATGGTCGGAATACCCACCTGGCGGCCCAGCAGAATGTGCTCGCGGGTTTGTGGCATCGGGCCGTCGGCCGCGTTCACAACCAGGATCGCGCCGTCCATTTGGGCAGCACCGGTGATCATGTTCTTGACGTAGTCGGCGTGGCCGGGGCAGTCAACGTGGGCGTAGTGACGCGCTTCTGTCTCGTATTCGACGTGCGCGGTCGAGATGGTGATGCCGCGGGCTTTTTCTTCGGGCGCGCCGTCGATCTGATCATAGGCTTGGAACTCGCCAAAATACTTCGTGATCGCAGCCGTCAGCGTTGTCTTGCCGTGGTCGACGTGACCGATTGTGCCGATGTTAACGTGCGGTTTGTTACGTTCAAACTTTGCCTTTGCCATGATGGCCTCCTTGAATTGGATGGCGGAGCATGCCCCGCCCTTACCGAGTTGTGGGTAGGGCGGGGCAATCCCGCCATCCCGTTATGCGTATTTCGACTGGATCTCTTCCGAGATGTTGTGCGGAACGGGCTCGTAGTGGCTGAACTGCATGGTGAAGTTCGCACGACCCGACGACATCGACCGCAAGGTGTTGATGTAGCCGAACATGTTCGCCAGCGGAACCTGCGCGTCAATCGCAATGGCATTGCCGCGCGTGTCCTGACCCTGAACCTGACCCCGACGGGATGTCAGGTCACCGATGATGCCGCCTGTGTAGTCTTCGGGCGTGACAACTTCGACTTTCATGATCGGCTCAAGCAGCTTCGCACCGGCTTTGCGCATGCCTTCACGCATGCCCATCCGCGCCGCGATCTCAAAGGCCAGAACCGACGAGTCGACATCGTGGAACTTGCCGTCGATCAGAGCCACCTTGAAGTCGATCACGGGGAAGCCGGCCAGCGGGCCGCTGTCCATGACCGAACGGATGCCTTTTTCGACGCCGGGGATGTATTCCTTGGGCACCGAACCACCAACGATGCGGCTCTCGAAGGAATAGCCTTCACCGGGCTCTGTCGGCGAAATGATCAGTTTCACTTCGGCGAACTGACCCGACCCACCCGACTGTTTCTTGTGGGTGTAGGTGTGTTCGACTTCGTGACCGATGGTCTCGCGATAGGCAACCTGTGGGGCACCGATATTGGCTTCGACCTTGAACTCGCGCTTCAGGCGGTCGACCAGAATGTCGAGGTGAAGTTCGC
>CAYGQZ010000454.1:0-2366 GCA_964352055.1 uncultured Rhodobacterales bacterium
GGGTCGGCCAGCAGGTCGAGCGGGTGGAAGAACGCGGTGCCCTTGATCCGGTCGCGCACAAAGCGCAGGGCCGAGAAATCCTCGATCGCGAAGCCGACGCTGTCGAAAATCGTGATCTGTTTGTCGGAGGTGCGGCCCGGCGCCTGTCCGGTCATGACCTGCCACAGCTCTGTCACCGGGTGATCGGGGTCCAGTTGCTGGATGTCGCCCTCGATCCGGGTTTGCGGCGGGTATTCCACAAAGATGTCGCCGCGCCTCAAGATGGCGGGCGCAATCTCGGTCTTGCCGGGGCAGTCGCCGCCGATGGCGTTGATGTGCACGCCGGCCCCCACCATGTTGTCGGTCAGGATCGTCGCATGGGCCTTGTCCGCCGTGCAGGTCGTGAGGATCTGCGCGCCCTCGATCGCCTCTTCGGCAGATGTGCAGACGGTGACGTGCAGGGACGTTTTTGCCAGATTGGCGGCACATTTGGCCGTGGCCGCCGGGTCGATATCATAGAGCCGGACATGGGTGATGCCCGCGATGGCCTGCATGGCGAGGCTCTGGAATTCGGACTGCGCCCCGTTGCCGATCATGGCCATGGTGGTCGCCCCTTTGGGTGCCAGCGTTCTGGCCACAAGCGCGGAGGTCGCCGCCGTCCGCAGCGCCGTCAGCAGTGTCATCTCTGTCAGCAGAACCGGATAGCCATTGCTCACATCCGCCAAAAGCCCGAAGGCCGTGACGGTTTGCAGCCCTTCGGCCATGTTCTTGGGGTGCCCGTTGACATATTTGAACCCGTAGGTTTCGCCATCGGAGGTGGGCATCAGTTCGATCACCCCTTCGGCGGAGTGCGACGCCAGGCGCGGCGTCTTGTCAAAGATTTCCCAGCGTTTGAAATCATCCGCAATGTAATCCGCCAGACCGCGCAGCATGTCGCTGAGCCCGATATGGTGGATCAGTTGCATCATGTGATCGACGGAGACGAAGGGCACGAGGGCCTTGTCGGAGGGTTGCATGGGGCTGGTCCTTTAGTAGGCGCGGGTGGGCCGGTCGAACACGCGACGGCCAAAGGCAGAGGCGGTCAGGTCGACCATCACTTGTGCTGTGCGTCCGCGTTCGTCCAGAAACGGGTTCAGTTCGACCAGATCCAGCGAGGTCATGAGGTCACTGTCGCAGATCATCTCCATCGCCAGGTGGCCTTCGCGGATCGTGGCCCCGCCGGGCACGGTGGTGCCGACCGCAGGCGCGATGGAGGGGTCAAGGAAGTCGACATCCAGCGAGACGTGCAGCAACCCGTTGGCCGCCTGTACCCGGTCCAGAAAGGCCGCGAGCGGTTTTGCAATGCCGTGTTCGTCGATGTGACGCATGTCGATACAGGTGATCTCGGTCGCCTCGATGGCGGCGCGTTCCTCGACATCGACGGAGCGCAGCCCGATCATGGCGATCTGGTCATGCGGGACAGGGTGGGGCACCGGGGGAAATCCGTCAAAGCCCTCACGGCCCGTCACATAGCCGACCGGCGTGCCGTGCAGGTTGCCCGAGGCGGTGCTGTGGGGTGTGTGATAGTCGGTGTGCGCATCCAGCCAGAGCACAAAGAGCGGCCGGTTCTGGCGGGCCGCGTATGCCGCGGCACCGTGCACCGTTCCCAACGCCAGCGCGTGATCGCCGCCCATGAAGATCGGCAGCCCTTCGGCGCAGGACCGTTCCGCTGTGCGCGACAGGGCGGCCGTCCAGCCGATGGTTTCGGCGCGGGCATGGACCCGGTCCCCGGCATCATGCGTGAACGCGTCGGGCGCAACATTGCCCTGATCCGTCACATCGTGGCCGAGGTCCTGCAAGGCTTGCGCAAGCCCTGCGGTGCGATAGGCATCTGGCCCCATGAGGCAGCCCTGACGCCGTTTGCCGCTGTCCAGTGGCGCGCCGATCAGGATGATGTTCTTGCCGGGCATTGTGAGCCTCCTTTTTGAGTGAGTCTTGTTTGGGTGCATAAATCTGCGCATTTCGAGGCATGGACAAGCGTTCATTTTGGCCGTAACGGTCGGTGGGTGTTCAAAATGGGCAATTGTAATGGACAAAACGGATAATGCGCTGATCGCGGCCCTGCGTCATGACGCGCGCGCCTCGCTGTCGGATCTGTCGGCGCGGTTGGGGCTGTCGCGTGCCACGGTGCGCGCGCGCATCGAAAAGCTGCGGGCGCGGGGTGATATTCTGGGCTTTACCGTTGTTCTGCGCGCAGACACGCTGCGCGATCCGGTGCGCGGGCTGATGATGATCTCGATCGAGGGCGGCGGGACCGAGCGGATCATCCGCACGCTTCAGGGCATGGTCGAGGTGCGTGCGGTCCATTCCACCAATGGCCGCTGGGATGTGATCGTCGAGATCGGGAC
>CAYGQZ010000455.1:0-2366 GCA_964352055.1 uncultured Rhodobacterales bacterium
AGGCCACGTGGAAAAGGTTGCCATACATGAGGCCGGATTGGATGAGGCGGATCATTCAGACACTATCAAACCAATTAGCATCGATACTAACTTTTTCGACCATCTCTGTGGACACGCCCAAGCCATTCAGCTTCAGAAGTTCGCAAAGTCTGTTGCCATCAATGAGATCAATTGCTGTTGCACCATCTCGGGTGGCTTCTTCGTTGGCTTGAGCCGTGTAGTGACCGGTTGTTATAAAAAGGCCTTTGTCTGCTCTGCCTTGCATAGCTCCACGAAAATCACGAATTTCGTGAGCCGACACTCCACCGGTATACCGTTTGCATTGAAAGTATACTTGAAAAGAAATCAAATTCACCCGAAGTACGCCAACACCGTCAATTCCTCCATCTCCAGATTTCCCTCGGACTTCTACTTTGGTGAAACCGGCCTCGCGAAGAAGACGTTGGGCCAACCGCTCAAATGCTGACGGGTCCATCTTTCGCAAGACATTCAGCAATTGTTCATCCCAACTCAACTCTACATCGGAGTCTTCCAATTCCACGGAGTCAACATTTGTGGCTTCTTGCCCGGTTTCTGAATCCGGTTCCGCGTGGATCAAAGACTTTGCTATCCGTCGCTGCTTCGCTTTCTCTTTTTCTTCTTCAACCACTTGATCGAATATTATTTGGCATTCGGAGACGCTTAGAATCTTTGCTCCAAGTTCAGTCAACGCCCAAACACCGCGGCTCGAGTTCTCTAACGCACCACCTCTTCTTAGGTAGGTCCGCGCCCATGCTAAATAATAGTTGAGCCGAGGTTGGGCACTGTTTTTGCCAACCATCATGAAAGACTGTTCTTCCTCAGTGACTTTCTCAATCTCTGCTACTTTTTCATCGAGTTCATGGATAGTTGCAGAGCCACCAATTTCTTTTAAAGCTTCCAAGGTCGTCATCATCATTCCTGGCATTTCAGGAAAACCCTCAGCGGCAATCGTGAACCTTCGTTTTCTCACACTTTCCCCTCCAACCACCGCTTCTTCGCCTCTTCCTGCCGTCCAAAATCCCGCACCATCGCCTCGATGGCCGCTTCATCCGACTTGTCCGCATAGCGGAATTCGCTATCCGCGTAGCGGTTGATTTCCTGCACCACCATATCAGTCGTGATCGGCACGCGCAGGTCCGAAATCATCGCGGTCTTGGTGTCGTAGTCCTTGAAGAGGAAGAGATCGGGGTTCTCCATCCATGCGTCGGGCAGCTCAAAGTCCATGGCCCGCACCTTGACCGCGTCGGTGATGTTCTTGATCGCGCGGCCGGTAAAGCGCGGGTCGGCCTCCTGTATCGCTTTCAGGTACGTCCCCAGTTTGGCGATGGTGTCGAGGTCTCCGATCCGTCCCTGCACCCGGTCGAACACCTCCATCAGCCCCGGCTCATGCGGGCGGGCGTGGCTTTCGAAACTGGCGGCGACGGCCTTCTTGATCTCTTGCGCGGAAAAGGCGTCATGCGCGCCCAGCGGGATGTCGTGGTTCTTGCCCATGAGCAGGTAGAGGATGTCGATATAGTCGTCGCGCGTTTGCGGCCCGTCCACGAGGAAGCGCGCGCCCGCCCGCTGGCGCAGGGCGTCGTCCACATTCTCGGGGTAGTTGGAGAACATGCCAAACGTGCAATTGCCGCGCACGACGGTATTGGCCCCCGCAAAGCTCTCCATCAGTACGGCAGTGATCTCAAGCTGCCCCGCCGAGGATTGCCGGTCGCCGCGCTTGCCTGCCAGCTGGTCGATGTCGTCAATGGTGCCAAAGCCGATGACCGACGGATCGAGCACGGTGTTGATGAACGCCTTGGCGTTTTGCCCCGATTTGCCCTGATAGCTGTCGATATTGTCGGTCGAGAGGTTCTGGTAGCGGAACGGGTAGCCCGCCGCCTGGCAGTAGTCGTTGAGCAGCCCGGCCATCATCTGGATCAGCGTGGTTTTCCCGGTGCCCGGCTTGCCGTCGCCCATGAAGGTAAAGATGAACCCGCCCAGTTCGGCAAAGGGGTTGAGCCGCCTGTCGAAATCATAGGCCATGAGCATCTTGGCGAGCCTCAAAGCCTGGTATTTGGCGATATGGTTGCCCACGACCTCATGCGGTTTCTTGAAGGTCATGGTGAGGGTAGTGGATTTGGCCTTGGTGGCGGGGGTAAAGCCCTGCACGGTGAAGTCATCGGCCGCCACATGCCAGGAAGCACTTGTGAAGGGCGCGAGACGTGGGGCGGATTGCGCCCGGAGTGCAACCTTTTCCATGAGCGCTTCGGCATAGGTGGTCACCGTGGCCACCAGATGCGTGTCATCCGGAGCGTGGGCCGCGATGTCCTGATCCAGCTCCCAAAGCGCGCCGTGCAGGGCGGTCTGAC
>CAYGQZ010000456.1:0-2358 GCA_964352055.1 uncultured Rhodobacterales bacterium
TGATCCCCTGAATGCCGTCGCTCGGGAACAACATGCGGTAGTCGGTGCCAAAAAGACCGCCCTTGTGCACCGTGATCAGGTCGATCCACGCGCCCTCCGGTTCGAACCCGTATTCGATTTCGGGCGCGCCGATGCCCACGTTATTGTCATGATCCGTCCGCCAAAGCGGGTGTACCCGGTTGGGGCGCAAAGGCACGGCATGGGTGGCGATTGCCGTGGCGCGGCGCAAGGCCGCCTCAAGCGCCACCATACCGCCTTCGACAGTCGCCTCGTTGCCCATTTTCACGAACCAGCGCGGCACGCCGGTGTCGCCGCACATGGCGCGCCGGTCTTCCTTGGCGGCTTCGTAGTTTTCCAGCATTGCCTTGAGGACAAAAGACGACAGATCGCCATCCTCAGTCCGCGCGGCCTCTTTCAACCCGTCAAGATAGTCCTGCGGGATTTCAATGGCCGCCTTGTCCATCAGGGCCTCGGCGGTGGATTGGATGAGGGAAATGGGGATCACTTGAAGTCCTCCTTATTGCGACTGATCAAGCCCCAACTTTCGTCTTCTCCTTGTCCACCGAAGGCGACAGCACCTGACCTGATCAATGCCATGCGTAATTCATCATCCGTCCCAAAACCGCGCAAGTGATGCTTGATCTTCTTCAAGCTGCGTTTTTTGTACGATTCATTCGACAACAACGCGCGGATAGCTACCTCTATGGAGTAGTCCAGTTTCAACTCTTCTCGCAGGCGGTCTTGTTCCTGTTTCGCAGTAAAGCGCGCCGTAAAAAAACTCACCACAACTGCTCCGATAATTCCAAGTAACCATTCCATAATGACACCTCTCTATTGCGCAGCCACCAGAGTTTCGGGTGCGTCGTCGGGCAGGATTGTCTCACCGGGACGCACGATGGTGAATTGAACAGGTTCGCGGGTGACGGCGACGTTGCCGCCGTCCAGACGGGCGACGGTAAAGTCGCTGTCTTCCATCGCACCGGGATCAGGGAAATCCTCGCGATAATGCGCCCCGCGCGAGTTTTCGCGGGCAAGCCCCGCCTTGGCGATGACTTCGGATATATCACAAAGCGAGCGCAGATTCAGCCAGTCGTGCCAGGTGAGGTTGAACGCAAGGTTCGCATCATCCACGCCAACATCCATCAGCGCCTCCGATACCTGCGCGATGCCCGACAAACCACGTTGCATCCCGGCGGCGGTGCGCATGACGCCAACCTCTTCCCACATGCACTCCTGCAACTGTTTGCGCAAAGGCTGGACCAGATCGGGCTTGCGGCTCAGCGGATGGGTTGCGCGTTCCAGCTCGGCCGCCAGAACGGTTTCGTCCGGGTCGCGCAACGTCATTCCCCGCACATCGGCCCCCATCACGTCCCCGGCAATTCCGCCATAGACGGTCGAGTTGGCCACGCCATTGCCACCCAACCGGTTCGACCCATGCGCACCGCCCGCGTCCTCGCCCGCGACGTAAAGTCCCTCCATCGCTGTGCGCGTGTCCACATCGACCACGACGCCGCCCATGAAGTAATGGGCCGTCGGCACCACTTCGACCAACCCGGCCGCGAGGTCAAAGCCGCTGTCTTCGCAGCGCTTGACCATACCCTTGAATTTCTGCCGCACGTTCTCGGGCCCCAGATGCGCCATCGAGATAAAGACCCCCTCTTGCCCCGGATCGTTGGCTTTGCGCATCTCGGCATAGATGCCGCGGCTGACCACATCGCGCGTGGCGCGCTCACCCTTGGCGTCGTAGTCGAACATGAAGCGTTTGCCCGCATGGTTGACCAATTGCCCGCCCGCGCCGCGCAAACCCTCTTCGAGCACTGTGCCTGTCATCCGCGTGTGATCGCCCGCCAACAGGCCCGTGGGATGGAATTGCACCATCTCCATGTCGCGCAGGCGCAACCCCGCCCGCAATGCCATGGCAAGGCCATCCATCGTCTTGTCACCACTGGGCGTATGGTACTTGTACATGGTCGGCCCGCCGCCGGTGCCCATCAGAACGGTCTTGGCCCGCACCAACCGGAACCGCCCCGTGCGCATGTCGATCATCAGAACGCCCGCCAGCGCGCTGCCGTCTTTCGTCGGGATCAGGCCCACCGCGCGGTGCTCCTGCAGCTTTTCGATCCCGCTGGCCAGCACCTTTTCCATCAGGCGATTGATGATCTCGATGCCCGTCAGATCGCCCTTGTGCACCGTACGGTCCGCCGTCTGCCCGGCAAAGGCCTTTTGGTGCAGGGACCCGTCCGCGTTGCGGTCAAAGAAACAGCCGACCTCGTTTTCCAGCTCGCGGATGCGCACAACGGCCTGTTCACACAACCGCCACGCCATGTCCTGATTGGGCAACCATTTGCCGCCATGGAT
>CAYGQZ010000457.1:0-2351 GCA_964352055.1 uncultured Rhodobacterales bacterium
TGCGCAATCTGTTTCTGACAGTTTTTCGCAAGCTTGCGTGCCTTATGATCCATGAAAGTGAATACTGTCGCGCGTGCTCAACAGGTGGTGAGCGCGTTTTTGAATGTGGTCGTCAGCTTCGGCAAGATGGCTCCGGTGCGTATTGTCACAGGTCGTTTCGGTGCAACCCGCGACCTACTGGTGTCACAGGACCACCCAATTTTGTGCGAGGGGCCACGCATCGAATTGATGTTTGAAACACAGCAGGTTCTGGTGGCCACCCGGCATCTGGTCGGACGCGCCCGGCGTAAAGCTCGATCCCTCTGCGCGGATCACCTACGTGCACTTGCAGTTTGCGCGCCACGAGGGCATTTGGGTCAATGTTTGCCCCTCGGAAAGCCTGTTTGCGGTGCCCAAAGCCAACCAAATGTCTCGTGCTGAAATCGACGCCCGGAATGAACTATCAGAGAATTTTTTGCACGGGTTGGATACCGTCCGCCCCGAAACTCTCCAACCCGCACAGCGCTGTTTGACGGGACGCGAAGCAGCCGCGCTGCAAGTCTAGCCTGATCCTCTCGGGCCAAGCGGTCCGGGCCTGCGCTCCTCGCTCAGCAGCACGTTCGCCTCGACTGCGCCCGCCCCCGGCAAGGTCATGATGCGGCGGCGCAGAACTCTTTCGAAGTCCGGCAAATCGCGCGCCACGACACGCAGGCGGTAATCATATAGGCCCAGCACATGCTCAACGGTCTGCACTTCGGGAATGGCACTGACGGCACGCTCGAAGTCGTCCAGGCTCACGCGGCCCTTGGTCGCCAGCTTGACGCCCAGAAAGACCGTCACACCGAACCCAAGCTGTTCGGCAGCCAATCGCAACCTCAGTCCCAGGATTGCACCGCTGTCGCGCAAACGTTTGATCCGTCGCCATGCCGCAGGCTGCGACAAGCCACAGGCGCGCCCAATGGCCCCTGCCCCTTGGGTTCCATCCTCGGACATCAGCCGCAGGATATGCAGATCGGTATCGTCCAGATCCATCACAGCGGCAGCGCCTCATCGCTTTTGATCCGGGCGACATGCATCAATGCTTCGATGTCGGCGATATGCGGCAGGTTCAGGATGCGGCTGCGATAGAGATGCTGATAATGCGCCATGTCCCGCGCAATCACGGACAAACGCACATCGACCCGGCCGAGGAAGGTCTGGATTTCGATCACCTCGGGCACGTCGCGGGCCGCAGCGATGAAATCATCAAAGGCACGCGCTTGAGTCTTGTCCAATGTCACGCGCAGGGACACTTCCACTGCATAGCCCAGAGCCGCCCAATCCACGACCGCCTGAACGCCCTGAACCACGCCCGCATCCCGCAACCGGGCCTGCCTGCGGGACAACTGCCCCGGACTGACACGCGCACGCGTCGCCAACTCGGCCGGAGACAGGGTCGGATCGGCTTGCCACTGACGCAGGATGCGCCGATCCACATCATCCAGCATGAAAACCACAAATATTCAGATAATGACGCATGATCCATCCTTCATCTTGCCAAATAAACTCAAAATGCAACGCTGACCACCCGAAATCACATCGGTATAACGCGGCCAGACATCAACCGGAGGAAACATCATGCGCGTTTATTACGACCGCGATTGCGACATCAACCTGATCAAGGACATGAAAGTGGCCATTCTCGGCTATGGCTCCCAGGGTCACGCCCACGCACTGAACCTGCGCGACAGCGGTGCCAAGAACGTCGTTGTGGCCCTGCGCGACGGCTCGCCATCCGTTGCCAAGGCCGAAGGCGAAGGCCTGAAAACCATGGGTATCGCCGATGCGGCCGCCTGGGCCGACCTGATCATGTTTACAATGCCCGATGAATTGCAGGCTGAGACCTACAAGAAATACGTCCACGACAACATCCGCGAGGGGGCTGCCATTGCATTTGCCCACGGTCTGAACGTCCACTTCGGCCTGATTGAGCCCAAGGCGGGCGTTGACGTTGTCATGATGGCCCCTAAAGGCCCCGGCCACACCGTCCGTGGCGAATATGTCAAAGGCGGCGGCGTGCCGTGTCTCGTTGCTGTGGACAAAGACGCCTCCGGTCGCGCGCTGGAAATCGGTTTGTCCTACTGCTCCGCCATCGGCGGCGGACGCTCCGGCATCATTGAGACAAACTTCCGCGAAGAGTGCGAAACCGACCTCTTTGGCGAACAGGCGGTTCTGTGTGGTGGGTTGGTCGAACTGATCCGCATGGGCTTCGAGACATTGGTCGAAGCCGGTTACGCACCTGAAATGGCCTATTTCGAGTGCCTGCACGAGGTCAAACTGATCGTCGACCTGATCTATGAAGGCGGCATCGCCAACATGAACTACTCGATCTC
>CAYGQZ010000458.1:0-2338 GCA_964352055.1 uncultured Rhodobacterales bacterium
GACCGCTGGTGTCGATGTGCAGAAGGATCGCATCGAGGTTGATGTCTGGGCCTGGGGACGCGGCCTGGAAAGCTGGCTCATTGATCACATCGTCATTGTTGGCGGCCCCGATCGTGCCCAGGCCTGGGATCAGCTGACTGCACTGCTGGGGGAAACATGGCAGCATGCCAATGGCGCGGTGATGCCAATTGCCAGGCTGGCGATCGATTCCGGTTATGAATCCGCTGCCATCTATGGCTGGGCGCGCGCTCAGGGCTTTGAGCAGGTGGCGCCGATCAAGGGGCTTGAAGGCTTCAATCGCGCCACGCCGGTGTCGGGCCCGACCTTTGTTGATGCCACCATCGGCGGGCGACGATTGCGCCGGGGCGCCCGCCTGTGGTCGATCGCAACCGCGACCTTCAAGATCGAGACTTACCGTTTCCTGCGACTTGAGCGCCCCGGCGACGAGGATCGTGCGCAGGGCGTGCTGGATCCGCCCGGCACCGTGCATCTGCCCGACTGGATCGACACCGAATGGCTGAAGCAGCTGGTGGCGGAACAGCTGGTCACGGTGCGCAACAAGCGCGGTTACGCACGGCAGGAATGGCAAAAACTGCGCGAGCGCAACGAGGCGCTGGATTGCCGTGTCTATGCCCGCGCCGCCGCGTGGATCCTCGGGGCGGATCGCTGGGACGAGGCAACCTGGCGACGGCTCGAAGAACAGGCAGGGGTTGAGACGCGGGAACCTTCACCGCCAGCAGAAACGTCCGCCGCGCCCCCTGACGCACCGCAACCCGCCAAAGCCGGAACACCAACAACACCGCGCCGCAAGCGCCGGGCCTATACACCCAGATTCATGAGGGATTGAAATGGAACTCGACAGAATGCGCACGCTCCTGACCGCATTGCAGGAAGCGCGCTACGCGGGCGTGCGCTCGGTCAGCTATGACGGGCGCACCATTACCTATGGCTCGGATACAGAGATGGCCACCGCGATTTCCGATCTCGAGGGTCGGATCGCCTCTGCCAGCGGCACAGCCCGGCGACGCCGCTGGGGCACCGTGGCGACCAAGGGTCTCTGAGCGATGCTGTTGGAAGGGTTGCGCCAGCGGGTGGGCGCAGTGATCGGCGGCTTTGACGGCGCACAGATGCATCGCCGCCTGCGGGGCTTTCGTGCGAGCCGCGCCCATGTGAACACGCTGATTGCCGGAGCGGGCGAGACCATCACCGCCCGGGCCCGATGGCTGGTGCGCAACAATGGCTATGCCGCCAATGCTGTCGAGGCTTTTGCCTGCAATGTCGTGGGTGACGGGATCAAGCCGTCCTCTTCGATTGCCGATGCGGCGCTGAAAGAAGACCTGCAATCCCTCTGGTTGGCCTGGACGGATGAAGCGGACGCTGAAGGCCTGACGGATTTCTACGGGCTGCAGCGCCGCGCTGTCCGCGAGGTGTTTCTGGCAGGTGAGGTGTTTGTGCGTATTCGCACGCGACGGAGTGGTGACGGGCTGACCGTACCGTTGCAGCTGCAGATTCTGCCTTCGGAGATGTTACCTCTGACGATGAACCGCGATCTGCCTGGAGCCGGGCTGATCCGGCAAGGGATCGAGTTCAATGCCATCGGGCGACGCGTCGCCTATCACTTCCTGCGCCGCCATCCCGGCGACATGACTGATCCCGGTCTTGAAGGTGAAACCGTGCGCGTGCCCGCTGCCGACATTATCCACATTATTGATCCGGTGGAGGCAGGCCAGTTGCGCGGCGTGTCCCGCTTTGCTCCGGCCATCGTGAAACTGTTCACCCTTGATCTTTACGATGACGCCGAGCTTGAGCGCAAAAAGATCGCGGCGATGTTCGCGATGTTCATCACTTCGCCCGCGCCGGAAACCCCGCTGGAACCAGCTGATGAAGATCTTGAGGTTGAGCCCGGCCAGGTGGTGCGGCTGGATCCGGGTGAGGGTGTGTCCACCCCGGCCACCCCGGACTCCGGTTCCACCTATGAGCCGTTTCAATATCGCACTTTGCTGCAAATATCCGCCGCCCTGGGCATCCCTTATGGGTATCTGACCAACGACACGGCGAAGGGCAACTTCTCCAACACGCGCATCTCACTGGTGGATTTCCGCAGACGCATCTCGGCCTGGCAGCATGGTGTGCTGGTTTACCAGCTGTGCCGGGCCGTCTGGACCCGCTGGATGGACATGGCGGTTCTGTCCGGGGCGCTGGAGTTGCCGGGCTATGACGCACAACGCCGTCGGTACCAAGCCTGCATGTGGTTGCCCACCAAATGGGACTGGGTTGATCCGATGAAGGATGCGTCCGCCGAAATTCTGCAGATCGAAGCCGGGTTGAAATCGCGCAC
>CAYGQZ010000459.1:0-2294 GCA_964352055.1 uncultured Rhodobacterales bacterium
ATGGTGCTGATCAACAAGCTGCAAACCGACACCAAACAGCGGGTCGTGCTGTATGACGCGCTGACGAAATCGCTGAAAACGGCGCAACAGCAGGACGTGGCGCACCGGATCAACGAGATCGGCGTGAAAACCGACCAGGAGGCGCAAACCGCCATGGCCGGGATCGGGGCGGCGACGAACAAACGGATGGCCGACATGCTGGAACAGCACGAAGACCATATGGTCTTTGCCCGCGAGGTGCTGGAGCAAAAGGCCAAGGCAGACGAACGTTTCGCCCGCCGGTTCGCCAAGATCGTCGAGAAACACGACAGCAACGCATACGGAGGGTAACTCATGAAACTCGGACTTGCGGCCATTGCCGTTTCGATCCTCAGCCTGATCGCCTCGATGGGCTTTGGCGCGCCCGCATGGGTCAACGGCGTCGGGTTCTTTTGTGGAATCGCCGGGCTCTACCTGCTGACCAAGGCGCGCAAGGGCGGGTAAGTGAACAGAAAACCCGACGCCCTGGGTCTGACTGACCTTTTTGCCTCGCGCCGTTATTTCCGCAAGTTCGAGACGATCACCGCCCATCTGGGCCGGGTCGCTGGCGTGATGGAGGCCGAAGGCGATCTCAGCCGGGACGAGGTCAAGATTTTGACCCGCTATCTCGCGGACCTGACGCGGACCTTTCGCGCGCTGGGTCAGAAATATCTGCTGGTGGGGCGCGATACGGGGCGGTTCTTTGGCTCGCTGGCAATCGATGCGCATGAAAGCGGATTTCCCGCCGCCGAAGAGATCATCACCATGGCCAGCGATGCGCAGCAGGCTGCACGGCATCTGGGCGGCATGCCGTCCGAAGCGGAGCTCAAAAAGCAGATGGTCGAGGTGATCATCAGCGACCGCGCGTTGCCGACCAAGCTGCAATTTGCCCTGTCCCAGCGGCTTTACTATGAGGACCTGCAACGCGGAAACCTGTTCTGGCCGCGCAACGATCCGCAAGCTGTGTGGACCGGGAATATTGACGACACGCGCCGCACCTTCCGCATTCACTGGGCGGTCTATGACAGCCAGGTCAACCTGCCGATCCTCTATATGATGGAGGTCGAGGACACCGGCGCCATTGCCTTGCCCAAGGACCAGCGCCGTTGGCCCGAGGCGCAGGCGCATCTGATGGCGCAAGCGCTGGGCGGGCTGAAGCTGGTGACAATTGCATCGGGCTTTGACGAGGATTTCGACGATCTGCATCCCAAGCGTCTGCGCAGGTTTCATGTGGGGCCGATGTATTCTTCGGCCTTCACCCGGCAGTCGGGCCCAATCTCCACCGTTCTCGAGGCGGCCCGCGCGCCCGAAGGACAGGACTGGGCGCTGGTCTGGACCGAAGAGGACTTGCAGTCCGAGCGTGTGGTCGAGGAGCGGACAGGCTGGTTTTCTTCAGTCGAGCGCGAGGTCTTTGCACTGGATCCCTTTGCCGGGCGCGGTGCCGAAACGGGCACAACCCGCATGGAACGCAGCATCGTGCTGCCGCAGCGCCCCTATCAGGCATTGCAGGACATGGACCCGCCAGGCTTTGGAACCGTGCGCAAATTCGTGGTGAGCCCGGCAGGCCGGGTGCTGCGGTATTGACCGGTGCACCCAAGATTTTTCGTACGAAAAATCTCACCTCCGGTGGGAGTTTATTTTGCAAGATGAAGCAGGGGATCTGAGATGAGCCAGACGTCTGACCAAATGGAACTGCGCGAGGCAGAGATTGTTGCCCATTATCCGATGGCGCTGGCGATGTTGCAGGGCTTTGATCATGCGCCTCGCATTGGGGCTGCGCGGGCCGCTCCTGCTGTCGAACGGTCGTCGGGCATCGGCACCCGTCGCCGCTTTCGCACCACCACGCCGGGGCTGGTGACGCGCCGCAGCGTGCCGACCGGGGCCGTGCACCTGATGGCCACGATCGAAGGGGCGGACGAAGACGATGCGCTCATCTCGCCGGTGCAGGCCACCGTGCTCAACGCCCTGCGCCGTGCGCTGTCCATCGCCCTGGCCATGGCCGAGACCTATGCGTCGATCTCTGGTTTGGGGGATCTGAAACGCGCCAATCTGGAAGGGGCCTTGCCCCCCGCCCGCAAAACCGAATTTGCCGAACTTCTGGCCGCCGAGGCGCTGATCACCCTCTCTGTCTTTGCCAATGCCACCGCCTATCTGCTCTCGGCCCATCAGACCGAAGTGACCGTCGAGGTGGGCGAGGTCGAAGAAGTGTTGACCGACAACGGTCAGACCGCCCTGCACGGCGCGCTTTGGGAGCTGGATCAGGACATCGCGGCCCA
>CAYGQZ010000460.1:0-2287 GCA_964352055.1 uncultured Rhodobacterales bacterium
AATGGCGGGTCCCTCGTGTCACTGGCGTCACTTGATGCAGATGAAAACTTGGGAAGATGGTGATAGAGCCTTGCGCCCGGTTTGACGCAATAATGTGCGCGCCCGGCATAACTTCCAGATCACCACCATCATAGCTGCCGGGTGTACAAAGCTGCACGACCAAGGTCAGTTTTCGCTTACGTGCCATTGGGCCATCACCAATATCGGAATGCCACGTAAAATGACCGGAAGCTGACGCATCGTAGCTGGCAACCTGTGGGCTCTCCGCAAATTCTTTGAGATCAAAACCGAACCAGTTTCGATTAGAGGTTCGGACAACATCAATAAGCCGTTCCATGACCCATCCCATGGCGTCAACCTCATCCAGCCAAACGAGCTCTGCACGGCGCAAATTATGATCCCGGTTGCGACCAACAAGCAAAGCGTCTCTCGCCGGAGCTGATGCCACGGCGTTGAGGATTGCGCTGCATTCGGCAGTGGTGAACCCATCAACAATAGAATGTACGTTCACCTGTGAGGGTCCTTGTCCAAAATTGTACTCGATAGTGCGGGTCATTTCGCACGCGATGCTGATCCATTTTCGACCAAAGCGTGGGAATACGACCTAAATCTTATGCGTTACGCTGGCTTTTGAGTGCCAGACCTTTGCTCAAGTACCCATGAGGTCACGACGATCTGAAGCGCCTTCAGAGCAACAGGGGGCAATTCTGAGTTCAGCGATTGATTTTATCGCTGCGCCTGCAGGCTGAAAAGTGTGTCTAACTCTACGGCGGTTTTGATGTTGCAATGCGGTACAAAACCGACCATTTCCACGAACTGCGGCGATCAAAAACAGTCGACGTCAAGTTCTCTGGCAAGCCCGACAAATAGTTACGATCAGTCTATTGTAGACGCCCCCAACGATAGCAATCTCAGCTATATTGGCACTCTGGTGTGGCGAGTGCCAATGGGTTTCTAAGCACGCCATCCACCCCCGTAAATCTTGAAAGGCAGCATACCTATGTTGTTTACCCCGCTCCACGACCGCGTTCTGGTTCGCCGCATTGAAAGTGACGAAAAGACATCAGGCGGTCTGATTATCCCCGATACCGCCAAAGAAAAACCACAAGAAGGCGAAGTGGTATCCGTTGGCGCAGGTGCAAAGGACGAAACTGGCGCACGGATCGCCATGGACGTCAAAGCTGGCGACAAGATTTTGTTCGGCAAATGGTCCGGTACAGAAATCAAAATCGACGGTGAAGAACTGATGATCATGAAGGAGAGCGACATTCTCGGCATTATGGCCTGAACGACGCTGCAACTTTCACATAATTTTCAATTAGGAATACCGATATGTCTGCAAAAGACGTAAAATTTGGCACGGACTCCCGTGACCGCATGCTCCGGGGCGTCAACACGCTAGCCAACGCTGTAAAAGTCACTCTTGGCCCCAAGGGGCGCAATGTGGTGATCGACAAATCCTATGGTGCGCCACGTATTACCAAGGACGGCGTCACAGTCGCTAAGGAAATCCAACTGGCTGATCCGTTTGAAAACATGGGCGCGCAGCTGGTCAAAGATGTCGCGTCGCGCACCAACGACGAGGCCGGTGACGGCACAACGACTGCAACCGTGCTTGCGCAGGCCATTGTCAAAGAAGGCATGAAGTCAGTCGCCGCTGGAATGAACCCAATGGACCTGAAGCGCGGTATCGACAAAGCTGTTGCAGCCGTTGTTGCCGAAGTCAAAACCATGTCCCGTCCCGTCGGTGACACAGCTGAGATTGCTAAGGTAGGCACGATCTCTGCCAATGGCGAAGCTGCAATCGGCCAGCAAATCGCGGACGCGATGGCAAAGGTCGGCAACGAAGGCGTTATTACTGTCGAAGAGAACAAGGGCCTGGAGACTGAGACCGAAGTGGTCGAGGGCATGCAGTTTGATCGTGGCTACCTCAGCCCGTACTTCGTTACGGACCCAACCAAGATGACTGCAAACCTGGAAGATTGCGTCATTCTGCTTCATGAGAAAAAGCTGACATCATTGGCTCCTATGGTGCCTTTGCTTGAGGCTGTTATGCAGGCAGATAAGCAACTCTTGGTTGTCGCTGAAGACATCGATGGCGAAGCACTTGCAACGCTTGTGGTGAACAAGCTTCGAGGCGGCCTGAAGGTAGCTGGTGTCAAAGCGCCTGGGTTTGGTGATCGTCGCAAAGCAATGTTGGAAGATCTTGCAGTCTTGACCGGCGGCCAAGTTATTTCTGAGGAATTGGGGATCAAGCTGGAGAGTGTCACGATGGACATGCTTGGCG
>CAYGQZ010000461.1:0-2282 GCA_964352055.1 uncultured Rhodobacterales bacterium
GGCAAACCGATGCCCCTCCGGGCGATTGGACAATGGCCGATTATGCAGACGATGCCATCGACGTCATGGACGCGTTGGGCTGGGACCGCGCCTATGTTCTCGGCGAGAGTTTTGGCGCGATGACAGCGCTTCACCTGGCCAAACGCGCCCCAGGGCGCATACGACGCCTTGCACTGGCTGCCGGTACGCCGGGCGGTGCAGGCGGGTCATCCTATCCCATTGAAACGCTTCGTGACATTGAGAACCCGCATGACAGGGCGGCAACCGCGCTTGGCATCATGGACACCCGTTTCGCTGCGGCATGGCGGACTGATCCTGCCGCACAAGCCGACAGGATCGACGCGCGTGTCGCCTTTGAGGACCGCTTTGCCGGCAGTTTCAGCAATGCAACGGGATACCCCCGACTGCTGGCCGCACGGGCCAAACATGATTGCTGGGATTGCCTGCCGGACATGAATATTCCATGCCATGTCTTTGCCGGAGCGTTCGACGGCCAAGCGCCAATGCAATATGCAATGGCCATGGCGCAGGCGATGCCGCACGCAGAATTCCATCTGGTCGCAGAAGGGCATAACCTGTGTTTTGCCTCTCCGGTTCTTGCCGATACACTTGTTGCCGCGTGGTCGGTGACGGCCCCGCGCCACGGATAAGATCAAGAGGTCAGTCCCTGCAATGCCCATCGTCGGACTGGGGTCCATGGGCGACAGGCTGGCTGGCGGACCGTGGTGTTCCTCTTCGCCAAAGACTCGGTGTGCCGGATCAGACCCCTGCCAATTCTGCGGCGTTTGAGGAGATTGCCTTGAAATACCGGACTGCCCTTGTAAACGAAGCGGTGGGCGAGACGCGCAAAGCTTTGGAGTGGCCGAAACCGGCTGGCGCGATCCGCTTTTCTGGAATTGCCGTGCAACCGTCGAGGCAATGCCAAAGGGCAACACTGGGCCTGTGGCCGAGGCGCTGGTGGCCGATATCGGAACAGATCAGACGATGTTTTGCCCGGCGTTTCCAGAGAATGCTCGTGCGATCATTACGGGGACTCTGTTTGCGCGGGAGACAACCGCGCGCGGACAACCATCTTCTGGTTAGAATTTCCAACGCTCTTGAGATTGAACCCGCCGACTTGATTTCCTCACAAATGTCCGATGATTACTCTCAGTTGTTTGATGCGGTGGGGCAGTTAGACAGACGCGATCAGGTACGGAGACCGCATTTGCCGAAGCACTGCTGAAGTCGAAGTAGCAGCAGTCACCAACATCCATGCACCAACAGAAGCCACTTCTAAAGGGTATCTATAGGTTTAACCGTGTCCGAGATGGAGGTTCCCGACGGGGGTAAAATGAACTGGTCCTATCACTCTTTCTTTTGTGGCTTCGCGGTGCGAACCATGAAATCGACCATGTCGGAAATCCGACGCTGATCTTCCTCGCCAAGCCCCGCCATCCTAGAAAATACAGTCTCGCGCAAATCGTTGCTGCTAACTTCAGCGAGCAAATCAACAACAGTGACGCCGAGCGCATCTGCGATCTTCTCGATAGTATCGATGCGCGGGTTCCGCACCTTGCCTTGCACTATTGAGTAGAGACCCGCGTGATTCAATCCAGCTGCTTTGGCAAGCGAATTGGCGGTTAGGTTCCGACTTGCCATTAAGGACTTTACGTTATCAGCAATGATCAGGCTCACACACTTTTTCATGGTTTAGGGGATAACATGATCACGTGGAAAAATGGACCAGTATTTCCCACCCAATGTGCGTTGGGCAATTCTGCAACTCGCTTACGAACAAAGGCCGCGGATCGCGCTAGAAACCGGTGGCCGGTGTTTTCTTCGTGCCAATGGCTGGACAGTTTGGGCGCCGCCAATGAAGACATCAAAGCCACCGTCGCCCTGACCGAGATGCTGGGCAAGCTTCCTGCACACAAATTCGATGTGCGCGGAAGTCACCGAATGTACGGCATGCGCGGGCCTGACTTTCGCGCAGCGTCTGCTCGTCCGAGTTCTCTCAGTTCGGCTTGGCGGCTGAAGTTGTCTATGCGTGCTTTTGCGCCGGACACGTCGAAGTCACCACCGAAACGAAGCTTCAGCCTTTGGCAAGCGAAAGGCGTACGGCGATCTGCCTCTGAATAAACCGCTGACGCGCGTGCGTTCGGGTCCGCGTCTGCAAACTCTGGACTGCAAAAGAAAAAGCACCGCAGACAGTGTTGCGGTGCTTTTTGAATTTTGTGGTTTGCGCTGACTTACGCGACGTGCTGACGGCGACGCATCCAGACGAAAGCGCCAAGACCAGC
>CAYGQZ010000462.1:0-2282 GCA_964352055.1 uncultured Rhodobacterales bacterium
GGCTTTGGCGCAGGCCGCGCCGGCGGAACTGGCGGCCAAACGCGATGCGCTGGCGAATGAGATCGCACGCGCCGAGGCCCGCAAGGCAGAGGCTACAAACGCCTTGTCCGAGGCCGAAGGTGCGTTGCGCAATGCGACGCTGGCCGAACGCGAAGCGGAACGTCTGGCCTCCGAAGCCCGCGAGGCCCGCGCCCGGTCAGAGGCCCGTGTCGAGGCCGCGCACGAGACCGTTGCCGCGGCTGCCGAACGGATCGCCGAAGAGCACCAGATGACGCCGAACCAGTTGCTGACGGCCTTGGACGTGACGCCCGATGCCATGCCCGCCGCCGAAGCGCTGGAAGCCGACGTCAATCGTTTGAAACGTCAGCGCGACGCGCTGGGTGCCGTGAACCTGCGCGCCGAAGAGGATGCCAAGGAGGTTCAGACCGAACATGACGCGCTGGTCACCGAAAAGGCTGATCTTGAAGAAGCGATCAAGACCCTGCGCACTGGCATCGCGAGCCTGAACCGTGAAGGACGTGAACGCCTGCTCACCGCCTTCGAGCAGGTCAATTCGAACTTTTCGCTGCTTTTCACCCACCTCTTTGGCGGCGGTGAGGCCAACCTGGTCATGGTCGAAAGCGATGATCCGCTGGAGGCCGGTCTTGAGATCATGTGCCAGCCTCCGGGCAAGAAGCTGTCGACGCTGAGCCTTCTGTCAGGCGGAGAACAGACCCTGACGGCGATGGCGCTGATCTTTGCGGTGTTCCTCGCCAATCCCGCGCCCATCTGTGTGCTGGACGAGGTCGACGCGCCGCTGGATGATGCCAACGTCACCCGGTTTTGTGATCTGCTGGACGAGATGTGCCGCCGCACCGACACCCGGTTCCTGATCATCACCCACCATGCGGTGACCATGTCGCGCATGGATCGGTTGTTCGGGGTGACCATGGCCGAGCAGGGGGTCAGCCAGTTGGTGTCCGTGGACCTCAAGAAGGCAGCAAAGATGGTGGCGTGAGGCGCTTTGCATGATCGTTGGCGTCAGCGTCACAACCGTTCAACCTTGAATTCATCTTTCGCTTTTATTTGGGCGGCCCGAAACGGGCCTAAAGCCGGTTCAGCAACGCCTGCGTCGGCCATGCATCTGCGGGCAATCCCAGTCTTGCCTGTTCGGCCTGAACAGCGCTGCGTGTGCCTGCGCCAAGGATGCCGTCGATCTTGCCCACGTCATGCCCGCGTGATTGAAGCTTCTGCTGGAGCTGTTTCATCTGATCGGGGCCAAGCCCGGCGTCGGGGTTGCCTGCGTCATAGATCTGCGCCCCGGCCAGGCGGGTTGCGAAATAGGCGGCCGTCAGCACGTAGGTAAAGGACTGGTTCCAGTCGAAATACACGTTGAAATTCGGGTAGGCGAGGAAGGCTGGACCCTTGTGGCCTTGCGGCAGGATCAGCGATGCGGGCAGGTCGGCCAACTGGCCGTTGCGGGCCTCGATGCCCATGGTCTGCCACTCCGCCGGTGATTTGGTGGTCCCGACGCCGCTCAGGCTCCAATCCATGTCGGCGGGCACAGTGACCTCTTGCAGCCAGGGCTCGTTCGCGCGCCACCCAAGGTGCTGCAGCATCTTGCCGCCCGACATCAGCGCATCCGGGGCGGAGGTCTTGAGCCGCACCGCGCCGTCCCCATCGCCGTCCACGCCGTTGATCAGGATGTCCTGCGGCAACATCTGCACCATGCCAATCTCGCCCGCCCAGGCACCCGTGGTGGTGCGCGGATCTAAACCGCCCTTGGCATTAAGCTCAATCGCGGCAAGCGCTTGGGGCCGGAACAGGTCCGGGCGGCGGCAATCATGGGCCAGCGTCACCAGCGCATTGGCGGTGTTGAAATCGCCCTGAAACGCGCCGTAGTCCGTCTCGAACGCCCAAAAGGCCAAAAGCACGTGGCGGTCCACGCCATAGCGCTGTTCGACCTGATCGAAGACAGTCGCATATTGGCGGGCCTTGGCGCGGCCCGTATCAATCCGGTTTTGCGAAATCAGGCGACGCGAGAAGTCGATGAAGGGGCGTTGAAAGACACCTTGCGCGCGGTCCGCCTTGAGCACGGCCGGGTCCTGACGGACGCCGGACAGAAACGCATCGGCGGTCTGTGGATCGATGCCGCGCGCAATGGCTTCGGATTTCAGGCCCGCCTTGAAGCTGCTGAACGATCCGCCGCATTGGGCATCGGCCCCAAGCGGCGACAGCCCAAGCGCGGATATCAGACTGATCCGTTTCAAAATGCCCATGAAATTCCTCCGATCGTTACAGTG
>CAYGQZ010000463.1:0-2281 GCA_964352055.1 uncultured Rhodobacterales bacterium
TTGGCGAGGTCAAAAGCCGCCGTACCCTCGAATTGCGCGCGGCAACGGACGGGCGTGTTGTCATGCTGCCGGATCTTTTCGAAGATGGCGGGGAGGTGCAATCGGGCACCGAGTTGATCCGCATCGATCCCGCGGACGCGCAAGCTGATTTCGAGCGGGCCGAAGCGGATATGCTGGACGCCGAAGCAGAGGTGCGTGATGCGGAGCGCAGCATAGTGCTGGCCCGCGATGAAGCGGCCGCAGCGCAGGAGCAGGCCGATTTGCGCGCGCGTGTTTATGCACGGCAAGTCGATCTGGCGGAGCGGGGCGTCGGCACCGCAGCCAATACAGAAACGGCAGAACTGGCAGCCTCTGCGGCCCGCCAAGCTGTTTTGTCCCGTCGTCAGGCGCTGTCTCAGGCCGAGGCGCGCATGGATCAATCCGAGACACGGCTGGCCAGGGCCCGGATTGCGCTGCGCGAGGCGGAAAAGGAATTGGCCGACACGACCCTGATCGCACCCTTCGATGGCACATTGAGCGAGACGAATGTTGTGCAGGGTGGTCTGGTGACGGCCAACGAAAAGCTGGCCGTGCTGATTGATCCTGACCGGCTGGAAGTGTCGTTTCGCGTCTCGACCGCCCAATATGCGCGGCTTCTGGACGGGAACGGCATTTTGGTCCCCGCGCCGGTGACGGCCATTCTGGATGTCTCCGGCATTGATCTCAAGGCAACCGGGGTCATCAGCCGTGCGAGTGTGGCGGTGGGCGAAGGTCAGACCGGGCGGCTTGTCTTTGCGCGCCTGGATCAATCGGTGGGGTTCAAGCCGGGTGACTTTGTCACGGTTCATGTTGAAGAGCCGTTGCTGCTGGACGTTGTTCGGCTGCCTGCATCTGCGCTGGACGCGTCCAATACGGTTCTGGTGCTGGGCCAGGAGGACAGGCTGGAGGCGATTTCGGTCGATCTTGTCCGGCGTCAGGGCGATGACGTACTGGTGCGTGGCGATGGATTGTCGGGACGCGAGGTGGTCGAAGCGCGGTCGCCGCTGTTGGGCGCAGGCATTTCCGTGCGGCCCTTGCGGGCGGACGAGACCGCTGCTCCGACCGAACCGGAAATGCTGGAGTTGAGTGCCGAGCGCCGGGCCAAGCTGGTCGCCTTTGTCGAGGCGAACGACCGGATGCCCGCAGAGGCCAAGGCGCGCGTTCTGGCGCGGCTGAACGAAACACGCGTGCCTGCGCAAATGGTTGCCCGCCTCGAAGGGCGGATGGGCGGCTAGTTTGGCGCGCGCGATCCCCAAAGCCGCCGGCGGCATTCTGAGTTACTTTGTGCGGCATAAGACCGTCGCGAACCTTCTTTTGGTTGTGATGCTTGTGGCTGGCGCTGTGGCCATCCCGAATATGCGTGCGCAGTTCTTTCCCGATGTCATCCTCGACAACGTGACAGTGTCGGTCACTTGGGAAGGTGCGGGTGCCGAAGATATCGACGCAGGCATCGTTCAGGTGCTGGAGCCGGGCCTTTTGGCGGTGGAAGGGGTCGAGTCGTCATCGGCTCAGTCCAGTGAAGGATCCGCCCAGATCACCCTGGAATTCGAACCGGACTGGGACATGGGCCGAGCCACGGATGACGTGCAGTCAGCGGTGGATCAGGTCACGGGACTGCCCGATGATATTGACGAGCCGACCGTGCGTCGCGGCGTCTGGAGGGATCGTGTCACCGATGTGGTGATAACAGGCCCTGTCGAACCTCAGCAATTGGGCTTGTTTGCCGATGAATTCGTTTTGCGCCTGTTTGCGGAAGGGGTGACGCGGACCACCATTCAGGGCGTTGCTGCACCGCAGACCCTGATCGAAGTGCCATCGCTGAACCTGATTGCCAATGACGTGACCATGTCAGACATTGCCACGGCCATTGCGGCCGAGGTGGATGCAAATCCCGCGGGCGATGTAACCGGGGCCAATGCCCGCGTGCGCACGGGGACGGAAAAGCGCAGCCCCGAAGAGATTGGCGGAATTGTGCTGCGGTCCAACCCTGATGGCTCAAAACTGCGGGTGCGGGACGTTGCCACGGTCACGCTGTTGGGGAGCAATCGAAACCGCAGTTACTTCGTGGGCGATGATCCGGCGGTGTCGATCCGGGTGGATCGGTCAAACCAGGGCGATGCGCTGGCCATTCAGGCAACGGTCGAAGGCGTTGCTGCCAGCCTCGATGCAACTTTGCCGCCTTCAGTTTCCATCGAATTGATCCGAACCCGCGCCGAAGCCATCTCGGGTCGTCTGAACATACTCATCGACAACGGGCTGATGG
>CAYGQZ010000464.1:0-2277 GCA_964352055.1 uncultured Rhodobacterales bacterium
CCGGTGCCACGCCACGGGCATAGGCAGGCAGGTAATGCGGGATCGGGCAAACCTCTCCCCAGCCGGTTAGCCCGGCATCGGTATCGAGCGCGATAACAACCGTTTCAACGGTGTCACACGTCTTGCCATCCGCCATGTAATAAGCGGTGTGGCTGGTCAGCGGCACGTGCCAGAGCCGCAGCCGGGTGATGTACTGTCCAATCCCAACCGGGGACAGAGAGGGAGCGGCGATCCGGTTCATTCGGCGGGCTCCTGAACGGCATCTGCGCGGGGCGACAGGCTTTGTGGGTCGTAGGCCGGTTCGCCCAGTACGCGTGCCGCGCGGGGTTTGCCATGGATGATCACCTCCAGCGCGGTGCCTGGGGCGGCGGCATTGGGTTTGATGTAAGCAAAGGCAAGGATCTTGCCGACCGTATGGCCATAGGCGACCGACGCGGTCGAGCCGACGACTTTGCCATCCAGCATCACCGCCTCGCCGCCGTGCCCGTCAATTTCTCCATCCGGCTCAATCTCCAGATAGGCGCAGACCCAAGGCAGATCGGTGTTCAGGGTCTTGTCACGGCCTAGATAGTCCTTGTCCGTGCGCGCAAAGCGCAGCACGTCGGCCTCGGCCAAGGTGACTTCGTTAGTGAGCTCCACTGCGCCTTTGAAGCCCTTCTCCATCCGCATCACGTTCATGGCGAAGCTTCCGTAATCAGCGATTCCATGTGGCTCGCCTGCCTGCAAAAGTGCTGTATAGACATCCGCCATGGCATCAAACGGCATGTGCAGTTCCCAGCCCAGCTCGCCTGCATAGGACATGCGGAAGGCCCAGACGCTGTGCCCTGCGACGGTGATCTGCTGTGCGGAAAGCCAGCGGAAGGCAGCATTTTCCAGCCGTGCATCGGTGCAAGCCGCCAGCACGTCACGGGATTTCGGTCCGTTCAGCGACAGCGCGCCCCAGGTGCTGGACAGGGCGGTGACAGTTACGTACTCGTGCGTCCGTTCTGCCGCGAGGTGATCCAACAGGCGCTGTTCGAAGAAGGCCGCGCAGACGAGGTAGAACTTGTCTTCAGCCATCCGCACGATCGTCGTTTCCAACTCGATCCGGCCCCGCCGGTTCAGTATATGCGTGAGCGTGATCGAGCCCACCTTTTGCGGCATCCGGTTCGCGGTCAGTCGATCCAGCAGTGCATAGGCGTCCGGCCCTTCGACCAGCACCTTGGTGAAGGCCGTTACATCCATGATCCCGACCCGCTCGCGCACGGCTTTGACCTCTTGTGCCACCATGTCGTCCACAACCGTGCGGCGGAAGGAATAGTGATCCTCCTGCGGCACGCCATTCTTCGCAAACCAGCGCGGGCGCTCAAATCCGTAGACTTCTTCGTACACCGCACCCTTGGATTTCAGCGTGTCATAGAGCGGCGACGGCTTGATCGGACGCCCTGCCAGCCGGTTGAAATGCGGGAACGGGATTTCGTGGCGTAGGCAGTAGTCTTCCTTGGCCTTCACCACCTGCCACTCCTTGGTGGCATAAGACCCAAACCGGCGCGGATCGTAGTCGCGCATCGAGATGTCCGCCGCGCCTTGCACCATCCAGCGCGCCAGTTCTCGGGTCAGCCCCGGCCCCCAACCAATGCCGATTTGTGTGCCGCAGCAGCACCAGTAGTTGCGCACGCCCGGCGCGGGGCCGATCAGCGGGTTTCCATCAGGGGGATGGGAAATCGCGCCGTGTACGTCACGCGAAATACCAAGCTCTGCAAAGATCGGCATCCGGTTCAGAGATTCCTCTAGCCACGGCATGACGCGGTCATAGTCCGCCGCAAACAGCTCGTTTTCGGCCTCCCAAGGGCAGTGATTCTCCCACACCGTGTTCGGATTGGCCTTCTCGTAGATACCGATCAGGCCCTTTTTCTGCTCCATCCGGATATAGCCCGACACCTTGCGGTCATCACGGATCACGGGCAATTCGCGCTCCAGATCTCGGAACTCCGGCACCTCGTCGGTGACAAAATAGTGATGTGTCATTGACGTCATGGGCAATTGCAGGCCCGACCATTCGCCCATCTGCCGCGCATAGGTGCCGCCCGCGTTGACCACATGCTCACAGGTGATCGTGCCTTGCTCAGTCTCGACCACCCATTCGCCATTTGCAGCCTGCGTGATGTTCGTGGCGCGGCAGCGGCGGATAATCCGCGCGCCCTTGGCCCTTGCGCCCGCCGCCATCGCCATGGTGACATTGGTCGGGTCCACGTGCCCATCGTCCGGCGTATGCAGCGCGCCAAGCACGCCTTCGAG
>CAYGQZ010000465.1:0-2231 GCA_964352055.1 uncultured Rhodobacterales bacterium
CGCTGGTCAAGAAATACAACGTGCCGGTTGTTGCAATCTCCAATGATGACACCGGCATTTCCGAGGACCCCGATGTCCGCTTTGCCGTGGCCAAGAAGATCGTCGAGCGCGCCGCTGATTTCGGCATTCCCGCGCATGACATCGTTGTCGATCCGCTGGTCATGCCGATCGGCGCGATGGGTACGGCTGGTTTGCAGGTCTTTACCCTTGTCCGCCGTCTGCGCGAAGAGCTGGGCGTGAACACGACCTGCGGCGCCTCCAACATTTCTTTTGGGCTGCCCAACCGGCACGGGATCAACAACGCGTTCCTGCCGATGGCCATGTGCGCCGGCATGACATCTGCGATCATGAACCCCATCGCATTGCCCATCGGCCCTCTGAAAATCGCGGAAAAGCGCGCCGAGGTCGAGGCTGCCGGGATCATCCTGCCGGACGACATGGACGACGAAGCCTTCGTGCAGATGTTTGGCATGGGATCCACCCTGCCGCGCGCGGGCAAAGAGATGGAAGCGATCCGCGCTGCCAACTTCCTCACCAACAATGACGAAGGTGGCGGTGCATGGATCCAGTTCAACCGTCAACCGCCAAAGGCGGGTCAGGAAAGCCGCGGGCGCGCAGGGCGCTCGGGCGGTCGCCGTCGTCGGGCCTGACCAACCGTTCGGAATTTGGAAACAACCCGTAGCCAGGGTGGCTGCGGGTTTTTTCTATTGTCTCTCCGAAGCGATGCTGGAACACGATCCAAGGCAATGTATCATCGGCGCAAGCGCGCCGGCAGCGGGATGTGATGCAAGATATGACGTGCAGGCAGATCAGCCTTCACATAGAATGGCCTTTCGATTGCGCGCTTCCATTGTCATAAGGGGCGCGAAAACGTCAGCTAGGGATGGATCCGCTGCACAGCGTTCTTACAATATTTTTCAAAGCGGGCGGGACGAAACCTTTCGTCGTGCTGATTTGTCTGTTCCTGAGCGGGATCGCACAAGGCATCGGGCTTGCCAGCCTTTTGCCAACGATCTCCATGGCGCTGGGTGATCAGGGCGGCGAACCGAGTTCCTCGGTTACGAAGGTTACCGAATGGCTGGCCTATTTCGGGATAGAAGCCACCATCGCTACGCTGGTCGCCTTTGTTGTATCGACCGTCATCCTCAAGAATGTTCTGACGCTTACGGCCATGACCTATGTGGGCTACACCGTCGCGGACATCACGACCAACATCCGCAGCGATCTGGTCAATGCGCTGCTCATGGTGCGCTGGGGCTATTTCACCAGGCAACCGATTGGCCGCATCACCAACGCGCTGAGCGGCGAGGCCACGCGTGCGGGCACGGCTTATTTGGCGGCAGCCCATATGATGGTCTACGTGTTTCAGGCGGTGGTATATACCGGCGTGGCCCTGTTCATCTCGTGGGAGGGAGCGCTGATTGCCCTTGTCGTTGGGGCAACCGTCGCGGCATCGCTAGGCTTCATGATCCGCAGTGCGCGGCGGGCGGGTTTGAAACAGACCAAGCACGCACGAAACTTCATCTCTTATCTCAGCGACACGCTCAACAACATCAAACCGCTCAAGGCGATGGCGCGGCAGGCAGATTTCGCCCGGCTGATGCGGGCAAACATCGACAAGCTGCGCAGCGCGTTGCGCAAGCAGGTGATCGCCAAAGAAGCGCTGAAAGCGTCAAACGAAACGCTGGCGGCCATTGTGCTGGGCATCGGAATCACGTTGGCCATCGTGTATTGGGGTTTTCCACCCGCCGAACTTGCCGTGATGGGCCTGGTCCTCACTCAATTGGTCAAGACGTTCAACAAGATGCAGAACGAATACCAGAAAGCCGTCATTTCCGAGAGCGCCTATTTTACCCTGCTCGAGCAAATTGCGGAAGCCGAGGCCGAGGAAGAGGCCGATCCCTCATCCAAAACCCCTGTATTTGAGCGGAACCTGAGCTTTGTCGATGTGCATTTCGCACATCCACGCAGCCCGGTGCTGCAAGGGTTGAGTGTCGAGTTCCAAAAGAACGCAACAACCGTCCTGACCGGGCCATCGGGGTCGGGCAAGACAACAATCACCGATATTCTGCTGGGCTTTTATGCCCCTGATGCCGGTCAGGTTCTGATTGACGGCCAACCCTTGCAGGACTTCTCGCTGCGCGAATGGCGGTCGATGGTGGGCTATGTGCCACAAGAGCCGATCCTGTTTCATGACACCATCTATTCCAACATCGCACTCGGCAATGCCG